>CAYVQL010000080.1:0-36595 GCA_964454135.1 uncultured Enterobacterales bacterium | reverse complement strand
CTGGCCCAGAACGACCCCGGCCTGCTCTTCTACCGCCAGACCACCGACGTCTTCGGGGGCGACCACGTGGTCTACGTGGCCTTGGCTGGCGAAGGCGACATCTTCACCGTCGAGGGCCTGGCCGGGATTGACCGCATCAGCCATGAGCTGGAGGACATCGAGGGCGTGGAAGAGGTCACCAGCGTCACCACCACCGACGCCGTGCTGGGCGACGGCGGCTGGGTCGAGGTGGGTCCCCTGATGGACTCGCTGCCCGAGACCGAGGAAGAGGTGGCCGGCGTGCGACAGAAGGTGCGCTCCTCGGGCCTGCTGAGGCGGCTGGTCTCGGCGGATCACCGCTCGGCCCTGCTGGTGGCCGACCTGGAAGACGACGTGCTCTCCGATCCCTCGGCCCAGAACCGCATCGTGGCCGCCATGAGAGACCATCTGGCCACAACCGACCTGCAAGGCTGGCGCTTCATGCTGGCGGGCAACCCGGTGATCGCCGAAGCCATCGAGCGCTACAACACCCGCGACCAGCAGCTCTTCTCCGGCCTGATGCTGCTGCTCGTGGGCATCTCCTCCTTCGTGCTGCTGCGGCGCCTGGCCGGGGCGCTGCTGCCCCTGGCCGTGGTGTTGGTCACCGTGGCCTGGACCATGGGGCTCTTCGTGGCCGCCGGCCACCAGACCAACTGGGTCACCTCCATCATCACGCCCATCCTGGTGCTGGTGGGGGTGGCCGACGCGGTGCATTTCTTATCGCGCTACCAGGAGATCCTGCCCGAGGCGGGTACGCGCCGCGAGGCCGTGATCCGCACGCTGCGCAGCATCGGGCCACCCTGCCTGCTCACCAGCCTGACCACAGCCGCCGGCTTCTTCTCACTGGTGGTCAACCAGGTCATGCCGGTGCGCACCTTCGGCGTCTTCGCGGCTATCGGCGTGCTGTTGGCCCTGCTGGCCACCGTGTTGATCCTGCCGGCCTGCCTGGCCCTGCGCCCGGGCGCCCCGCCGGCCGGCAAGGCGCCCAAGGCCCCGCGCCCCTGGGGCGTCCTGCTGTGGGCGGACCGCATCGTGCAGCGCCGCCCCGCACCGGCGCTGGCCGTCTCCATGCTGCTGGCCGCGGTGGTGGCCCTGGGCATCCTGCGCATCCAGGTGGAGACCAACCTGCTCAAGTACTTCAAGCCCGACGCGCAGGTGGTCACGGACCACGACTTCATCGAGGACGTCTACGGCGGTTCCTCTCCCCTGGACATCGTGGTGCGCAGCGCCGAACAGGACGGGGTCAAGCGGCCGGCCGTGCTGCAGGCCGCCGCCGCCCTGCAGGATCGCTTCGAGGCCCATCCCAAGATGGCGCGCGGCGTGTCCCTGGCCGACCTGGTGCAGGAGCTGCACGAGGTGATGAGCGGCGATCCCGAGCGCCGCAGCGTGCCTGACTCACCCCAGGCCATCGCCCAGCTCTTGCTGATGGTCAGCCCCGAGACCACCGACGGCATGGTGGACGACAGCGCCGAGCTGCTGCGCATCTCCACGCGCTTCCAGGGCGCCAAGATGGGCCTGGGCGGCGCCCGCGGCCTGCTGGACGAGGTGCAGGCCAACGTGGACGAGCTCTTCCCAGACGACGTGGAGGTGCGCCTGACCGGCTCGTCGGTGCTCTTCGTCAACATGGACAGCTACCTGGTCAACGGCCAGATCCGCAGCTTCGGCATCGTGCTGGCGGTGCTCTTCGTCGTGATGGTGCTGGTGATGCGCTCGCCGCGCATGGGGCTGCTGGCCATGATCCCCAACGTGCTGCCCATCGCCTTCATGATGGGCCTGATGGGCTGGCTCGGCATGCCCCTGGACGGCTTCACGGTGATGATCGCCAGCATCGCCATCGGCATCGGCGTGGACGACACCATCCACTACCTGCACCACCTGCGCCACGAGCTGGGCCAGGGCGTGCCCCTGCGCGACGCCATGAGCCACACCATGCGCTCGGTGGGCCGGGCCCTTGTGTTCACTTCGATCGTATTGGCTCTGGGCTTCTGGGTGTTCTGTCTGTCGGACTTCGTGGGCACGCGCAACTTCGGCTTCTTGACCGGCATCACCGTGCTGGTGGCCCTGGTCGCAGACCTGGTGGTGCTGCCGGCCGTGCTGCTGCTGGTGGGAGTGCCCAAGGGCTGGGGTGGGGGGCGCGCGAAGGGCAAGGACGCGGTAATTGTGGAGTCATGACACCAATGAGGCGCCAGATGACGGTACGCGTCTGCCGGCTGGACGAAGCTGGCCGCGACTTCGACCTCGATTTCTGGCAAAGCAGCGGTGCGGCGGCGCGTTTCACGGCGGCGTGGCAGATGGTGCGGGAAGCGAGGCGGTGGAAGGCGGATGGAAGACTGGAACTCCGACTTCGGAGGTCTGTTTGCCGAGTTGAACAACGAGGGCGCTGAGTTCCTGGTCGTCGTCGGCTACGCGTTCAGACGCCTTGCGCGAGTTCCAGCGCCACCAACAAAGCGAGGAATGAGCAAAGTCTGCTGGCACGGCCCACGCCCGCTGCCTATGGAGAGAGCTTCACTCCCCGCGAGCGGTCCATGCCCCGCGTCCTGCTCAGCACGGTCTACCGCCCATTCTGCGTGGACGACCCCTACGACTCGCCCCTGAACCAGGTGCAGCACGGCACCAGCCACCGGCAGTTCACCCGCGAGCAGGGCATCTTCACCATCCACCAGCAGTGTTCCAACCTGGGCCTGCACATGATCGCCGCCAACATCGACGCCCAGTGCGAGGTCGCCGAGTACCCCTCCCTGGAAGAGCTGGAAGACCTGCTGCGCCAGGCCCAGGCCCAGGGCAGGCCTTACGACTACCTGGGCATCACCACGTCCGCCTCCTACCTGCGCAAGGCGCGCCGCATCTGCCAGCGCGCCAAGGCCATCCAGCCCGGCATCCGCACGGTGATCGGCGGCGCCGGCGCCATGGCCGTGGGCGAGCTGGTGGAGCCTTTTTCCGACCACCTCTGCACCGGCGACGGAATCCGCTATTTCCGGACGCTGCTGGACCAGGATCCCGAGGCGCCCGTGAAGCACCCCCCGGTGCCGGCCAACCAGCACGCCAACGTGATCGCCGGTGTCAAGGCCAACCCGCCCTCCTTCTCCCTGGCTGTCAGCCTGGGCTGCCACCGCGGCTGCGAGTTCTGCTCCACCTCGGCCCAGTTCGGCCACCAGCGCGTGCCCATCCTGCGCACGGCCGAGGAGATCTTCGCCGCTATGAAGCGCGTGGAGTACGCGCTGGCGCAGAACGGGCCCGGTCCCCAGGCCATCCACTTCCTGCTCTTCGACGAGAACTTCCTGTCCAACTCCCAGCTGGCACGCAGCTTCCAGCGCCTCAACCAGCAGCAGCTGGCCCGCGGTCCCCTCTTCCTGCCCTTCATCTTCGCCGACGCCGCCCAGGTCAGCCGCTTCGATCCTGAGGATCTGCTGCGCATGGGGGTGGACTCGCTGTGGATCGGCATGGAGAACGCACCCTCTCGCAAGAGCTGGGGCAAGAACCGCGACGTGGACTTCCGGCACCTGGTGGAAGAGCTGCAGTCCCACGGCATCAAGGTCTTCTTGTCCTTCATCGCCGGCACCACCGAGCAGTCGCGACAGGACGTGGAAGCGGACATCGCGTACGCCTTGCGCATCGGCGCGGCCGGCTACCAGTACGCCATGGCCTGCCCCTTCCCCGGCACGCCCTACTACGAGCGCATGAAGAGCGCAGGGCACCTGGACATCTCGCGGCCCGAGGTGGTGGGCATGTCCCACTACTACCTGCGCCATCCCGACTTCGACGACGCCGGCCTGCGGGCCCTGACCACCGAGTTCCAGCGGCGCGACTACGAGCGCCACGGCCCCCTGGCCTTGCGCTATATGCGGCTGCGCCTGGCGGGATACCGCCGCCACCGCCGCTCCCAGGACCCCGCGCTGCGCGCCCGGGCCCAGGGCTTCCGCAACGACATGATGGACGCCTCGGGCATCCTCTCCTTGGGCCGAGAGCTGGGCCCCAATCCCCGAGTACGGCGCCTCTTCCGCAGCACGCAGCGCAAGCTGCGGCGCGAGCTGAACCTGGCCGGCGCCGCCCTGGACGCGGCCCGCGGCCGGGCCACCTGGACCAGCTGGCTGCAGTTCGCGGCGTTCACCGTCCCCCTCACCGAGCCCGCCGCGCGCTGGCTCTTCGTGGCCCACGCCCTGCGCAGCGACCCGCGCAGCGCCCAGCGCTGCAGCGGCATCACGGGCCTGCTGCGCCACGGCCGAGCCTGCATGGAAGAGGTGCGCCACGGCATGATGCCCTTCGACCAGCCGCGCTTGCTGCTCACCCGTTACCCGCTGGCGCAGGCGCCGCCGCTCCCCGAGCGCCGCAGCCTGCCCCAGGTGCTGCGCGGCTACTTCGGGCGCAAGCTGCGCCCCGTCCCCCAGCCGGCTTGAGGGTTCATTGCCGCGCGTCCTGCTGAGCACGGTCTGCCGGCCCATCGGGGGTCCGGATTGCGGTCCATCTGTGGGCGTGGATGTCATGAAGGGCCAGCTCTGCGTCAACCAGGGGGCCTTCCGCACGGCCGGCGCGGGCTGGGCCTACGGTCTGGAGTACATCGCCGCCAACATCGACAGCCCGACGGTGGTGCTGCACTGGCCCTCTGAGCGCGAGCTGGCCCGCGAGCTGCGGCGCGAGCGCTTCGACTGGGTGGGCCTGTCCTTCACCATGCAGCTGATGGGGGGCCTGGAGCGCACCGTGGCCCTGGTGCGGCGCCTGGCGCCGCAGGCGCGCATCGTTTTGGGCGGCTACGGCACGGCCGTGCCTGGCGTGGAGCGCCTGGCGGACCAGGTCTGTCATGGCGAGGGCATCGCCTTCATGCGCCAGCTGCTGGGCGAGCGCCAGGGGCGGCCCATCCGCCATCCCACCATCGTCTACGGCAACCGCATCTTCTCCTTGCCCATCCAGGCGGGGCGCAAGGCTCTGATCTGCACGGGTCTGGGCTGCGCCGTTGGCTGCGATTTCTGCGCCTCGCACCACAAGTTCCGCGGCTACGTGCCGCTGGTGCCCGACGGCGACGGCGTGTTCCAGGCCCTGGACGACATCTGGCAGCGTACGGGCATCGACGAGTTCCAGATCTTCGACGAGAACTTCCTGGCGGACGAGGCCCGCGCTCGCCGCCTGGGCGATCGCTGCCAGCAGGAAGGCCGGCACTTCGAGTTCTTCACCTTCTCCAGCGTCAAGGCGCTCTCGCGCTACAGCGCCGAGGAGCTCTGCCGCATCGGCGTCTCGGCGGTCTGGGTGGGCTTCGAGGGCAAGCAGGCCGGCTACGACAAGCTGCACGGTGAGCGGCTGCGGCAGCTCTGCCAGCGCCTGGGCGACTACGGCATCCTGGTGGTGGGCTCCATGATCGTGGGCTTCGACTACCAGACCCCGGAGATCATCCGGCAGGAGCTGGAGGAGTTCGTGGCGGCCGAGCCCACCTACCTGCAGTGCCTGATGTACGGTCCCACGCCTGGCACGGCCTTCTACGAGCGCATCGAGCGACAGGGCCGCTGGCGCGACGGCGGCCTGGGCAAGGGCATCCCCTGGGGCCAGGGCGACGGCTTCACGCTGGGCTTCGAGCATCCCTGCATCTCGCCCGAAGAGCTGGCGCGCCTGCAGGCCCACTGCTACGAGCGCGACCTGCAGCGCAACGGCTACTCCATCTACCGCGCCATCGGCACCTGGTATCGGGGCTGGCTCAACCTGCGCGACGCGGCGCAGCCCTGGCTGCGGGCCCGCGCCGCCATCTACGAGCGCAAGCTGCGCGCCTGCCGGCCGCTGCTGCATGTGGGCATGCGGGCTGGGCCCAACCCCAGCTGCCGACGGCGGCTGATGGTGCTGCGGGAGAGCATGGGGCATATGCTGGGGCCCGTGGGTTGGAAGGAGCGGGCGCTGGAGCGCGGGCTGCTGCCGGCGGCGGCGCGCTGGACCGAGCTGGCGGAGAGGAAGGGGTGGTTCCAGCAGCCGCGGTTGATTCGGCGCTGTTACCGCTGCTGAGGGTGTACGAGGGGGCCCGGGCGAGAGAGGCTGGCATCTCGGGGCGGGATTGGTCTACCATGAGTGGATCCGCAGGAGGACAGGCACGATGCCGAGGGTGCTCATCTCGTATGCATGGGAGGACGATGAGCACAATGCTTGGGTAAAGAAGCTGGCCGGCTCTTTGATGCAGGCTGGCGCGGAGGTGCTCTTCGACGAGGAGAACTTCAGCGGTGGGGGAAACCTCCCCCTGGCAATGGAGAGCGCCGTCGCGGACAGCGACCACATCGTCATCGTCTGCACACCAACCTACAAGGAGCGAGGTGACGAAACTCCGGAAGGAGGCGTGGGCTACGAATGCAACATCATGCGGGGTGAGATGATGAACTCGCCCAGACCGGGGAAGTTCATCCCGATCCTGCGCAAGGGCGATTTCGACACCTCGGTTCCCAGGTTCCTGCGACATCTGCTCTGGTTGGATTTCCGCGCCGCGGATTCCACCGCTGCCTACGAGAAGCTCCTGGGATGTCTGAATGTGGATGGACCGGCGCCGACCCCCGACCCTCCCTCCCTCTCTCTGCCCATCTCCGCCTGGGCGGTCATGACCACCTTCGTGCTGCTATGGGTCTATCCCTTCGCAGCGCAGATGAGCCCTGATGACCTCCTGGCCAGCTCTCTCGTCGGGATCGCGGCGCTCGTCCTGTCGGGCCCGCTGGTCTGGGTTCTCGGGCGCACGAAGTTTCCTGTCTTGCTCACCGCCCGGTGGCGCGCGCTCGTCCCTGTGGGCGTCGTCTGGATCGCCGTGGCCACCATGCCCGCCTTGCTGTATACGCGCGTGGAGAATGCCACCCCTTCGGAGATAGGGGAGATCGAAGTTGGCAACGCCGTCGTGATGCTGGGTGGCGGACCGCCTGAAGCGCTCACGCAGGAGTTGCAGCACGATGCCTGTTTCGAGGTTCGCGGAACCGAGGAAGCCATGCGCAGCTGGCAGGGCGTGCGGGAGGTGGTCATCGAATGCCTGCCGCAGCGCTGGGAGGAGTTGGAGCGCCACGTGGGCCAGGAGCTGGAGCCCCTCCCGCGGAGTCCAGACTCTTGCTGCCCTCCTGCCAATCTGGAGCGCGAGATCGACGGCGCGCTGCTCATGGGCGCCGGCTGGAAGGGCGCAGGCCAGGCCACCGCTACTCTCCGCAGCGCCTGGAGCCCCCAAGGTATGTGGTCGACTGAGCAGGGCTTGAGGAACGCGCCCCAGCTTACGGTACGGCGCCAGGAAGATGGACTGGGGGAGCTGCACCTGCTGGCGCGTGGCGACGGGGAGCAGGGGCTGGTGGAGCTCGACATCCGGAGCCAGGCCGGAGAAGCGGTCGGGCCCTTTTTCGCGCCGGAGGGGGCCGCCCTCGCCATATCCATGGCCGATGGCAGCAGCCTGGGTCGGCTGGAATGCCCCCTCGCTCGGGGAAGCGAGCTGCAGCTGTTTCCGCTGGGAGAGCAGCTGCGCAGCTCCGATGGGCTCGAGCTGCGCTCGGCAGAGGCGGAGTCCAGCGCCTGGTACTCCAGCTGGAAGCCAGAGGGCGCGCAGCGGCCCTGGGTCTGCCTTCCGTCCGAAGAGGAGGGCGAGCTGGCGGTCTCTTGGGGAGAGGAGCCGGCCACGCTCTCGGTATCGGCGCGGAGTCTCGAGATGGAGTCTGGGCAGGGGCCGCCGCCCTGTCGCATGGTCTACCTGTCGATGTACGATTTTCGACACGAGCTGCAGGGCTGTGAGGGAACCTCGGGATGCCGTCCCCCCACCGACTCCGAGAGGGAGAACCTCCCGAGCGTTCATTCCGGCCTCTCCGCCTCCTGCGTGATGCTCTGTCCGTATACCCTAGCCGGAGGGGGGTGCCCGTGACGCGACGCGGACAAGGCCGTTTCCTCTGGCTGGCGCTATTGCTCTCGCTCTTGTTCGGACGGCCGGTTCGGGCCTCCGATGCGCTCCTGGTTCTCGAGCTGGAGCACGGTCTTTCGCAGATGCCAACGCATATGTGCCTGGTAGCTGCCACAGGGGGCAAGGCGGCGGTCGCCTTGACCTTGCTCAAGGACTGGCGCGAGGAGACGACGGACGGCTGTTCCAATGCCGAGCTGGAGGTCTGGAGCTTCGCCCCAGTCGGAGAAGATGTCTGGTCCCAGAGGGTGGGTGCGCTTCGGAAGACCGTCGGGCTGGATGCCGCAGCGCTCGCGGGGGCCGTGGAGGCGCTCAGCGCGATGCCGAGCGCCAGCCACGACGATGCGTCCTGCGAGAGCCCCGGCAACTTCTCCTGCAATCCCAGGTACGAGATCAAGCCCGAGGTCTTCAATTACCTCAATTCGGACGGAACGACGGAGCAAAAATTCGAAGAGCTCCATATCGCATGTACGCCCAATCGGCGCTCTCCACCCTCGACGGATGGGCTCGGTGGCGCAGACCCGGATGACCAGAGGGTGCTGGTGGCCCTGTTGGATTTCCAGGCCCCGGGCGAGGCCCGACCCACGCTGAAAGAGCTGCGATTGGACGGCAGCATCGCCCGCATCGTGCTGGGCCAGGCCAGCAAGCTCCCTCCCGTGGTCGTCGCCGGCTCCATCGGCGGGCACTACGCCTTCGGCTCCACCAAGATGGCGCTGGATGGTCGCATCCTGATGCCCATCGAACCGCGTTGCTCCCTGCACGAGGTCGCGCTTCCACCCATGATCAGGGCTCGGGGGGGCGTCCCGATCCGCATCGAAGCGTCTCTGGAAGGACTCTCCAAGGAGATGTCATGCGCGGGCGTGCTGAAGGAAGGCAGAAGCATGCGAATCCGCCTGCCGCATCTCACTTCCGAGGAGCAGAAGACGCTGCGGATCATCGCGCGCGCCGCCATCGGGCCGAAGATACTCTCGACTCCGACTCTGCGGCCACCTTCGGCGCTCTTCGGAGCGAACGAGGAGGCCTGCGGGAGATTGCCCTTCCATGGGGTTTTCGAAGCCCATTGGCAGGGGGCGCGACCTCCCGTCGAGCTGCGAGCCAGCGCACGACAGGTGAGCTTCGAATGGAAGAGTCACTGTCTGTTTCGCGCCGAGTGCGGCCAGAGGGACGACACGAAACGCAGCGATTGCCCGAACGCCACCCTTGCCGAGATCGGCATGCCATGCGAGGCCAGCTACGACGAGTATCGAGGGACATGCCACTATTCGTGTCCCGATTCCCCAAACCGCAATCTCGGCCTAGAGTTCGACCTGCCCACGGAGGTGCGTTTCGAAAGCGAGGTCAACAACGATGCCTGGGAAGAGCAGCTCAGCTACGCAGGCGAGCTCCTCGACGGCTTCGTGCCTCCTGCGGAACGATGGGTCGAGGTGGATTTCGACTCTTGGCGGCCCATGCTCAAACAGCCTTTCCTAGGCGACAGGATCGACCATGTCACCATCACCACTCCGGCAGGGCGGCGGCACGTCATCGAGCCGCCCATCGACGGGAACAAGCGGATTCCGGTCCCGAATGCCGGCTGCCAAGACAGCTTCACATACAAGATCCATGGAGAGAGACGCTTCAGGGCGATGAGCGCGACGATCGGGAAAGGCGCGCTCGAGCTGGATGGCCCCGGAGAGACGGCGCGAGTCGTGAGCTACGGCTTGACCGCCAGTGTTGGCCCAGCCCTCGCCCGCTACACCCTTGAGAGTTCGGAAGAGACCTTCGCCATCGCGCGCCCCGCGTTCGAGTTGACCTTCAACACGGCCATTCGTCCCTTTGGGGTCAAGGGAAAGCGTGCGCGCAGGTACGACAAGAAGCGGAGCGATGGAGAGGGGCAGCAGGGCGAAGACTACCGCCGCTCCCTCTGGTTCGAGATCGACTTGGGGGGGATGTTGTATTGGAAGCAGTATATGCCCTCGTACGACTTCGAGCTCTCCAGACAGGTCACGCCCAACGACACTCCCGGGAAGGGGGAGCCGTATTTTCGAATGCTCTACGGCTCCTGGGCGCTCATCCCCCTGGCTCCCGGGTGGCAGGTCGGGCTGGGTGGGGGTTCAAGTCCCGGATTTCCGATCTACAGAGCGCATTTCCACGGCCTCGGCACCTCGCAGGGGCTTCCCTGGGCGGGCCTGCAGCTCCGGCTGAAGATCGCCAGCTTCGTCGCCTTGCGGCTCTCTGCGAGGGGATTCCATCACGACACCATGTACGTCTTCCAGTCCGATTTCAGAGGCGGAATCGAACCGAAGCCTGCCCAGGGCTGGATGCTCGTGGGCGACGCGGGCCTGCGCTTCGACATGAATCCGCGATGATACGCAGGGAGAAACCGATGCTGCGCTCCTTCATCGTCTCTTGGCTGCTGACCTGGGCCATGGCCTGGGCGTCGCTGGGCTGCGGCTCGAAAGGGGATCCGGAGGGTTGCCAGAGCTTCGTGACCAACCGAACGCTCTGCCTGGATCCAACCTGTGTCGCCGACCCTACCGCCCACCGCGTGGTCATGGAAGGTTGCGCCTCGTCGAGAGAATGCCCCTCGGGCGCACGTTGCCTGCCCTCGACCGAAGAGATCGAGGGCGAGTATCTCTGCGCCGAGGGCGTGGGGACCTGGGTGGAGAACAAACGAAAAAGCTGGTGCGCGACCCGCGCTGGTGCGCCCAGCGCCTGCCTCGAGACCTGTTCTCAGGAAACCTGCAGCAGACAGTGCTCCCAGGACAGCTGCCAGCTGCCTGATCCGGACGCCGATCATTCAAACGCCCTCATCGGCGGCTTCAACACGGGCAGCTTCGACATCATGCGCGGGGACTCTACCGGCGCGGCGTCTTTTTCCTGGAACACGCCAAAGGAAGCGCATATCGTGGCCTGCGCCCTGTTCGGCTGCGTCCCCGAGTTCCGCAAGACGAGCGAGTTCCAGGGGACGGACATCATCCGGATCGTGAACTACGACCAGTGCGTGCTTGCCAAGGAGGAGTTCACCTCCGTGGATGCCGTCTTCAGCCTGGGATCCATCGCCAACCAGTACTCGCCCTCATCATCCACGGACCTATCCTCAGTGGACACAGGAACCTGCGAGCCGTCCTCTTCTTCGCCTCGTGCTCTGACGCATCTGCTGGTCGGCTGTTGGGCCTACGATGAGACCGTGATCATCGGCGCCACCGAGCTGGAGCACGTGAGCCCTCACGAGACGTCCAACTACCACGACATCTTCGGAAGCGACGGCGATCCCTGGGCCTGTAGCGAGGAAGAGCGGGAGTCGTGCCACCTGGGTGCCCAACGCGGCTACGGCACCTGCTTCCACGGCCAGTGCCGCCCACGCTGCATCAAGCGCGAAGACTGCGTGAAAGAGATGGCGTTCTCGCCACTGGCGCAGAGGACCTCATGCCTCGTCCCCGAGGGCGAGCTCGTGGGGATCTGCGCGAGCCCTCCACGTTGATCCAACCGGCGCTCTCGGGCCCGCTCAGGCCAAGGCCTTGCGGATCGTCCGTGCGAAAGCCTTGGCCACCTTGCCGTAGTGCTTGCTGGTGGGGTGCAGCTCGTCGTGCCACTTTGTGACCAAGCCGCGGCAGTCCACGAAGTGCACGTTCGGGTAGCGCTCCGCCAGCTCAATACGCATCTCGGCGAAGCGGTCGATCATGTGGCGCACGATGGCCCGTTGCAGCTGGGTGTCCTCGATGCCGATGGCCTCCATGGGCCCGCCCAGCCACTCGCCGCCGTCGGGGCGGGCGTGGGCGTAGCCGTGCCCGACGATCACCAGATCGGGCCAACGCTCCGTGAGCTCGTCGAACATGGTCTCGTAGAGCATGCGCAGCTGATCCAGGGCGCGGTCGATGTTTTCGCCCAGATACCACTCGGGGGGCCGCCCCGCCTTGTAGCGCCGCAAGAGCCAGGACAGGCGCTCCTTGCCCACCAGGTCGTTGCCCCCGCCGCTCACCAGAAAGACCTGGGCGCCCTCGTTCTCGATGGTCGCCAGGTACTCCTTCTGCTGCACGATGTTGGACAGCCAGTCCCCGCCGGCGGCCAGACAGCAGATGTTGAAGTCCTCGCGCTCGGCCAGGTGGTCGATGACGTCGTCCAGCATGATGGGGTATTGGAACCAGGAGTCTCCCTCGCTGACGATGGTGATCCCGTCGAAGCCCTCTTCCTTGCGCTTTGCGTAGCGGCGCTGCCGGCGCCGCCTCGCTCGCGCGTTGAAGGCGCCCAGCAGCCCCTTGTCCGCGGTGGAGAAGTTGGGGATGTCCTCCGCGGGGAAGGCCACCATGGCGTCCACGCCCAAGCCCGCGGGGCCGAGCTTCTCCTCCCAGTCGAAGAGGTGCAGGATCTGCTCGTCGGGGATGGAGTCGTCGTCGATGAGCGCGAAGGCTTCGGTGAGGTCGTTGGGCATGGGCACCTGCACTTTCCTGTTTGAATGTCCTGAAGAATTCGATACCATGGAAGTTGGTTATGCGCTACCGTAACGGCGGGCTTCGCTTCCGTAGGAGGGATGGCGGCATGAGCAACTTCTTGGGCAACGTGGCGGCACGGAGAGAGAAATTCTACGGGCGCAGGCGCGCGGTGGCGAAGGCGACGCGCCGTCGTTGGACCTGGATCTGCGGGCAGCGCTGCATCGGCAAGACCTCCCTGCTGCGGCGCTTGGAGGAGGAGTTCGAGCGATCCGACGAAGTGGCGCTGTACTACGAGGTGAGGAAGAAACAGACCGGCCGTGGATTCTACGAAAGCTTCGCCAAGTTCCATCGCAGGAAGTTCAGGGCTCTGGGGGCGCCCCTCCCCCAGCCTGAGGATTCCTCGGCCGAGAGCTTCCGCGAGCTGGCCCTGGAGATCATCGATCGCGGAAAGGGCGTGGCCTTCCTCTGGGACCGTGCGGAGCGTTTGGCCGGCATCGAGAAGCGAGAGCCAGGCTTCCTCAGCGATCTGGCCGCCCTGCTCAAGGGCGAGGAGATGATCCGCTTCGTGCTGGCCGGCACGCAGCGCCTCCCCGTCACGCTGTCGGGCAGGGGGGAGGAGGAGCAACCCTTCCTGGAGAGCTTCACCCCGCTGCCCCTGGCTGGATTGCGCGACGAAGACGCCCGCGCCCTGCTGCGGGGCGACCAGACCAAGCGCTGGCACAATGCCCTGCCCGATGAGGTGGTGCGGACGGCCGTGGATTGGTGCGGCGGTCACCCGTACATCCTGCAGCTGGTGGGCAGCGGACTCGAGGAACTGACGGAGATGGGGCGCCAGCGCCCGAAGCGCTCCGACCTGGCCGAGATCTTCCGCAAGATCCGCCGCGACAAGACCGTTCAACGGATCCTCAAGACCGACCAGTCGCACCTCGAGCCGGCTCAGCATACGGTCCTGCAGACCCTGTGCTGCGCAGCGCACCAGGGTTCCACGCCGCGCCAGGCCCTGGAGCAAGCCACCGGCTTGCCCAAGCGTCGGTTCGGCGCAGCGCTGAGATCTCTGCAGGACCACGGGTATGTCAATCCCGGTGATCCAATCGCGCTGCGGTACGGCTTCTACCCGGCGTTTCTGCACGATGAGCCGGCCCCGGGCCCCGGGCTGCCCGATAGCCCCAAGCAGGCCCCGCCTTCTCCAAGAGAGAGCGCCGTGTTCCTCTGCCACAACAGTCGGGACAAGCCCGAGGTGCGGGAGCTCGCGAACAGCTTTGAGAAGAACGGCCTTGCAGTCTGGATGGACGAAAGGAACCTCAGCCTGGGTCAGCCTTGGCGACGTGTTCTGGAGAAGGACATCGCGAAGGCCGGAGCCGCGATCGTCTGCTACGGCAGGTCCGGGCTGGGACCGGTCCAGCAGCAGGAGATCGACCTGTTGTGCGATCTGGCCACGCGGAACGGCCCCGCGATCATCCCGGTGATCCTGAAGAGCTACGGCGAGCGTGAGAGCTCTCCGATCAAGGGATTCATGGGCAACTACAGCTGGGTCGATCTGCGAATGAGCCAGCCCGACCCTCTCCCGCGACTCGTTCGGGAGCTCGGGAGGCTGACGGCGGAGTCGGCAGGACGCTCCCCTTCTGGGCCGTCGCGCGCGGCGGCGCCCGAGGAGAGCGCGCTGCGCGGACCGAGCAAGCCATCGCCGGGGAACGCGACCGACTACGCCTTCTCCCGCTTCGAGGTGCTGGTGGATCTGAGAGACAGGAAGACCTGGGTTCGCGAGATGCCGCTCTGGACGTACAAGACGGCGCGCCACATCCGCGCTGACCTGAAGTGGGCCGGCGCGGACGTGAAGCGGATCCCCTTCAGCTTCGCGACCGAGGGCGACTCCATCGAGCTGGTGAAGGGCCCGCTGACCGCAGGTTACGAATGGTCGGAAAGGGAGAATCCCCTGCTGTCGCCTGGGCTGAAGCACGCCACCGGGCGGCCGCACTATGCGGAGCTGCTGAAGAAACGCGGGCGGCTGGACAGGAGCTACGATCTCCGTGTGCCCGTGGAGGGTCCCGGGCAGAGGATCACCATCGAGCTCATCTACCGGGGCGGATTCCAGTCCGAAGAGGGCGGTTGGATGGGCAACGTCTTCCGCGGCGATGCCGACGAGGCGTCGCTCGCTGTGCTCTTCGCCCACGATCAGGAGCCCTGCGCCTCGCGCATGCTCGTGGGCAATCCCAAGCGGCCCGAGAGCTTCGCGGTGCTTCCCGGCGCCAACACCTCGTGGGATCCCGATGCATGCAGGCTGGAGTGGCGTTTTCGCAAGGCCAGACGAGGAGAGGCCTATGTGATCGAGTGGGAGTGGTAGTCATGGGCCCCGCCGCGCAGATGCACGCCATCTTCGGCTACGGCAGCCTCATCAACGCCCCCAGCCGCGCACGCTCATTCTGCGGCAGCCAGGCGCACGTCGTACGCCTGAAGGGATTTCGCAGGGGTTGGTATCTGCCGGTTCCCAAGGAGCGAGCATGCGGACTGGGGGTGGTGCGCCATCCCGACCATGTGTGCAACGGCGTGCTGGTGGAGCTGCCCCAGGCCCAGCTCGCAGCCGCCGACGCCCGTGAGCTCCCGCACGGCTACCGGCGTGTTTCGGTCGACCCCGATCACTTCCAGCCGCTGCGGGGCGATCCCATCCCCGACCTTCCCTGTTGGATCTACGATCTGCCGCGGGCGGGCGCGCCCAGCTCCGCCAGTCCGATCATCCAGTCCTACGTGGACGTTGTGTTGGAGGGCTGTCTGGACATCGGGCAGGACTTCGCTGCGGAGTTCATACGGACGACCGATGGGTGGGGTGGCTGTTGGGTGGATGACCGGCTTCGCGCACGCTATCAGCGGCAGGATCCGCCGCGGGACGGGGGCGCGGCGGTGGATGCCCTGCTGCGCAGGTGGGTGCCGGGGGGGATGGGGGGGAGGATTGTGGCGAATCATTAGACACGGCTACGTCGCCATGCCACAATCCCCCCACCACCCCACCGGGGGAGGAACTCCAGCCACCCATTCCCAAGGAGCCGCCATGGACTTTCCCTACTGCGTAATGCTCGTGCCCGAGCTCGAAGGCCAGGAGAAGGGCGCATTGCTCAAGGCCACCCGCTGGTCGCCCGGCGCCCAGATCTCGGTCTCCTTCCTGGACGGCGATCCGGACCTGCGCGAGCGCGTGATGCACTACGCCGAGCAGTGGATCCAGCGCAGCGGCATCGACCTATGCTTCGTCTGGCGCAAGAACACCAACGACACGCGCGTGCGCGTCTCCTTCCGCTACACCGGCTCCTGGTCCTACCTGGGCCGCTACTGCGAGACGGTGCAGGACAAGAACGCGCCCACCATCAACTTCGGCTGGCTCAGGCCCCATTCCTCGGATCTGGCGGTGCAGAGCGTAGTGCTGCACGAGTTCGGGCACGTCTTCGGCCTGATCCACGAGCACCAGCACCCCCTGAGCGAGATCCCCTGGGACGTGCAGGCCGTCTACGAGGATCTGGCCGGGCCTCCGAACAACTGGGACGAGGCCACCATCCACCGCAACCTGTTCCGCACCTTCGACCGCAAGGAGGTCTACACCACGCCCTTCGATCCCGACTCGATCATGATCTACCCCATCCCCAACCGCTGGACCGAGGGCGACTACGAGGTCAGGCCCAACACCGACCTGTCAGCAGGCGATATCCGACTGATCCAGGAAGTCTACGAGTAGCCACGCAGCCCATTGGGCAGCCGAGGGGTGGACCATGAGCGAGCTGAACAACGACTTCGCGCTCAGTGTGGGCATCGGGACCTACGGGGTGCATTCCGGGCTCGGCGCCCTGGCCGCGGCCTGGGACGCCGAGTGGTTCCACGAGTGGGTGACCTCCCTCACGGGCGGCGGCGTTGCCGGCGTGGAGAAGCTGGGGGCGCGGGAGGTCCGCCGCGCACAGCTGGTCACCTCCCCAGCGCAGCAGCAAGACTACGATCCCAGGCCCACGGAGGCGCGCATCGAGGCATACTTCAGGGGCCTGCACCGCGTCGCGAAGAGCAACAGGAAGCAGGGCCTGGGCTTTCGCGTCGGCCGGCGCCTCTACCTGTTCTTCTCCGGGCACGGGATGTCCCTGGGCCCGCGGAAGATCACGGCGCTGCTGACGGCCGACGCCGAGCCCCCCGATCTGCTGCCGCACTTCGCGGGCCGCCTGTGGGCGGATCACTTCCGCCTGGCCGGGGCCTTCGACCAGGTGCTGCTGTTCATGGACTGCTGCCGCCACCGCGCGCGGCTCGTCAGCCCCCGGCCCCCGGTCTTCAAAGAGACCCTGGGGGAGCGCGAGGCCAAGCGGCTCTACGCCTTCGCCACCAGGACCGGGGACTCGGCCTTTCAGATCGAGTACGCCGGCCAGAAGCACGGCCTGCTGACCGTAGCGCTGCGGCAGGCCCTGGCGCCGGCAGGCGGCGTCAGCGCCCGGCAACTGGGCCAGCGCCTCGAAGACAACATCCTGGCGCTGCTCTCCAAGCACAGCCTGATCGGGGAGCCCGTGATCGAGGGCCCCAGCACCTCGCTGCAGGACTTCGAGATCCTGCCCGATCCCGCCGGCAGCCTGGAACGCACGGGGAGCGCCGCCCTGCTCCGGCGGCCCGATGTCTTCATCGCCTACGCCGTCTGCCGACCCAGCCTGATCACCGGCCTGCGCTCCGGGTTGGAAGGCCGCGGCCTGCGCGTGGCCAGCGCGCCCCTGGCGTCCCTGGGCGAAGCGCGCCATGCCTCGCGCACGGCGGCCAGCGCCAACGTGGTGATGCTGATGGCGGGCGCGGAGCGCCCCGCGCGCGAAGGTCGGGTCTCCGAGCTGCTGCGCACCGTGGGCGACGCCTTGCGCCGCGAGGATCTGCCGGAGCGCGCCGCCTTGCCGGGGCTGCCCGAGCGCCTGTCGGTGATCTTCGACGACGATCCGAGCGACGAGGGCGCGCTCTCGCGCCGCATCGACGAGCTTGTGGCTGCGCGCATCGGCCCGCGCGTGCTCCTCGCGAGCGCAGACTCCCTGGCGCAGATCCGGGTGGAGCCGCGTTTCGGCCCGCGCATCCACAGCGGCTGGGGCCGCGTCGCGCTGCAGGCCTACGCGGGCCAACCCTACGACCTGCACTTGCACCTTGGCGGGGCGCACCAGCACCTCTCCGAACAGCGCTTTCAGCACGGGCAGCGCGAAGTCCTCCTGCCGCCGGTGCCCTTTCCCTCCCCGTTGCCCCTGGAGGATTGCCGCGGCTGGGACGCGGCCAGCTGCGCGGCCGCGCGCAAGGCCTTGGCTGCCGTTCCCGCCCAGGCGCGCCTGGTGTTGGTGGCAGAGGGCATGCTGGCGCACGTCCAGGCCTGCGCCGAAGCCCTGCAGCCCGCGGCGGTCCTCGAGGCCGTCCCCGGGCACGCCCTCTGCGCCTTCGCCGGCCAGCCCCCCCCCGGACGCTGCACGCTGCAGCTCAGCTGGGCTCCCGGGGAGAGCGCCGCCGCGCCGGAGCTGGCCCTCTCGCTGCCCGTCGCTGCGAGCTGGCGCACAGAGGTCTACCTCTCGCCCCCTGGCTCCGCGGGCCTGCCGAACCACTGCTCCATCAGGATGGTCCCGGCTGTGCTGCCGGTGGGCACGCCCTTGGCCCATGACCGGCAGCGGGAGTCGCTGCGGGCCGCGCTGGCCGCCGGCCAACGACCGCCCCTGGAGGCCCTGGGGGCGCTGCCCGACGGGGATCCGATCCTGCTGCTGCTGGCAGCCGCCCTGGCCATCCGCTGCGACGAACGCGATCAGGCCGCCAGCTTGGTCCAGCGCTACCGCCAGCTGCTGGGCGCCCCGACCCAGGATGCGGACTGCGCGGCGCTGCAACCGGATGCCAGCCTGGCCACGCCGCCCCTGATGGCCGATCTTTGGGCATACGGCGTACTGAAGCAAGGCCTGCAGCTAGAGGCCGGCTCTCAGGCCGAGCAGCTGGCGGGCCGCATGCTCGACACAGCACCCTGGCTGATGTGGATCCCGGGCCGGCGCCCGCCTCGCAGCTGGCTGCCGGAGATGGCCAGCCAGTATTGGCCCGGCTGGGAGCGCGGCCAGGCCCCGCCTTCGCCGCCAGCCCCGCAGGCCCTGGCCCGCGATCAGCTCTTCCCGGCCGACGCCATCGAGCGCACCCTGCGCTACAAGGCGCCCCCCATCGAGCGCCTGGAGCTGCATCGCGACATCGCCTTCCTGGGCGCCAGCAACGACCAGCTGCCCGCGGCCCTGGCCGTGGCCTTCCAGCTGCGCGGGCAGCGACGGTGGCAGCGGCTGCAGGTCTGGTCGTTGGAGGACGAGGTCCTGCGCCAGGTGACCTCGGCCGGCCGCCGCGGCGAGGCCCTGCTGCGGCCCCGCGACCGGGCCGAGGAGCTGCTGGGCGGGTTGCTGCCCCGAGTGGCCGAGCGCTGGAGCCTGTGCCGCTACCGGGGCCTCAAGCTGGGCGAGCAATGGCGCTTCGCCTCCCTGTGGGATTGGCAGGGACCCGGCGGCTATGTGCACTCCAGCCCCTATGTCCCCGGTCAGGACGTACGCGTCACCGAACAATGGAATCCGCTCTGGGAGCCGCACGAGCCCGCTCCTCCGGAGGGTTATGCCGAGGTGGTGCGCGCTTTTAGGGGCTATGCGGGGATAAGGGTGCTGCGCAGCTCCCCCTGAAGGAGAACCCATGCCCCCGACGCGTACCATCTTCGTGGCCTGGGACTCCGAGCTCTCTCAGGTGGCCGCCAGCTTCGCCGGCCTGCAGGAACTGCCACCGGCGGGCGTGCAAATCGAGATCCTGGGCGAGGCCGGCAGCGTCGCCCTGGGGCAGCTGGATCGCCGCTTGAAGGAGTGCACGGCCAAGAGCTCCGATCTGCTGGCCGTGGTGGACACGCCCAATGCCAACATGGCCTGGGAGATGGGCATGGCGCTGGCGCGCGGGCTGGGCCTGGCCCTGGCCACCGAGGGACCGCAGCCCGAGGGCAAGTGGACCCGGGGCACGCCCTTGGAGAACCTGCTATATCAGCCCGGCATCGCCGATCCGGACGTGTTCGAGCGGCTGCTGGAGGAGGTCTGGCCCCGCATCGGGAAGCGCCCCACGCGCGGGACACGCCGGCTGGCCCTGATCCCGGCCAAGGGCACGGGCAAGATGTGGCTGCGGGCGCTCCGGGCGCCGCTGGAAAAGGACGGCTGGACCATCCTCGACGTGCAGGGCTGGACCTTGGCCGAGCTGCCGCGCCTGCTGGCCGAAGCCGACCGGCTGGCCTGGGTGCAGCTGCCTCTGGCCAAAGGCGAGGCGCGCCACGGCGTCGCCAACAGCATCGGCGCGCTGGCAGCCGGCTACGCCAGCGCCCTGGGGATGCGGCTGGGCGTCTTCTCCTGCCCGGGCTGCCCGAAGGTGGCCGATGCCGCCTACAGCAGCCTGGAGGGCGGCCACAGCCGCATCGAATTCGACGCCACCTACAAGGACCTGCTGGCCAGGCTGCGGTAGTGGGCCGACGAGGGCGGCCACCCGGGGCGCGGCAGGCGGGCCAGGCTGCTGGCGGCCTACCGCGCCGCGGTCCACACGCTGCACGAGCGGCCGCTGCACTACGTCAGCGCCCTGGGCCTGAGCGAGACCGACCTGGTGCCGGTGGACCTCGAGGTGGAGGAGGGCGGAGTCGTGGACTGCCTGGGCGAGCGCTGCGCCTCGCGGAGCCAGAGACCCGGAGTCGACCGCCAAGGCGCCCTGGAGGATCTGCTGCGCGAGGATCTGGCCCAGGGGAACGCCCCCCGCTGGCTGGTGAAGGCCGAGCCGGGCGCGGGCAAGACCACCCTGCTGCGGCAGCTGGCCCACCGGCTGGCCACCCCGGACGCGCCCGGCCGGCCGCTGCCGATGCTGGTCTCGCTGGCGGCCTGGGAGCGGCAGGGGGGCGACATCTTCGAGCATGCCTCCCACGTGGCCCAGCCCGACGAAGAGCGGCCGGAGAGGCTGGCCCGGGCGCTGCGGGCTGCGGGAAAAGGTCACGGCAGGTTGTGGCTCTTGCTGGACGGCTTCGACGAGGTGCGCGAGCACGAGGCGATGCGCGGGCGGATAGCCGAGCTGGCGCGGGCGCGGGATCTGCGTGGCGCCGTGCTGGTGGTCACCAGCCGCGCCACAGCCATCGAAGGCGGGCGGTCCTGGGGCGATTTCACCTCTGCCAGCCTGCGCTACCTCGACGAGGCCCGTCGCCGGCTGCTGGTGCGGCGCCTGTTGGCGCAAAGCGAGGCTGCGGCGGCCAGCTTCTGGCGCGAGGTGGGCGAGGCGCCGGGCGTGGCCGTGCTGCTGCGCAACCCCTTCCTGCTCACCCTGGCCGTGGGCCTGCACGCCCACAGCGAGGAGCGCGGCGCCGAGCCGCCGCGCAACCGGCTGCAGCTGCTGAGGCGCGCCCTGGACGACTGCCTGGCGCGCGGCGGGGCGCCGCGCCAGCCCGACCACGAGCAGCCCCCCCCCTGGTCGCCGGGGGGGGCACCCCGGCTGCTGCGCGCGCTCAGCCTGGAGCTGCACCGCCGTGGCGGCGGGGCCTGGCCACGGGAGGAGCTGTCGCGCGCGATCCTGGGCCTGTCCGGGCACTACCCGGCAGTGGCAGGCGTCTTCGGGCGGCGCGACGGCACCATATGGGCTTCGGACCGCGTCTTCCTGGATGACCTGGCGGCCTACGGCGGCGTGCTGGGGCCTCTGGTCGGCGGCCAGGCTGCGCTCAGCCCAGGCGAAGGGGTGCAGCGCGGGCTCGGCCAGGGAGATCAGGGGCGCATAGAGGGGGATGGGCGCCGCTGGCCCCTCGCGGGCCAGCTGCCAGGCCAGATGGCGCGCCAACGTGGTCTTTCCGGCGCCCGGCTCGGCTGCCACCAGCCAGCGCCCGGCGTGCTCGTCCGCTGCACGCTGTGCGAGGTGGGCCTCGATCAGTTGGCGCAGCGGCATGGCCGGGCCGTGGCGCGAGGGGACCTGCCCCGGCCGACAGCCGATCGCCTCGAAGGGCTCCTCCGCCAGTGCCAGGCAGGCCACATCGGCGTCGGCCTCCAGCTGCAGCTCCACGGGCACCTGCTGCAGCAGAGTGTGGCCCAGATCGCACACGAAGGGCAGCAGGTCGCGGTGCTCCCTCTGCACATCGCGGCGCCAGGCCTCGAGCGGATCAGGTGGCGTGGCCGGCACGCCGCTAGGCGCGGTGTCCGGACGCGTGCGCTCCTCCCAATCGCGCAGCTGGTCCAGCACCTGGACCAGGCTGTCGAAGCGCGCCTGAGCGGGCAGGTGCTCCACGTCGCGGGCGTCCCGGTGGGGGAAGAGCTGCACCGGCAGGCCCGCGGCCTGCAGGTATCCCGCCACCAAGGCGCAGATGGCGGTCTCGTCGCCGTCGCGCGCCATGTCCTCGGTGGGCTCGGGCACCACCCAGGCGGTACGGCCGGTGCCGGCCAGGAGCTGTGGTAGCGTCGCCAGCGACAGCTCCCGCAGGTCCGGAACCTCCAGGGGCAGGCGCTCCCGTTCTGCCAGCTCACGTACAAGCTGTCCTGTGCTGCTATCAGGACAGAGCAGCAGGGAGCGCGGACCGCGCTCGCAGGGCCCAGGTGCCT
Source organism: uncultured Enterobacterales bacterium (assembly GCA_964454135.1). GTDB lineage: Bacteria > Myxococcota_A > UBA796 > UBA796 > JAFGLY01 > CAYVQL01. The sequence continues at coordinate 14,714 of CAYVQL010000080.1, read as the reverse complement.
TGACCCACCGCGCGAATGCCCCAGCTGCCGCGAGCAGGGAGTTCTTGTTGACCCCTTGGCCTTGCACCAGCTGCCCGCGCAAGGGCCCCAGGCACAGCCAATCCGGGCGATCCCGGCCCGCGGTGACCAGCGCCAGCCGCCTGGGGTGCGCCTGGTCCGCGGGCAGGCCCAGGGCGAAGCCTATTTCCCAGCCCACGTAGGCGTTGGGCTTGTCTACGATAGCCAGGAGCCCATGGGCGGTGCGGATGGCGGTGACCAGCTGGCTCCGCAGATCGCCCAGATCCGGATCGCCGGCACGGTGGCCCACGGCCTGGAAGTTCAGCCTGGGCTCCTCCAGGTGATCCACCGCGTATTGCAGCACCGAGCGCGCGCCGCGGATGGTGCTGTCCCAGGCGATGAAGATGGTGAGCGCTTCGTGGGCCACGATGGGGCGCCTCCTCGGGTTGGGGGGAGGATAGCATGGGGCGAAGAGGCGACGGGCCGGGGAACAAGGAGATGGCGCTTCCTCGCATCGCCCGTGGAAGGAGGTTCATGGCGATCCCGGCAGGCGGTCCAGTCCCTATCGACCGGCCGTTGCCGCCATCTGCCGGCAGCGCTCAAGTCCCTTGGAGGCCTCGTGTGGTTTCTCACCCAACATTCGAGTTCGTTCCTCTGGAGCCAGGCAATGGCGCGTGGCCCGCCAAAGTTGAGCCATCAGCGTTTCAGAAGCCAGGTCCATGAGCCGAAGCCGCCCCTCCACGTCTCCCGTGACCACGACTCTGCCCCCTGGCGCCAGCGCCGCAGTAGCAGGTCCGCGGTGACCACCGATCTCCGTTGGTTCTCGTTCTTCTTCCACATCCCATATCCTGACGACGCCATCTTCGGCCGCGGTGAACAGCGTCCTTCCAGAGGCGTCGAAGCCCAGGTCCGAAACGTTCTTCGGGTGCTCGAGGCTGCGCGTGACGCCGTCCCCCGTGAGATCCCAGATGTACGCGAACCGGTCGTCCGTCGAGTAGGAAGCCAGGTGATCGCCGTCTTCCGAGAAGGCCATTCCCGACACGCGCCCGGAATGTGCCCCCAGGAGTTCGCTCTCCTCGGGCTCTTCCGTGGAGAACAGATGCACCTCGCCGGCCCAGTTCCCCAGAGCGAAGCGGCCTCCGTCCATGGAGAAGGCCGCGGCGCCGACATCTCCTGCCGCGGGGAGGTCGAAGCTCTCCTGGCCCCCGATGTCCACCAACCTGAGGGGCTCGTCGCTCGCGGCGATGACGGCGAGGCTTCCCGACTGATCCGCCGCCGCGTAGGCATGCCCGTCCCGCGGTGCAGGCCAGGCCCACGTGGGCGCCCGGGTGAGCAGGTCCCACAGCGTGAGCGATCCGTCCAGCCCCACCGCCAAGGCGTGCGCCTCGCCGTGAAAGACCGCATGCAGCACATAGGTCTCGGCGCCCTCCAACTCGGCGATCTGGGCCCCGATGCGCGCGTCCCAGACGCGCACGACCCCATCCCGCCCTCCGGTCAGCAGGCGCTGGCCGTCGGCGCTGAACGCCGCCGTCAGCACGCCCTGCGGATCGTGCTCGATGCAGAACTGCGAGGCCCCAGGAGCCTCCGTTCTCCACAGGCATGCCTGGCCCGATTCCAAGGCGGCCAGGATGGCGCCGCCATCCGCTCGGAAGACGAGGTGCCGGATCATGCCTGGCCGGTGACCGTGGAGGACCTCTGGCCAGCGGGCCTGCTTCACCCTCCAGGTCCTCAGGGTTCCGTCACCGGAACCAGTCAAGGCGAGGCCGCTCTGCGGGTCCACGGCCACCTTCCAGACGGCGAATTCGTGACCTCTCAGCTTCAGCGGATCGACCACGCCGGATGTCGTGCGAGAGCGAGAGCCTGGGAACCTGACCAGATCAAGTCCGGCCAGCGAGCTGGGATCCCGTAGGCGCAGGTCCCACCAGTGCGCAGTCCCGCCCCAGGACCCCGTCAGCAGGTGCGTGCCGTCGTCATCGAAGACGACCGACCAGATGGCCCTGTCCTCGCCATCCAGCGTTATCGGCGCGGAGGCGCCTGTGAGATCCCAAACGCGGGCCGTTCCGTCCTGCGAGCCAGCGGCGACGCGCTCACCGCTTCCGTCGAAGACTGCGGTGTGGATTTCTCCCCCTTGCCCCTCGAGTTGCCGCATCTCCTGCCGTCCCGTCAGATCCCACAGGCGTACGATACCGTCCCAGCAGGCCGCCAGGAGGGCATCGCCGTCGGGGCTGAATCCGACTACGGGAACGCCGTGCGGATGCTGGTGCTCGAACGTCTTGGTGCAAGCGTCGTGGATCGGCCATACCTTTGCGCTGCCGTCCTGCGACGACGAGGCCAGACAAAGTGAATCCGGCGAGAAGGCCAGGGAGAGGACCTTATCTCCGTGCGTCCCGACCTGCTGCGCATCGTCCGGGTCGGTGAGGGAGCGAAGCTCCACCTGCCCGCCCTGGAAGCCCGCAGCCAGTCGTTCTCCGTCGATGGCGAGGCTCGTCGCTTCCGAGTGGAGGTTCACGACTCTGCTCGTGGAAGGATGCTCCGTGTCAGCGATGCAGAGCGATCCGTCCACGAAGCTGGCCGCCAGCAGACCATTTCCCGTCGCGGCAAGCGCCGAGACGCTGTGCTCCGTACGACACACGGCGGAGGGCTTCCGTGGGGAGCCGACCGAGACGAGAAACACCTCTCCATCGCTCGTGCCCGCTGCGATCCTACCGCTGTCACCAACCAGGGCGATCTGTGTGACCTGCTCGCCGAGCCCGTAGACCGCAAGGGATAGGGGTTGCTGAAGCGTGGCAACCGCCGCCCTCTGCCAATCCTCGGTCTTCTCGGGTTGTTTCACCTCCCGCAAGATGGCCGCGACCACCGTGGGATCTCCCCAGGAGAGCTGGGCCGCCTGCATGTGCGCCTGGTCCCGCGCGCGCAGGTGCTGGCTCTTGGCGCTTCTCTGGAACCACAGGCTGGTGGTCGTCAGAGACGACAGCAGCAACAGGGCCCCGACGAGGGCTCGTGTACGCCATAGATGGCGCCGGGTGGCTGTGAAGCTCCGACGCAGCTCTCCTATCGTCGCATCCGTGGGGCCTTTGGGATCGGCCTCGTCCAGACGCATGGAATCTGCGATCAGGTCTCGCACGCGGGAAGGTCGCCCGAACGAACTGGAGATCTCGATGGGCACGACGGGAACGCCGTGCCGAATGGCGCATTCGACCTCCAGTTCGACCCAGTGCGACGCGACGGCCCCTGGCGTCGCCACGAGCACCAGCTTCGAGCTTCGCCTGATGCTGCGCCGGAGGGTGGGCTGCAGCTCGTCGCCGGCCACCACCTGGGCCGTGTCGACGAAGCACCTGAATCCCGAGGCTGTCAGCGCCTGTTGCAGTGCTTGGGCGTACCTCGTTCCATCCGCGCGGGCGTAGGAGACGAACCAGTCGTAGCCCAGCACGGCTCCGGCCGTTCTGTCGGACCATCCCAAGCTAGGCTTTGTCATAGGGGCCGCTCCGCCCTCGGTCGCCGCCTGCCATGGCAGAGCCCGCGCAGCGCCAGGGAGTCGATTCGCTCCGTTCCGGGCGAGGATCCCCTATCGCTCCGCTCCACGGCGGCCAACTTCGACACGGACGCGCGCGCCTTTCGCTGCGAGGGAGCATGCGCGTCGGTTGCGCAAGAGAGGCTATCGATGGCTTTCGCTTGCGAGCAGCCAGGCGTAGGCGCCACTTTGATCCTCGGTGATGGTGCAGACCGCATCTTCGTGGAGGTCAATCTAGCGCATACCGAAGCCGCTGGGGATCGCTCCACGCCTGCCGGAGTCGGTCGCCGCCCCGGCAGGCGCGACGTGAAACGTCATGGTGTCATGTTTCTCGGGGCGCGGACAAGCCTGTTGGACACAGGGGAATATTGCGCCTACGACCGAGTCAACTGACCACACGCCAAGGGTCTGGCGCACGATGCCTCGGAAGCCCCCCCAGAGACCAGGTCCCCCCTGAAGTATCCTGACACGAGCGCCCTTCGCATACCGTGATCGCGCAATGACGATGCAGGGCGCCTCCATCGTCTCCGAGCACGGAAACAACCATCGGAGGATCTGCCGATGTCAGCAATCAACGCCCATGTCAAGGCGGTCTACACCGCTGTGAAGGCCTTGCGGGAGCGTCTGGGCGCGCCCTGGTTCACCAAGCCCTGGGACCTCAACTGCGTCATCGCGCGGTCCGGCGCCGTCGGAGCGTGGGACGACCTCGTGCTGTTCGCCTGCAATGACGACGCGGGCCGCCCGGTCGTGTTCACCACGACCGCGACCGGCGACGCCTGGACCGGCGAGTGGACCAACCCGACTCACCCGAACGGCTGCATCTACGTATTGGACGGTCACTACAAGAGGGGATTCGCCATCGGGAAGCACAAGGGGCGGCCGGCGCTGGTGCAGAGGGCCGACTTCCGCTACGTGCGTTGGCCCAAGGGCATGGGGCGCCCGCCGAGCGTCTCCGAGCTGGTCGCGCGGGCCGAGGCCGGTCACGCCTTCACGGACAACCGCGGCACGCACCTGCACAACCGTGTCTCCGATCGCACACCTGAAGCGCCGGAGACCGACGACAGCGAGGGCTGCACGGTCAACCTCTACTACCACGAGCACTACGGCATGATGAAGCTCGTGGAGGTCCAAAAGAGCCGCCGCGGCACCACCATCGTCAGCCCCACTTTCTGCCAACGCGCCACGCTTGGGCTCTGACGTGACAGGGGGCGCCTCCATGGGCAAGACAGCTCGCACCATCTTCTTGAGCTACGCACGTGCGACGCCGTAATCCTCACGGCCATCCTGGCATTCCTTGCACCGGAAACCACCCTCGATGTACCCTCATCTCCAGGGAGAACGCCCCATGCCTGAACCGATGCCGCCCTCCACCATCGTGCTCACGGCCGCCGCCACCTGGACGGTGAAGGCCACGCTCAAAGAGATCGGGACGCTGACCGGCGACTGGTATCAGGTCCATCTCGAAGAGACGGGGGGAGCCCGGATCAGGCTCCGCCTCGCGCCTCCGGCGAACGCCGCCTCCCGGCAGCTGGCGTGGGCCGTCTACGTGGAGCTGACCTCGAGAGTCGTCGCGCTGCCCCTGGGAGAGGAAGAGGGCGTCGACAGGAGCACCCTGAGATCTCTCTTCGCACTCTTCCAACGAGCCCGCGAGGCCCTCATCGAGGCTGGTCCGGACGCCTCGATGCCGAACCCCGACTGCCAGGACGCGGCCAGCGTCGGAGCGCTCCTGCTCTTGATGCTCAACGCGCAGCTCTGGCCCTTCCTGGCCCATTGGCATCCCATCATCCCGGAAGAGAAGGGTGAAGACTGGGATTCCAGAGCGGTCTTCCGCGCCGAGCTGGGCGCGCTGCAGCGCGACCTGCGACAGGTGGCGGTCGTGCTGGAGAAAGGCCTGGGGATCCAGCGGCCGGCCAGCTTGATGATCGGGAGCTTCTTGGAGGAAGAATGAGCGATCTTCTGTTCGAAGCGAAGGAAGAGGGCACGCGGGCCACGATGACCCCGCTCTCCGTCTACGTGCTGTGGCACCCGAACTTCAAAACAGGGGCCCTGCTGGCCGAGGAGATCTACCGCTGGCTCGGCGGCGATCCTTCCGACGCGCGGCGGGTCGGTCTGGGGATCCCCGTCCATTTCCGCTCGGAGGATTGGAACTCCGATCTGGCGAGCACGAGGCAATCGGAGGAGAGTCCTGCAGGAGCTGCAGTCGGGCGGCTCTCCGATCCCTTGCAGGCCCTGGAGAGGGCCGAGAGGCTGCGCAGCGCACGTCACCGACGTCCCATCGCACGGGATCACGCCACCCACAATGTCTTCGTGCCCCTGGTCGACGATCATATGGTGAACGATCCCTCCTGGCGCCGCGACCTGCTGGAGCTGGCCAGAGCGCATCACGAATGCACCGAGATGACATGCGAGCAGGGCTGCCACGGGCATGTGCACCTAGCACCCATCCAGCTGTCCCGCGCCCTGGCCCAGCTGCCCATCGAGTTCTCCCGGATCAAGGCGCTCTACCTCGATCGATGGAGTGATCCGGACAAAGAAGTGGAAGCCGCCCGCCGGCGCCGTCTCCGCGTGCGACTGCGGAGGTTGCTCACTCAGGGCCTGGTGCGCCTGCTGCGGGAGCACTACGGGAGCAAATCCACCTTGCCCACGGCCGTGTTCTTGTCCCACGCGAAGATGGACCTCGAACTGGGACCGGGAGCGGCGGAACGCCTACGCGACGTGGCCGCGGGCTACGGGCAGATCGAGGTCTTCTACGACGAGAACGACCTTCCCATGGGGCGAGGCTGGGAGAGCAGGATGCTCGACGCGGCTCGCAACGGCGCGGGTTTCGTAGCCGTGCTGTCGGACCACTACGCCACCCGCTACTGGTGCCGCCGCGAGGTCGAGATCGCCCGGACGCCATGTCAGCTCGACCGCGGCTCCCGCATCTGGTCCGTGCGGCCCACCGTGGCAGCTGTCACTTTGCAGTCGCAGTGGAGCAGGCTGATCGGTGACCTGGCCAGCGTTCCCACCATTGCATGGCGAGAGGAACGCGCCGTCGAGATCCTGGACCGGCTCTTCCGCGAGGCGCTGCTCGCCGAGATGCAGACGCTCTACGCGCGAGAGCTGTGGAAGCGCGTGAAGGACGTGCCGAGAGACAAGGCGCGGTTCGAGTTCCTCACCTGGATGCCTGACGCCACGACCATGATGCGGCTATACAGAGAAGCCAAATTGAAAGGTCGCATTCCGCGCTTCGTCGTCTATCCGGGCCATGGATTCCTACCCACGGAGGAGGAGGAGCTGAAGCGCTACTTCCACGACAATATCCACTTCGTGTCGTACGAGGCCCTGGCCGATGCGGTGGGCGATGGCCTGCTCGAGAAGCTGCGCTCCACCTCGGGGGAGAGTAGGGACTCGGACTTCGGGGAGTGGCCGATGATCGCGCTGAGCACGGGGGATGCCAGCGACCTCGGGGCGCTGGGATACGATGCGCCCACGATCGGCAGTCGCGACTCGCTGCATCTCGACAGCGCCGTGCTGCGCATAGGCCGCGCGCTGCTCCAGGCGAGGATCCGCATCGCCTACGGCGGCTATCTGCGCAGATCGGGCAGCTTCACCTCGGTGCTCACCGACACGGTCGCCTCGATGTTCCCCAGGGGGGCGACCCAGGAACCATGCCCGAATCCCGACACGCCCTTCGAGAGCTTCCTGCCCTGGCCTTTCGGAGCGTACACCTCTGTCGAGAAGCGCGCGTCGCTCGCCGCGCTGGTGCGCCACCACGACATCCTGCCTCCCGGATTCCGCAGCGCGCCTGGAAGCGAGCTTCCCGCGCCCCGTCGGATATGGCTCGGAGGATGCGCGCTCTCCGCCATGCGGCAGGTCATGGCCCGCAAGACGGAGGCCACCATAGCGCTGGCCGGTCGAGAATACGGCTTCAGCGGTTTCTTGCCTGGCGTGGCCGAGGAGCTGCTGATCGCCACGGAATGGCAGATGTCCCGGCGCCTGAAGCGTGTTCCGAGCCTGGAAGAGCTCGAGCGGATCGCTGCGGAGGACATCCGCGTTGCGCTGATCGGCGGGTTCGGTGGTGTGGTGCGGCAGATGGTGCGTTTCGTCCTGCGAGCGACTGAAGAGATCCCCGCTTCCTGCACCCTGGATGGGCAGCTCGCGCACAGGGACACCCAGAAGCTGAAGCAGGCCATGATCGGCGCCCCCAATGAGCGGGCACGCAATGCTGGCATTCGAGAGCGGTACTTACGGCTCGCAGCCTTCTTGCGCGGGCTTCGGAGCTTCGCGCAAACCGCCGAAGCGAGCGCGACGCTGCCAGAGCTGGGGTTGAGCGTGGAGGAGTGGATCGACCTGATGCGCACCGACAGCCCCGGGAGGATGCGCCGGTTGATCGGCGGGAAGCTGGCGAGCTGCCTGCATTCTTGAGGTCGAAGACCTGTGGCCTGCGCGAAGGCTCCCTTCTCAACGAGACGGATCCGCCGCCCGATCCGTCAGGCAGCCCACCCCCGTCAACACCAGCTCCACCACCCTCGACGCCCACGGCGTCACGAACAGCTCGCGATTCTCCTCCACGCTCAAGCCATTGATCCTGGCCAACCCCTCGACGCCCACCTGGGCGAAGAACGCCGCCATCTCCTGGTATCCCAGCCACGGAACGCCACGTTGATCGTAGATCCCGCGCATCGCCTCCGCATGGGGCGCCCCCTTCTGGCATTCCCAGCTGAACTCGGGACGGTCTCGCCCCTCGATCAGGTCGATCGCCAGGCGCGTGGCACCTCCGAAGGCCCCCACCAGGTACAGAGGCTGCCGGGCCTGCAGGGAGCAGAGCGCCTCTTCGAGCACGCCTGGAATGCGCGAGGCGTACCATTTCTCGCTGCGCGAACCGTCGGGCATGGCTTTGATGCTGGGGCCGTAAGGCCCCCCAAGGCAGATGCGCGCGTCGGTCTCGGCGGTCTGCCGCTGCCGCATGGCGCTCATGCCGCGAGCCCAGGCGAAGCGCCGTTCCGGCGAGCTGGCGGGCACGAAGGTCCGGATCTTCGCCACCAGCGCGGGATCCAGGCGCTCGGCGTCCGCCAGGTCGTCGGGTCGCGGCACGGCGGCGAACCTGGCCTCTCTGGCGTATTGCGCCTGGTTTCTGATGGTCAGCGGCAGGGGCCAACCGACGTAGTTGACGATGCGCTCCACTGGGGGCAGGCCGCTCTGTCCCCCGTGGGAACGCACCAGGTCGAACAGGCGCACGGTGTAGCCCTCTTTGCCAAGGTGTCCCCCATAGGCCAGGGTGGCGCCGCGCAGGAGCAGATGACGCGAGAGCTCGATCAGCGTCTCGTCCTGGTGCCGTTGCAGGAGCCCGCAGGCGCCGAGATCGGAGCTCTCGGAGCTGGAGAGGGCCAGGCGCAGCCCTTTGAGCCGCGAGGGTCCCCTGGCCACGCGCTGCAAGGGCGTCAGCGCGGGCACGCCTGCGCGGTCGACCACCTCGGCCTCCTCTTCGCTGAGAGGGGGATCGGGGTAGAGGATGCTCGCGGGGCGCGGCTCTTGGCCAAGCACGGTGGCCAGCTCGGGTGGACTGGGGAAGGCGATCTCTCCGGGACCCAGCAAGCGCTGCAGCTCGAGCAGGGCGTGCAGCTGCCGCACCGTCTCCTTCAGCACCAGGTCGACCGCCTTGAAAGCTGCTCCCTCCGACCAGCGCAGGACGGGGACGTTCCCTATGTAGGGGAAGCTGCGCAGGTCCATGGTCTGCAAGGCGTCGATGACCACCAGGGGTCGCTGGTGGTCCTTCGCCAGCAGGATCTCCTTGCGACACCATGATCGCGTGGCGTAGTTGTCGGTCAGCACGGACAGCAGCGAGGCGCGCTCCACGCCCTGCTCGATCTGCGCGGAGAAGCGCGATCCGGCGGGGATGTCGCCGGAGTCGAACCAGGCTTCGACGGGCTGGTCTTCCTTGAGGTGATCCAGGAGCGCCTCGACGACCGGGGGTTCGCGATCGCGGTCCAGCTTGGTGTGGCTGATGAACAGGGTGATGGGGGCAGCAGGAGCCGCGCCGCCCGCCTCGCACCCCGCCAAGAAGCGGCAGAGCTCCACCAGGACGCTGCGCACAAGGTGTTCCTGGCGGCGCTCTTCGGGGATCGCCCAGAGGCGGGCGAAAGAAACCTGGCTCAGGTCGTCGTGCAGGGGCCAGCCGTACTCGGTCAGCTGCAAGGGCACGAAGCGACGGCCGGGGTTGGCCTGGCAGGAGCGCCACGTGCTCGCGGCGAGCTCGCCCCATGTCCGCCGGCCAGCAGGCAAGCTGTCCGGAGCCACGGCCATCTCGTCCGTAGCGAGCAGCACGACGAAGCTTCGCCCGGCTGCGTCGAGGTCCACGACGGCGGGGGGCAGGCCGCTGCCGTCTTCGGGGGCGAAGCGTGTGGGCAGGCGCAGGCCGGCCACGGCCGGATCCGAGGTGAGGGCCCTGTCGAGCGCCCTGCCCATCTCCGCGCCGAGCACGGAGTCCGGATGGTGGATGATGTGCACGACGAGGGGTGGTCTCATACGCCGCTCCTGGGGGTTCTTGCCTCGTCATGGTAGCAGCTTCGCCGAGCCGAAGAGGAGAGGCGCTGCGCCTAATGGCCGAGGTTCCGTGTTGGATCTCGGGCCTTCTAAGGTATGCTGATGCGAATGCCCCATCAGGCGGGCGGCAGGGAGCCGGCATGGACAAGCTGATCGTGTTCTCCGATCTGCACCTGGGACCTCCTCCGGGGGTTGAGACGGACTACAACTTCTACGCCGGGGGAGCGGTGTTGGTGCAGGCCATCGGTTCGTATTCTAGACCTGGCCATCATCTTGTCTTCAACGGCGACAGCTTCGACCTGTTGATGTTCGAGGAGCCGCTGGACCTGGCCACAGCAGCCGAACGCATGGACCGCGTCCTGGACGGCGCGCAGACGAAGGCCTTCGTGAAAGCCCTGGGAAGAGCGCTGAACGCGGGCGCGAAGGTCACCATACGCCCCGGCAACCACGACCTGGAGCTGCACCTGCCAGAAGTGCAGGAGACGATCCGGCAGCGGCTCGGGAAGGTCGGAGCGAAGCTCCGCTTCGACTGCCAGGAGACGATGGTGGTCGACCTGCATGGCGAGCGCATCGCCATCGCCCACGGCGACGCCGACGACCTCTTCAACCGTTACCTGCCCAAGAGCGTGCGGGCCCTGGAAGACAAGGCCTACCCACCCGGTTCGGAGCTGGTGGCGCACGGCATCAATCCGGCCAAGGAGGCCGGGCTATCCTTCGTGGATGTGCTGAAGCCGGACGTGGGGGGAGCGCTGATGGCGGTGCTGCTGCTGCACCCCCGCAAGCTGGGGCGAGCTCAAACCAGGAAGATCGCGAGCTTCGTCACCCGTGCCTGTCGACGGCGCCTGGGCAACGCCTACGCGCTCGCGCCGACCCCCATCGCCGACGAGTTCCCTGGCCTGGACCGCCTGGATGAGAAGGACCTTCACGCACTGCTGGGAGCCTTCGATCCAGCCTCGAAGGCCTTTCACCTCGGTCGCTTCGGAGAGCCTGCGAAACGCAGGATCCTGCGAGCCCTGCTGGCTCCAGCCGCGACGCTCCACAGGATGGCCGCCGAGGCTCTCGATGACGAACGCCTGCCCCCCATCAACGCAGGCGGCGCCGACGCGTCAGAGGTCTTGCAGCTGCTGCCATCGGAGAGGGAGTGGAGCTGGGCCTGGGACTGCGCCCGGGCCGAGGGGGCCAGGATCCTGGTGGGTGGGCACACGCACTTCGCGCGCCTGGTGCGCTTCGACGGTCAGGTCTACGCCAACTCGGGCACCTGGGCCGGGTTGATGAGGCTTCCTCCCTACGAAGAGAAGGGCGAGTGGAAGCGCTTCGCGCAGGCCCTCAAAGAAGATCCCGGTGTGACGAAAGCCGCACGGGAGTGGCTGAACCTGCGCCTCACCTGCGTGGAGCTGCGCGGGGAGGGAGATGGGATCGACACGCGCCTGGTGGAGTGGACGGAGGGTGGACGGGAGGAGTTGAGGAGCGAGCGCCCACCAGAGCCTGCGCAGCTGGTCGATTCGCTAGGGGAGCGCGGGATGCCGCAGCCTGACAAGGACATCGAGCCCCGCGTGGACCGCCTGGAGGAAGAGCTGGAGTCCTGGTGGGAGCGCTACGCAGAAAAGAGACGCAAGGCCATCATCGCGCCCGGGCATCTGGAGGCCTTGACGCGCATGGTGGAGGAGCTGCTGCGCAGGGCGCGTGGCCCAGGATCGACCCTGGAGAAACTGGAGCGCCTCTCGCGCGCCGAGACCATCTGGCAGATCGCCCGCCAATGCGACCAGGCGCGCCGCGACCCGGCGCTGGGCGAGTGCCTGCAGTGGGCCGACGCCGTAGCACACGACGCCTACGCGGCCGGAAAGAGGGCCGCGGAGAAGGGACGCGTTCCGCTCGGCCAAGAAGAGCGCCTCGAGATGCCCCTGGTCGTGCTCGAGCCCGGCGTCAGCCCGGCGACCTACGGCCGCGGGGCCCGTCCCGTCGCTCCCACGTTCCGCGGGCAGTACGACATCGAGCTGCCCTTTCCCATCATCCTGCTGCCGCCCGACTACCTGGCCCAGCCGGGTTTGCTCGCCACGATTCTGCACGAAGTGGGGCACGATCTGGATTTCGACTTCTCCCTGTCGAGCTCGATGATCAAAGAGGGGTTGTTCAGCGTGCTGCCCGTCGCCCGCCGCGATGCCTGGACGCGCTGGCTGCCCGAAGTCCTGGCCGACCTGATCGCCCTTAGGCTGGGCGGGCCCGGCTACATCGACGCGCTCGCCGAGATCGCGCTGAACCTGCAGGGAATCCGTCATGGCTGGGAAGCCGCCGGCAGCGCGGACCAGCAGCATCCCCCGGTGGCCCTGCGCCTGCAGATCCTGCGCCGAGCGCCATGTCACATCGCGCCAGCACCGGGGTGGGCGTGGGCGGCCGAGGTCGAAGCGGTGCTCGCCGAGGAACGCGCCCGCGCCTACGCGGACGAGATCGACAGCTTCCTCGCCGCCATCTCGGGGGGGCCAGCTGGCGCCACCGACCTGGGCAGGCTCCTCGACGCAGTGAAGGCAGCGGATTGGCGCAGCCAGCCCTGCCGCCTGCAGCGCGAAATCACCGAGGGTCGAACACCGCGGCACCTTGCCGTTGCCCGCTTCGGCGAGCTCGCTCGTTCCCACCGGCTTCCGGATTGGCACCTCTCCGACCGAGACAGGAAATTCCTGCAGGGCCGCGTCAACCGGCAGATCCCCACCTACCTCGAGCGCCCGGACAGCCTGTACAAGCTGCCGCCGCTCCCCCTGCTCAAGAGCTTCGACAATGTCGTCTTCATCGGCTCGACGCATGGCCAGCTCCTTCCCAGGATGGAGCAGGCCTTCCTCGAACGTCGGCGCAAGAAGTGGCAGAACGTCGTGCTCTTCTTCCACACCGATGCCGCGCTGCAGCGCATGGCGGTCGGCGAGCGCACGCCACAAGTGCTCAAGAACGAGAAGAAGGTTGCCTTGGGCGCGCTGCTCGAGCAGTTGGACGTTTGCTGCGAGCGCTGGGCCATTTTCGAGTACGACCAGACCAGCTTGTTCGCCAGTGTGTGGTGGCGTGAGGAGGGCGAGCAGCCCACGCGCACCGTGTGGCATGTTCACACCAGCGCCCGTGTCTGGGGGCAGGACATACGCCGCAGCCCATCGACCGACTTCCGCAGCGTGACGGGCGACCTGTCCCGGGATCCCGAGGTGCGCGTCGTGCTCGAGGGCATACAGCACCTGATGCAGGGAGAAACCAAACACCGATCAAAGGAGAAACCGTGCATTCCCACCGTCTGAGCACGGAGCTCACGCTCCACCTTCCCCGCGGCTGCCGGCTCGCGGAGGGCCCCCAGGAGCTCCTGGCCCAGAGAAGTCTCGACGCAGGAGCGCTGACCACGGGCAGCTCCGCCATCCTGGTGGCCAGCTTCGAGCTGGACGAGCCGGCCCAGCCTCCCGGCCTGATCGACGTCCTGAGGGCGCCGGCCCCCGAGGCCGAGCTGGACCTGGCGGAGAACGAGAGCGCAGCCGTGCTGGTCGAGGATCAGGGGCTGCACAGCTGGATCCGCCCCGCCCTAGGCCACGGCGCGCGCAAGCTGCGCCTCGCGCTGGGCAGCCGCCGGGCCGGGGCCGGGCGCGCCAAGCGGCGCTTCAGCGTGTTCAAGTGGATCTTCAAGCTGGTGGGCAAGCCTGTGGGAGCCGCCGCCCTGCGCTGGCTGGAGCGCAACAAGGGGCCCTTCCTGCGCCATGTGGACGCAGAGGCGGGCCTGACGGAGCTGGATCCTGGACGAGTGGCCCGGATCGAGGGCCGCCCCAGGGCGCTGCTGCTGGTGCACGGCTGTTTCAGCTCCTGCGCCCACAGCTATGCGCTCATGCTGAAAGGCCCCTCTCGTGGCCTGCTCGACCAAGCGCTTGGGGCCTACGACATCGTGCTCGGCTTCGACCACAGGACCATGTCCGAGACGCCAGCGGAGAACGCCGCGCAGCTGGCCCACGCCCTGGCCGACCTGCCCTGGTCCGCCCCGCCCGCGGTGGACATGGTCGCCTATAGCCGTGGAGCCCTGGTGGCCCGCTGCCTGGCCGAGGGCGACCTGCAAGGAGCTCCGCGTCCCGCGCTAGGCCAGGTCTGCATGCTCGGCCCGGCCTCGGGAGGCACGCTGCTGGCCTCGCCCGCCCAGTGGGATGCCCTGGCGGACCGTTGGACCAAGCTCTCCAGCGTGGTGGGCTTCGCGCTGGGCCTGATCCCCGCTACCCAGGCCCACGCGGCGGTGGTGGCGGCCGGCATCGCCGGCGTGGCCGATTTCGTGGGAGCATTGGCGGGCTGGGCGCTGGACGACGCCCTGGCGCCAGGGGTGACCGCCATGGATCCCGGTGGGGATTTCCTGGCCGCGCTCAACGCCGTGGAGGGAGAGATGCCGCCAGGGATGCGCTACCATCGCCTCACCAGCAACTTCGAGCCACGGGCTCCTGCGCTGCAGGGAGACACGCTGAAGGAACTCCCGGAGCGCGTCATCGCCGCCCTGAGCGATCTGCCCGCGGATGCCCTGTTCCAGCACGTGGACAACGACTTGGTGGTCGATGCTGAGAGCGCGGATCGGCTTCCCGAGAGGCTGTTGCCCTGTCGTGGGCTGCGCAGGCACTTCAGGGCCAATCGCAGCATCCACCACCTGGATTTCCTGGCGCACCCGGCGACGGGGGCGTTTCTGTTGGAG
>CAYVQL010000079.1:13266-36853 GCA_964454135.1 uncultured Enterobacterales bacterium | reverse complement strand
GCACTGCGGAAGCTCCTCGAACTGTCGGCAAGACTGGCGGCTTCTGTTCGGTGCCGAAGCGACTATCGGAACGTCGCTGCACGAGGCCCGGTGTCTCCATCCGCCGTGCGTGCGCCGCGGGGCGTGGACGGCGTTCGCGCCTGGCGGTGCGGTGGCGCGCGGAACAGGGCGGGTTCCGCCCGCGGGGCCAGGGGCAGGATCGGGAGCGCGGCCAGCTGCTGGGCGCCGGGAGCATGGCGGTCGGGGCCCATGAACGCTGCGCCGTATCCCGAATCGAGTACCGCCAGCTCGAGGTACAGGCTGAACTCGTCCCCGCAGGTCGCGTAGTCGTAGGGAGGGCATAGCTCCACCGAGCCGAGCGTCTCGCCTTCGTGGCCCTGAGGGGGCGCGTCGCAGCCCGAGCCCTGGGCGACCAGGTCCACGGCGTTGTCCGCGTAGCTGTTGCCAGAGAGCGTGCATGTGGCGTTGTCCAGGAACAAGCCCGCACCGCGGCCGCCCAGCAGCTCGTTGTTCTCCAGCAGCAGGCCCGAGCCCCCATCCCACGCCGTCAGGCCGTCTCGGGCGTAGACGGCGTCTCCGCATTTGGTCAGGTTGTGGCGGGTCCAGCCCTCTCCGGCATGGATGGTATTGCCGGTGAGCGAGTAGCTGCCTACGCCGGAGAGCCAGATGCCGGCGATGGGGTTGTCCAGAATGGCCGTGTCGTCCACAGCGAGGGCGGGGGGGCCCCCGATCCAGGGCCCGCCGTAGATCCCGACGCCTCCTCCGATGTTCTCCTGCTCGCTTGTACCTTCGATGGTGGAGTCGTGGATCGCGAGGGACGCGTCGGCGACTACGACGGCGCCGGCGAACTGGCTGTCTGAGAGCGTGCAGCTCGAGCAGGCGAGCACGGAGTCCTCGCTGATGGCGTACAGACCAGGCCCCTCGGTCGAAGCGACCACCAGGTTCGTCGCCTCGACCACGGCGGAGAGCTGGGCGAAGAGCCCTACGCCGATGGTGTAGATCTCTCCGCGCTTCGTCGCTGCGATGGTGGTGTCCTGGAGATTGACCGAAGTGCCGACACCACCGGCCAGGACGCCCACCCCCGTGTTCCCCTCCACCTGGCAGCTCTGCATGGCCAGGTGCGCGCCGTAGACCTCGACCCCGTAGCCGCATTCTTGGTCGCCGTTGGGTTGGGTGTTCAGGATGGCGACCTCGCAGAGTGAGATCCATGTGTCAGCGTCCGCCGCGAGGATGCCCAGGCTCGTGTTCCCCCGCAACTCGCAGTCCTCGGCGTCCAGGCCGGCCCCGTCGCGGATGTCGATGCCGTAGCCGTGCTCCCCCTCTGCGTCGGGCAGGGTGTCCTGGATGGCGGTCTGGCGGAGGGTGGCCACCGTGTCAGGCCCGGACACGGCCAAGCCCACCTTGGTGTTCCCCTGCAGCGCGCAGGACTCCGTCTCCAGGCTGGCGCCGCCGAAGACCTGCATGCCGTATCCGCCCTCTCCGCTGGCGAGGGCCCGCGTGTCCATGACGCTCGTCCCGAGAAGCTCGGCCGAGCTGCCGGTTTCGCCCACCAGGATGCCTATGCGGGCGTTCTCCTCCACCGCACAGGATTCCGCCACCAGGCTTGCGCCGCCGTAGACGTCGATGCCGTCTCCGAACGCCCCGTTCCCGTCGGGCCGCGTGCCGCGGATGGTCGTCCCGTACAGGGAGGCCGTGGTGTCGGTGTCGGCCAGGACGATGCCGGTCGTGGTGTTGTCCTCGATCTGGCAGGACTGCGCAGCGAGGCTCGCGCCCTGGACGACCTGGATGCCGTCCCCGTCCACTCCGCTCGCGTCAGGGTCGGTGTCCCCGATGGTGGTCTCGCGCAGCGTGACCTCGGTATCGGAACCGGCTGCGATGATGCCAGCTTTGGAGCTCCCCGCCACCAGGCAGGATTCCGCGTCGAGGCGAGCGCCGTCGTAGACCTCGATACCGTAGCCTCCCTCCCCGCTCTTGGCGGCTCGGGTGTCCTGGATGGTCGTCTCCAGGAGGGTGACGGATGTGCTCGAGCCGATGGAGAGCAGGCCCACTGCCGCGTTCTCGAGGACATCGCAGGACTCCACCGCCAGCGATGTCGGCTGGAATCCGGTCTGGTGGGCGGCGATGCCGACGTACTGGCTTCCAACCACGAAGGAGTCCTTCAACGTCACAGTTCCCGAACCGAACAGCACCCCGACGTAGCGCGATCCTCTCACCGTCAATCCCGAGAACGCGGCTTCCGAGCCCTTCAGGTCGATGTCGAGCCCCGCCGTCAGCTCTCCTCCCACGCTCGCATCGATGGTGACGAGATCCCGGCACCTGCCTGCCAGGTGCACGCCGTCATGCGTCAGGCCGAGCTCGAGCGTCTCCGGGTAGGTCCCGGCCGCCACGGCCACCATCGCACCACCTGCGGCGCCCGCCGCGTCCAGGCCCGCCTGGATGGATGCGAAGGGCGCGGCCTCGCTGCCGTCGCCCCCTTCGCTGGCCGCGATGTCCACGTAGATGGTGCCATCGTCCGTCTGCAGGTCCCCCCAGGTGCCCGTACCGCAGGCGGCGGGTACGCACTCGCCGTCGTCTTCGAGCTGGCCGGTGTCGCAGGCGGGGTCCTCGTCGTCCACGGGGCCGGTGTCGAGGGCGGGGATGGTGTCTTCGGGTGGCTTCTGCCTGCGCGGTTCCGCGCCGCAGGCCTGGAGGAGGAGCGGTGCGGCGAGGGACAGGACGTGGTGCGGGATCATGATCTCAATGGCTGCCGTCAGCGCATCCACCCCATCCTGCGGCTGCCCGGGCTCAGCGCCAGCAGCAGCAGGGGAAGAAGCGCCACGCCGCCTACTCCATAGCCAGCGTGAAGCCCCCTTCGACCAGGATCTCGCTGGTGCCAGCGATGGTGCCGCTGGCCTCGCCCGTCAGGGCGTCTTTCTCGAAGCCGGCCGCCCAGACCAGGTCGGCCTTGCCGTCATCCAGCGCCAGCTCGCCCTCCAAGTTGTCGGCGGTGCTGAAGCTGCCCTGGGCGGTGAAGCTCAGGTCGATCAGCTTTGGCAGCTCGTCCAGGGCCTGGTCCAGCTCGCAGCTGCCCTCGCCCTGCACCTGGGGCGCAGCTCCCTGGTCCACCTCTAGCAGCAGGCTGCCCGTGCAGGTGGCGCTGCTCTTCTTCCCCTTCTTCTTGTCGGTGCCGGCGCTGAGCGTCAGGACGATCTCGCCGCTCCAGCTGCCGTTGCGGCAGCCCGTGTCGGGGTTGGCTTCGGCGTCCTGGTCGTCGCAGTCGCCGCCGGTCTCCACCCAGCCCTTGGGCTGCTGGCAGGCCTGGACGCTCTTGTCGTCCGCGCCGTAGCCGTCGCCGTCCGCGTCCTGATACCAGGTGGCGGCGTCGCTTACGTCCACGTCATCGTCTTCGTCGTCGGTCAGTCCGTCGCAGTCGTCGTCCGCGTCGTTGCAGACCTCGTCGGCGTCGGGGTTGACGGCTGCGTCCAGGTCGTCGCAGTCGCTGTCGTCGTCCGTCCAGCCCGAGGGTTGCTCGCAGGCGAACTTGATGTAGTCGGCGCTGCCGTAGCCATCGCCGTCGTGGTCGATGTTCCACACGACGGCGTCCTCGGCGTCGGGATCCTCGTCGTCGATCAGGCCGTCGCAGTCGTCGTCTTCGCCGTTGCAGAGCTCGGTGGCGTCGGGATGCACGTCGTTGTCGTGGTCGTCGCAGTCCCCCTCGGCCTCGGTGTAGCCGTCGAAGTCGACGTCTTGGCGGCCCCAGTCGCGGCCCGAGTCCCAGCGGTAGCTGTCGCGCCACATGGGCCCCATGCAGGCCAGCAGAAAGGAGAGGAGCAGGAGCAGGGTCAGGAGCAGGCGCATGGGAGAGGCCTCCGTGGTGACGAAAAGACAGGATCGAGGGTAACCTCAGCCTAGCCTGCCCTCCAACGAATTCATGGATCCCGGATGCGGCGGGGGGCCTCGAAAAAACGCTCCGCACCTAGCGATTGCAGGCGGTGGATGGTTCCCAGGCGCCACAGGTAGAGCGCCGGATCCCGCCGCACCTGGGCCTGCAGCTGGCAGGCGTAGCGCTGCACGCTGTCCCGGATCCAGTCCTGAGCCGCCGTCTGCCGGGTGGGGCCCCGCTCGTCGGGCGGCAGGCGGCTCTCGCCCAGCCGCAGGGTCCAGCGGCCCTGGCCCTGGGCGTGCAGGCCGCCAAAGAGCAGGGGGGCGCCTGCCAGCCAGGCCAGGCGCGGCCCGCCGCTGGGCATCCGGACCCGCCCCGCGAAGAAGGGCGCCAGCAGGTTGCCTTGACCCCAGAGGCCATCACCGGGCATGACCAGCGCGCCCCCCCTCCCCAGCCAGCGCAGCGCTTGGCGCAAGCTGCCCGGGCCGGCGTGCAGCGGCAGGTGGCGCACGGGCAGCGCCTGACGCGCGCGCTGCTCGGCCCGACGCAGGGCGCTGCCCAGCGGCGAGGGATCGGGAAGCAGGCGGTCGACGCGCGCCGGCGCGACGGCCACCTCGGCCACGTCGCAGCCCGCGGCGGACAGGCCCAGGCCCGCCAGGTGGTGGGGCCCTGCGTGGCTCGTC
The DNA here is from genome assembly GCA_964454135.1 of uncultured Enterobacterales bacterium. GTDB lineage: Bacteria > Myxococcota_A > UBA796 > UBA796 > JAFGLY01 > CAYVQL01. Next base: position 32,308 of record CAYVQL010000079.1, on the reverse strand, counting down.
GCCAACACCAGGCCGCGGCCGTGGGCCAGCGCCTGGCGCAGGCGCTCGGGATGCTCCAGCTCGACCAGTCCCCCCTGCAGCAGCTGGGGCAGGTCCGCCAGCAGCAAGAGCTCCAGCTGGCGGCCCAGCTCGGCGGCAACGGCCCGCTCCAGCAGGCGGCGCTCGTCCGCGCGGGGCAGATGCAGCCCCAGCCAGCGCCGCAGCGCAGCCCGCAGGTGGTGGCGGCGCTGGCGACGGACCAGCGCCACGGCCGGTCCCAGCCAGGCGGCCAGGCGCTCCAGGCCCGCGGGCCCGGCCCTCCGGGCCAGGGGCGTGGCCAGGGCCACCGCCGCGTCGAGAGGGCGAGACATCAGCGACGACCGCGATCGCGCAGCGCCCGGGCCAGGCCCCAGGCGGCCTGCAGGCCCTGGGCCGGCCTGCCGCGACTCATGGTCCGCGCCAGGCCGGGCCGGGCCAGCAGGCGCAGCGCCCGGGGCGAGAGCCGCATCTCGCGCGACAGCGCCAGCAGAAGGTTGGTGTAGCTGGGTTGGATGCGCTTGAAGCTGACCATCATGTCGGGCGTATCCCAACCCTCGCGCTGGGCGCGGGCGTGCAGGGGCGTGTCCTCCATCAGGCGCAGGGAGTTGAGCTCCAGGCGAAAGGGGCGCGGCAGCTCGGCCACCAGGCGCAGGGTGGCCAGGCGGTCCTGCAGGGTCTCGAAGGGCAGGTCCGCCAGCAGGTCGTAGCGCGGCGGCAGCAGGCCGCGGCCCTGCTGGGCGATGGCTTCCAGGGCCTGGGGCAGCTGCGCGTGGAGCCCTTGGCGGTCCAGGACGCGCTGGGTGGCCGCGCTGCCGCTCTGGATGCCCATCTTGATGCGCCGCAGGCCGGCCTCTTTGAGCAGCTGCAGGCGCGGGGGCGTGATGGTGGCCGGGCTGCCGATGCAGATGAAGGGCAGGCCCACCTCTGCCTTGTAGCGCCGGGCGAAGCGCTCCAGCTCGGCCATGGGGCGGGCCGGGAAGCAGTCGTCGGCGAAGCCGATGCCGCTCAGGAAGGGATAGGCCTGCCGGGCGCAACGCAGCTCCTCCAGCACCGAGTCCACGCTGCGCCAGCGCAGGCGCGGACCCGGGACGGCGTTGTCCAGGGCGGTGGATCCGCAGAAGGCGCAGGAATGGGGGCAGCCGCGTGAGGTGACGGTCTCGTAGGCCAGGGTGCTGGTGTCGCGGGAGGCGGGGTTGCGGGCCAGCTGATGGCGCAGGATGCGCTGCGTGGCGGGTAGGAGCTGGCCGCCCTGCAGGACCCAGCGGCGCACCGGGCCTACACGGGGCACGGCGTCGAAGCGCTCGCGCCCGCAGGGCGGGCTGACCGCGCCTGGTGCGGGCAGCTGCGGGCTGCGCTTGCGCAGCAGGGCGTCCGCCAGCTCGCACAGGTAGTCCTCGCCGTCGCCGCGGCAGACGTATTGCGCCACGTCCAGGCAGGCGCCGGGCCGCAGCGTGGGGTAGGGGCCGCCCCAGACCAGGGGCACCCCCTCGCGCGCCAGCCGGCGGCTGAGGGCGCTGGCGCGCGGGGCGTCGATGGCCAGCACGCTCAAGCCTGCCAGGGTGGCGCCGCGCAGCAAGCGGCGCAACGCGGGCAGCCAGGCGTAGCGCGCCGCACCCCGCTCGCCGCGGGCGGGCAGGTGCACCAGCTGGACCACGGCGCCCTGGGACTCCAGCACCCTGGCCAGCCCGCGCAGGCCCACGCAGGTGATGTCCTCGGCCAGCGAGATCAGCACCACCCGCGCCCCTGCCAGGCGCTGCGCATCCCGGGGCGGGTCCGCGTTCATCAGATGTGCTCCCTGAAGCTCTCGCCGCGCAGGTACAGGGCGTTGTAGCGGCGGTCTGCGATGCGCAGGTGCAGGATGTTGAGCACCTGCCAGACGGCCATCACCGGCGTGCACAGGCCGTAGCCCAGCACCAGCAGGGGACAGAGGATGGGATCCTGCTGCCAGAAGGCCAGGGCCACATCAGCCAGCAGGCAAAGGCAGAGCAGGAGCAGGAAGTTTGGGTGGAAGAAGGGGAAGCGCAGGCGGCGGTAGAAGGGGTAGGCGGCCTTCATGGTGCGGCCCCAGCGGTCCAGGGGGGGCAGCTCCTGCGGGGGCTCGGGGGTGGCCTCGCCGTTGCCGCGATGCAGGCTGCCCATGTGCACCGAGGTGATCACCGCGGTCACCAGCACGGGGGCCAAGCGAAAGTAGACCTGGGTCAGGGCGCCCAGCACCCCCAGGGCCAGAACCCAGCCGCTGTCGCAGAGCTGGGCGGCGCCCCAGCCCGCCCCCAGCAGGATGAAGGGATCCACGGCGTAGCAGCCGGCCTGCTCGTAGTAGCGGCCGCCCATGCTGGCCAGCTTGCGGAAGCGGGCCACCTCGCCGTCCACGTAGTCCAGCAGCAGGTAGGCCTGCAGCAGCGAAAAGGCCAGCACCATGCGCGTCGCCGAGAGCCCGCAGAGCGCCCAGCCGGCGGCCAGGCCGCAGAGCAGCGAGATGTTGGTGACCTGGTGCGGCGTCAGCCTGGCCTGGATGGCCAGGCGCGTCAGGTAGATGGAGAAGACGCGGTAGAGGGGGTCGTGTCGCAGCGCGAAGCCCCGCACCGGATCCTGGCAGATGCGGCGCAGCTCCGGAATGGTTGGCAGCGGCTCCCGGTCCTGGGGAGGGGGGGGCTCGGGTGCGGGGGGCATGGGGGACCTTTCAGCGGGTTCGGCGGCGGGCGAAGCGCCCCTTGATCCTGTCCACTATCCAGCGATCCTCGGGCCCGCGGCCCCAGCGCCAGAACGCCGCCCAGAAAGCCGCGCTGGCGGCCAGGACCAGGCCCGCCCGCAGCGGCAGGGACGCCTGCCAGCCCAGCAGCGCGGCGCCTCCGCCCAGGGCCAGAGCCAGGGCGCCCAGCGCCGCATTGCGCCAGGGCCAGGCCCAGCAGCCCAGCAGCTGGCGCACCTGCAGCAGGATGGCCAGCGACCAGATGAGCAGGCTGGCAGACGTGGCCAGGGCCGCCCCCAGCATGCCCAGCCGCGGAATGAGCAAGAAATTGAGCCCGCCGTTGAGCAGGGCCACCCAGACGTGGTTCGCCAGGTTCAGCCTGGCGAAGCCCGCCATGGGGATCAGCCGCATGCTGGGGGCCGTGCAGGCGAAGACCGCCAGCCCGAGGGCCAACACCCGCAGCGGTCCGGCGCCGGGCGCGTAGCGGGCGTCGAAGATCAGCAGGAAGAGGTCGGGCAGCAGGATGACGCTCAAGAAGATGGGCAGGACGATGGCCAGCAGCCAGCGGGTGACAGTCCGCAGCAACCGGTCCAGCCGCGGCAGCTCCCCGCGTCCCACCAGCTCGGCCACCACCGGGTTGAAGATGGTCACCACGGCCATCACCGGCACCTGGCAGAGCAGGGCCAGGGTCAGGGCCACCCGGTAGGTGCCCACCTCCAGCGAGGCGGCCAGCCAGGTGAGCATCAGCACGTCCATCCACTGGTTGGCGCGAAACAGGACGGATTCCAGGCTCTGGGGCAGGGACCAGCGCAGCAGCTTTGCCAGGTCGAGCCTGGCCTTCAGGGAGCTTTTCCGCAGCAGCGGCCCCAGCCGCCGCCAGCACTGCCAGCCCGCCAGCAGCAGGGCCAGCAGCACGGCGGCCGTGTAGGCCTGCAGCGCGCCTGCCAGGCCCAGCCCCCCCTCCACCGCCAGCACGGCTCCCGCCAGCACGGCGGCGGGCAGGGCCAGCTGGAAGGAGAGGGCCTGGGCGCGCATGTCCTTCTCGGCGCGCAGCACGCCCACTGAGAAGAGCAGCAGCCCGAACAGCCCCACGGCCGGCGCCAGCAGCGCCAGGTCCGCGGCCAGCGCGGGACGCTGCCGCGCCAGCCAGACCGTGGCGGCCAGCCAGCAGAGCGCCGCCGTGGCCAGGCCCGACAGCGTCGACAGGACCAGGCCCGCGCCCAGGGCGCCCTTCAGGCGCGCCGCGTCCCCGGCGCCCCGGTAGCGGGCGCCGAAGTAGACGATGCCCAGGTCCAACCCCAGGGGAACCAGGGCGCTGCCCACCAGCAGCAGGGTCAAGGCCGAGGCGTAGCGCCCGTACAGCGCCGGCCCCAGGGCGCCGGACAGATACCAGGTGGCGGCCAGGCGCAGCAGCCGGCCGCCCAGCTCGGCGCCGAAGACGATGCCGGCGCCGCCGGCCACCTCCAGCGCGTCCCTGGCGCGTCCCTCGACCTGCTGGCGCCGGGTCTTGTTCATCTCGCCTGGAGAGCTGGGGCCCATGGTGGGCGACGATACACTGCCTGCTGCAGATATGTCGATGACAAGCGGATACAATGGCGCCATGACCATGACCAGCATTCCCATCCTGCTCCTGCTGTCGGCTCAGGTCGGCGCGGGTTCCTCCGCTTCCCTGCCTCACTTCGCCCGGTCCGCCCAGCCCCCGGGCCCTGCCGGCGAGGCAATACCGCCGCCACCCTTCGGCGATCCATGGACCGATCCGCCTCCCGAAGACCAGCTGGGCAAGAATCCCGCAGGCTCGGCGTCCCTCTCCAAGAGCGAGTTCACCGTTCAGACCAAGGACACGGCGGACTACATCTACCGCGTGGGGCCGGGGGGCATGTCCGAGAGCGACCACATCCGCATCGAAGATCCGGTGCTGCACGGCATGCGCTGGTCCAAGTGGGGCGCCTCGACGCTCGACGAGAAGCAATGCACCCAGCTGAAGACGGCGACCGACGAGGCCTCGGGCTCCCTGGTCAGCGTCAGCACCGATGGCAGCGCCACCCTGGGCCTGGATCGCTCCACCGACGGTGCCGACGTGCACGAGTACGCCTACACCGACGTGTGGATCGAGAAGGGCGAGCTGGTGGAGGGCGAGGAGATCACCGTACGGTACGGCGATCCGGGCGGCCTGCCCGACTGCGCCCACCAGTGGTCCGATCGCAGCTTCACCCAGGTGGAGTGGCGCAGCTTCGAGCGCCTCGGCGGCGGGCCCTTCGTCGAGGTGGCCCCGTCGCCTACCTTCGACGTGGTCTCCGAGCGCGATCCCGCCCTGCTCTGGGTCTCCGCCCCCTCCTTCGCCCTCACCGGCGAGAACGTGAGGTTGAAGGTCACTGTGCTCGACCGGCTGGGCAACCCCATCACGGATTGGGGCGAGACCGCCACGCTGGAAGCGGCCTACGGCGGCGCCAGCCAGCTCTTCGACGAGGACAACCCGGGCTGGCTCGACTTCGGCGTGACCTTGAACGACAGCGGCGTGCACCGCGTCGAGGTGACCGCCGGCCAGTTCACGGTCAGCTCCAATCCCATCGTGGTGCAAGAAAGCGCGCCGGATCGCTACCTCTACTGGGGCGATCTGCACTCCCACCACGGCCATACCATCGAGTACGAGGATGGCACGCAGGTGGACGAGAACCACGTCTACTCGCGCGACGCCATGGGGCACGACCTGGGTTGCGAGTCCATGAAGTGCTTGTCCGAGGAGATCGACGGCGTCAACCTGTGGGAGGAGCTGAAGCGGACCTGTTCCGATGTCTCCGTGGATGGCGAGTACCTGGTGATCCTGGGCAACGAGTGGATGGGCAACCGCTCCGGCTCAACCGAAGGGCACCACAACACCTACTTCGACGACTGCACGGGCTACCTCTGCGACCAAGCGGAAACCAGCGGTCTGGAGGAGCACCTGCAGGATGTGCACGACCTGCGGAAGTCCCAGGGCACCCGCGCCGTCACCGTGCCCCACGCCAGCACAAAGACCCAATACACCTGGGACGTCTTCGACAGCGAGCTGCGCGTCGGGGCCGAGATCTACTCCGAGTGGGCGAACTCCCTGAACAGCGCGGAGACCGGCAACGTGAACGAGGCCCTGGTGCGCGGGCACCGCTTCGGCTTCTTCGCGGCCTCGGACAACCACGACGGCTGGTTCGGCAACCCGCTCTCGTACAAGAACGAGCTCTCCGGGCTGGCGGCCTTCTGGGCCCCCTCCCTGACGCGGGCCGACATCTTCGAGTCGCTGGCCACGCGCCAGACCTACGCCACCTCAGGGGCGCGCATCATCGTGGAGTTCTGGGCCGAGGAGGGCTCCAGCACCATCATCGCCGGCCGGGAGTTCGTGGCGCTGGAGCCGACCTTCGCCTGGAACCTGCACGGCACAGCCGAGATCACCCAGGTGGAGCTGCGCAAGGCGCTCATCGCGGACGGCGGCACGCCGGGCGAGATCTACATGGCCGCGCCGGCGGCTCTGGACGTGGAGGGCAGCTATCCCTGGAGCGACTGGGACGGCAGCGACTACGCGGTCTGGCTGGACGTCACCCAGGCCGATGGCGAGCTGGCCTGGTCCAGCCCGATCTGGATCACCCAGAGCTGCGCGGGGGGCGACGATGTGGATGATCCGGAAGACTACTGCGATGGCCGGGAAACGGGCGACATCGCGCCGGACAGCGATCCCGACACGCCCGACGACAGCTCTGCGCAGGAAGACAGCGCCAGCGGACCTGGCTACCGACACTGCGGCGAGTGCAGCCAGGGCAAGATGGGGCAGGGCCCCGGGGGCAGGGCGCAGCAGGCCTACGGCCTGCTGTTGGTCTTGGCCGGCGTGGGCCTGGGGAGGCGGCGCCGGACTCGCTGAGGCCCGGTCGGGAGAGCGAGTCCTCGGCCCTGGCCCGTGTTACCAGGCCGGGCTTCTGCAGACCCGGATCCCGAATTGCCGCGCGATGAGATCATCGACTACCTGCTGCTGGGCAGCCTGACCCGCGATCTGCTGCCCGACGGCGGCTCGCTGCTGGGGGGCACAGGGGCGTTTTCGGCCACCATGGCCCGCGCCTTGGGCGTCCGCGTGGGCCTGGTCGCGGCGGCGGCCGAGGACCTGGACCTGTCCCCGCTGCGCGGCATCGCCCTGCGGCGCCAGCCATCGGCCTGCAGCACCAGCTTCGAGAACCGCTACGTCGCCTCCGGACGCACGCAGATCCTGCACCAGCGGGCCGACGACCTGGATGCGGACAGCGTGCCCTCGGCCTGGCTGCAGGCTCCCCTGGTGCACCTGGGTCCGGTGGCGCAGGATATGGATCCCACCCTGATCGACGCCTTCCCGCGTGCCCTGGTAGGCGTAACGCCCCAGGGTTGGATGCGCGGCTGGGACGACCAGGGGCGGGTGCGGCGCGTGCCCTGGACCTCGGCGTCCCAGGTGCTGGCGCGCGCCGACGCCACGGTGCTCAGCATCGAGGACGTGGAGGGGGACTGGGACCAGCTGCGGCGCTGGGCCGAGCTGGCGCGCCTGCTGGTGGTCACGCGGGCCGACCACGGCGCCCGGGTCTTCTGGCGAGGCGAGCGGAGGGATTTCGAGGCGCCGGCCGTGCAGGTGGCTGACCCCACCGGCGCCGGGGACCGCTTCGCGGCCGCCTTTTTCCTGCAGCTGCAGCGCACGGGCTGCCCCTGGTCCGCGGCGCGCTACGCCGTGCGCCTGGCCTCGGCCTCGCTGACCCGGCCCGGCCTGGGGGGGCTGCCCTCGGCGGAGGAGATCGCGGCGGCAGACGCGGACTGAGCAGCTTTCGCTACTGTTCCCCCAGCAGCGCGAAGAGCCGCTCCATGTCCTGGCGCAGCTGCTCGTCCAGGGGCAGGCGGTCCGGCGCGATGCGCGCCATCTCGGCTGTGGCCCGGGCCAGCAGGTGGCCCTCTTCGTCCTCCACCCGTCCCCAGGTCCTGATCACCCGCGGATGCGCGTCCTCGTCGGGCAGCAGCCCAGCCCGCAGGACCAGGGGCGCCTGAACGGGCACCGGGCGCAGGTAGCGCAGCTGCATGCTGCGCGTCACGAAGAAATCGCGCCGCAGGGCGATGACGGCGTAGGCCATCACCTCGTCCAGGATGGTGGAGACGATGCCGCCATGGGCGATGCGGCTCCAACCCACGAAGTCCAGGTGCAGCGAGAGATCGGTCCGCACCGTCTCGCCCTCGAGGAAGAAGCGCATCCGCAGGCCGCGGGGATTCTCGCTGCCGCAGGCGAAGCAGTGGTGGCCCACCAGGCGCGGCAGGGGGCGAGGGCCGGCAGCCGGGGGCGGGATCTCGATGGGCATGGGGGACCTCCGGGTTGCGCCCACCTCTATAGAACACCGCCCGACAGGTGACGAACTTGAGCGTCGAACTTCGACGCTTTCGACGGTCGACGAACCATGGAACGCCGGTTTTCGGCTGGCGCGGCCCTTGCTTCTGCACTGCTCGTCCCCAGCAGAGGAGCGAGAGATGCCGAGCCAGGCCTACGATCGTCAGCGCGCGCAGGCACAGGTCGCCGAATCCGCTGCGCAGCGGGCGCTGCTGGAGTTTGGCAGCAACCAGGCGCTGCTGGAGCGGCTGGGCCTGCTCCGCAGCCAGGAAACGGAGCAGGCCGAGGCCGCCGAGGAGGACCAGCAGGAAGCCGCCGAGCTGGGTGCGCAGGAGGAGGGGGCCGATTCGGGCGCGCAAGCGGCGGGTTGGAGCCTGGATCTGGACGGCTTCCTGGACTTGCTCGGCAGCGAGGACGGCCTGGCTCAGCTGGAGATCCCGCAGGGCCTGGGCTGGGAGGAGAACGAGGAAGAGGACAGGAGCTGCGAGCCCTCGACGCAGGGCGAGGAAGCTGGAGAGCAGGATGACGAGCTGGCCGATGGGCTGCTGGAGGACCTGGAGAAGGCGCTGGCCGCCGGCGAATTGCCCTCGGTGGAAGAGCTGGGCGAGCTGATCCATGCCGCCTCCACCGAGGAGCGGATGTACGCGCTGCAGCAGGCCGATCCGGAGCAGCTCTTCGCAGGCTACGCCGAGGATCAGCGGGCGGCGCTGGGCGCGGCCCTGTTGGAGGGGTCTCTCACCTGGCAGATGCCCAGGAGCGGCGGGAGCGATTTCTACGAGTTCTTCTTCGTGAACCAGGGCCAGGGGGAGCTGCCGGCCTTCGAGAGCATGAACTGCTGGGAGCTGCTGCTGTACTCGGCCTTCTTGGTGGGAGCGGTCAGCGCCGCCTGGATCGTGAACACCTACGCTTCCATGGTCGAACCGGACTCGGGGCGCGCCCTGGTCCTGGCCTGGAGCGTGCTGGGCTTCGACGCGTCCGTCCCCGTGGACCGGGAAGCGGGGCAGCTGCCGGCCGCCGGGCAGTTCGTCTTCTTCGTGCAGGGCGGAGAGCCCGTGCACGTCGCCCTCTCCCTGGGGGGCGAGCAGGCCATGAGCCTGTGGCGCACGCCCGCGCGCAGCGTCGCGCGTGTCGGCCTGTTCGATCTGCACGCCGACGAGCGGCGCTTCGGGGATGCGATCTGGTAGCCGGACCTCGGCCTCAAGGCGTGGGCGTGGCCTCGGGGGTGGGCGGGTAGCGGTTGTCTTCCGCCGCGTGCATCTTGAGCATCTCGGCCGTGGCTTCTTCCACGAAGGGCCACCACTCGTCGCTGGGGAAGCGGTTCTGACTCTCCCAGAAATCCTGGTAGTCGCGCTGCAGGCGGCTGGCGTCGTCCCAGGCCACGTCGCTGATGTCCCGCTCGGCGATGGCCTCCAGGATCTCCCGCAGCTCGGCGTCCGCCACGGTCGCGTCGCCCAGGGGGTAGTCCTCGTTGCCGTCGCTGTCCCGCTTCCAGTTCTTGGTGCCGTAGATCTTCTCGGCCAGGTTGTAGGAGTCCTGGCCCAGGGCCCACTGGCCGATAGCCATGGCGAAGCCCTCGTTCATGGCGCCGTCGATGTCGCCGTGCAGCTCGTTGTAGGCGTGGAACCACTCGTGGGCCACGGTCTCGAGCTCGGCGTCGATGCCGTCCCAGAGATCCTCGTTGAGGAAGACGCCGTCGCGGTTGGGATCGAAGTGGTTGTCGTCGCTGGCGGTCTCGTCCTCGTCCGGGTCGAAGAACTGGAAGGAGTAGCGGGCGAAGGCGTCGATGTAGAAGTCCAGGTTCCCGGTGTCCAGCAGCCTCTCGACAGCGTCCACCAGCTCGCTGTCGACCGGGTCGCCGTCTTCGGTGAGCAGCAGGGCCTCCAGCAGCTCCCGCTGCAGCCCGGCCTCGCGGATGGCCTCCATGGCCTCGTGGGACTCGTCCATGTCCAGCGGCTCGAAGAGATCGCCGACGGCCTCGCGGAAGCCCTCGTCTGTCTGGCCATTCTGCAGGGCCTCGATGACGTCTTCGACCGTGTCGATCTGCGGGGCCTCGCCACCTCCTCCCCCATCGATGCCCAGGATCGACCGGATGGCTTCGATCAGCTGCTCCAGGGGATTGCTGCCGGCCTCGCTGGGGCCGTCGCAGGTCTGGGCCTGGGCCTGGGCGGCCTGCAGGGATGCGATGATGAGGGTCGCGAGGCAGAGGCGGACGAAGGATCGGGCAGGGGTCCTTTTCCTGGCTTCGGCGGCGGATCTCATGGGCGCTCCTGGCGGCGTTTGAGGCGCCATCCGCTCTCGCAAGATCCGTGCCGGGTCAGGAACCTGGTTTTCGGCGCTGAAGCACGACGATCGGAGCCTCGAGGTGCCTGGGCGCATCCCATGCGGGTCGCAGCGCGGGCGCAGCGCGGGACGCGCGTGTCGCAGGTTCGGCTGGGATCGGAAAGGGGATTAGGCGCGCAGCGCCCGCACCAGCTCCCCTCCGCGCGCCCACAGCCAGACCCCCGTGTCCCACCAGGCCGCGCCCACGGCCTGGGCCAGGGCTGGCAGGCTCTGGTAGCCCTGCAGTGCCAGCGACAGCGCGATGATCAGCAGCAGCGCGCCGAAGAAGGCCACGGCCGCCACGGTGAAGGCGTAGCCGCGCTGGCCGATGTCCGTGCGCGCCACCTGGCCGCCCACCGTGACGAAGCGGTCCTTGCTGAAGTTGCTGCGCAGATCGACGACGATGTTGAGCAGGTCGATGGCCAGCAGCGCGCCGAAGAGCGCCTGATACCAGGCCTGCCAGCTCGGCTGCACCAGGGGCTGGAGCGCGCCGGCGCACAGGGCCAGGGGCAGGGCGAAGTAGGGGGCCATGGCGATGGTGTGGTCCCCGAAGCGGCCGCCGAAGCCGGCCCCGTAGCGCACCTCGCCGCCACGCCGCCAGGTGACCGAGAAGCGCTCGATGCGTCGCAGGAAGAGCAGGGCTGCCAGGGCGTGCTTGGCCTCGTGCTGGAAGATCATCAGGCCGGGCAGGCGGCGCAGCAGCAGGCGATGCAGGGCTGCGCCCGCGGCGAGGCCCGCGGCCAGGCGCAGCGTCAGGGGCAGATCGCTGCCCAGCGTCAGTGCCAGCTGCCAGAGCACGCGGGCCAGGCCCGGTGTCAGCAGGACGAAGATGAGGAGCATGGCCAGGCGCATGCTTGTTCAAGCGCTCCCGAGGGCGGGATCTTCCCGAGTGATCCGGACGGACGGGAGCATAGCCCCGTCGCGGCGTCCTGCGCCCGCGGCGCACGACGTCAACAAGCTCGCTTCGCCCGGCTACTCTTGAGGGTGACCACTCAGCTGGGAAGGCCTCCATGTCGCGCGCTGCCACTCTCATGGTCCTGCTGGCGGGCTGCCACGACTCCGAGACCCGGAGCGAGACCGGCGAGCACGCCCCCGATCCATACGAGCAGGCTCTGGCTCGGGTGGAAGCAGCCGATCCCCAGCTGGCCCTGGACCTGGCCGCCCTGCCGCGGCTGACGGACGGCGTGGACGACGAGGAGCTGGCGGCCTTGGGGGACCTGGCCGCGGCGGTCGAGGCCGTAGCCGAAGAAGACGCGCGGGCCATCGCCCTGCTGCGCTCGCTGCCCGTCGGGGGCTTCGTCGACGCCAGCCAGGCCCCGGCCGTGGATGGCCTGGACGACGACTGGGGCGACGCCCCCCGCGTCTCCAAGGCCGCGGGCCGCGTGCAGGCCAGCGTGGACATGCTGGAGGTGGCGGGCCTGGCAGCGGGCGATCAGCTGCACCTGATGATCCGCGTCGACGGCGAGCTGACCGAGGACGTGGCCGTAGGCTTCTACCTGGACCACGGCCAGGGCACCCTGGGCAAGGCCGAGGTGCTGCTCCTGAACCAGGGCGAACAGCTACTCAGCTACGCCTACGAGTGGCGCGGTCCGGCCATCTCCGACGGCTACCAGTGGACCGGCTCGCTCTCGTGGGCGGAGCTGGCCACGGACGGCAGCGTGGCCGAGCTGGCCGTGCCCCTGGACGAGATCGCGCCGGATGGCGGCGATGGGCAGCTGCGCATCCAGGCCATCACCTACGACGTCGAGAGCGGGGCCTACGACCTGGCACCCTGGCTGAGCCTGCGCCAGCAGGTCACCCACGGTCCCATCGAGGAGCTGCTGGAGCTGGCCCTGGCTGCCGACGTGCTGGCCGATCCCGCGCTGGCCGTGGCCTCGGCGTTGGCCGAGGCTCCGCTGCGCCTGGTGGTGCGGTCCGACATCCTGGACCAGGTGCGCGCCGACGGCGCCGCCTGGTTCCAGTGGGGGCTCTCCCTGGAGCGCATCGCGGAGCAGAGCGTCTGGGAGAAGGCGGCCTGGTCCTGGCGCGGCCTGGAGAGCGTCCTGTACGGCGCCCTGCCGCTCTACTCGCTGCCCGAGCCCCTGGACGCCGAGGGCTACGCCTTCGACGTGCTCACCGTGGAGCTGGCCCAGTGGTACCTGCAGTTGGCCCAGGATCTGGGCCTGCTGGGCGACGAGGACCTGGGCGACACCGTGGCGGCCGTCGAGGACTGGATGGACGAGGTGCAGAACTACCGCACCTACACCGAGGCCATGGAGGCCTTCTGCGCCAAGGGCTGGCTGGACGAGGCGCTCTGCGAGCAGTGGCGACAAGAGGTCGAGGCGGGCAGCGACTACTGGGGCGAGGTCATGGGGCAGACCGTCTACTACTACGACAACAGCCCGCTTGTGCAGCAGGAGATGTACCAGGCCTACGGCGAGCTCTATGGCGACTGCGGCAGCCACACCACGGTGGTCAGCACCGTGCTCAAGGGCTTGGGCGTGCCTGTGGCCGCGGGCCAGTACGTGGCCTTCAGCGGCTGGGTGATCCACAACTTCCCCATCTACCTGGACAGCGAAGCCGGCCTGTGGCGCTCCTACCAGCTGCCCTGCTGGGCCAGCTACGCCGACGACGAGGCGGCTTTCTACCAGTTCCTGGCCCCGCGCCAGCCCGAGGACTTCCTCTCCGTCGAGTTCTCCTCGGTCTCGGACTACGGCGGCGGCTCGTTGCACTACTACCCTACGACCTTCGGCGAGCTCTGCGACCGGCTGGGCAAGGGCATCCCCGCAGACGAGCTGGAGGAGCTGCACTTCGAGCGCTGGTGGGTGGAGGGGCTGTAGCTCGGTGCGCTGAGGAACCTCACGGCGGGGCGGGCCAGTACGCCGGCGAAGCGGGCGAGCGTCCAGCACGAGAGATTCCGTCGCGTCCCATGCGCTGTCGCGGGATTCGGTGGAGTGCGCGCTGGCGTCGACGGATGGACGGGGTGCGCTGGCAGGCAGCCAGCGGGGGCCAGCCTTTTCGCTGCACTCTCACTCCGTCACCATGGGCGCGCTGCGTACGACTACGTGGTTGCCGTCCTCCTCGCGGTCGGTTGACTGATACATGAACCAGGTGGAGGTCTCGCGGTCGAGGAGGACGGTGGTGTGGCGGTAGGCGCCCTCGAAGGCGCTGTAGGTCCGGACCGGATCGCCCAGGGCGCCGGGGTCGGAGCGGGGGACGAGGCGGACCTCGATGAGGTTGTCTTCGAAGTCGCGCACCACGAAAAGGGCCAGTTCGTCCTCGCTGACGGGCACCGGGTCGCAGCCTCCGATGACGTCGCCGCTGACCAGCAGCGCAGCGGTGGAGGACAGCCCCGTGGCGGATGCGCCCCAGGCAATGCCCAGGTCCCAGCTGGCCTCGTGGCCTTTGGCCCCGTAGTAGACGAACCAGCTGTCGCTGGTGCGCAGGGCTCCCAAGGGGAAGAGCTCGTCGCCGTAGCCCCAGACGCTGGGGTCGTCCCAGGCCAGGACGTATCCCTGGTCCTCGAAGTGCAGGCCATCGCTGGACGTGGCCAGGGCCACGTAGCCCTGCACCGACTCCGTCGTGGAGTCCGAGGCGTGGATGGCGGCGTAGTACAACGCCACACGGCCGTCGCCATCGGTGGTGACGCCGGCCGAGAAGACACCCTCCTCCTCGTTTCCGTGGGGCAGGTGATCCAGCACGGGATTGCCGGGGTGCTTGGTGAAACGGATCCCGTCCTCGCTGGTGGCCACGCCGAGCGCGCGATGCCGCGGGCCGCCGTCGGTGGAGCGGTCGCCGTCGGCGCCCACGTAGTAGAGCAGCCAGCGACCATCCTTCTTCAGCACCGTGCTGGGGCTGATCTGACCGTAGAGGCGAGCGTCCCAGGAGCCGGCCTCTCCGGCCTCGATGGCCAGGCCCTGCCGCGTCCAGTCCTCCTGGGCGGGGATCGCCACGGGAGCCAGGGTGTCCGGTTCAGGGGAGGCGCTGTCACCCGAGGGCGCGCTGTCGCCGGGCGTGCCCGAGCTGTCGACGAGCCTGGGCTGGGCGCTGCAGCCCAGCGAGAGGGAGCAGAGAAGGAGGAGCGGTGAGTTGGTGCGCATGGGCTGGCTCATGTGGGCGGCAGCAGCAGCCGGTATCGCATGCCGCCGTTGACATAGGCCAGGTGCAGATGGCCAAGGTCGTCGGTGGCCATGGCGCAACGCTTGCCCTCGGTGACGGTTTGGGGTTCGCCCATGGTGCCGTCGGGGTAGACATCCGTCACCCGAATCCAGCCGTCGCCGCTCGTCCAGCAGAGGAAGGCGCCGCCGCCGCGCCGGGGGGCCCATTGGGGTCCGAAGCGGTCGCTGCCATTGCCGTCTTCGGCGGGACTGGCGTCGACGACCGGGAGGTTGGCGGTGTCGAAGACCATGCGCTCACCGTCCCAGACGTTGAACACCACGCCGGGATCGTAGGATATGGCCATGTAGGCCACTCGCGGATCGGCGCCGTCGAGGCCGAGGCCGGGGTGGAGGGTGTCCTCGCCCTGCTCGTCGTAGGCGCTGTAGCTGGCCCAGCTGACCGTTTCATCCATGAGCGAGCTTCGGTAGGCGCTGTCGTATTCGTTCCAGCCGCTCATCACGCCGTGCCACACGCCCTGCTGGCCGTCCCGCGGCGCTATCAGGAAGCGCAGCTTCTCGCCCGTGCTGCCCAGGTAGAGGTCGCCTGAGTCCACGACGCTGCCGGCCGTGTCCACTGCCTGCCAGGATCCGTCGCGCGCCATGACCACGGCGCGATCGGGTTGCTGGGGGTCGATGGAGAGGTTGCCGTTGGCCCAGGTGATGTAGATCTTGACGTGGAAGACCTCGGTGGGCGCAGTGGCCATGTCTCCCAGCAGCCACACGCCCTGGCCGCACTCGGATTCCACGTTCGTGGTGGCGTACCAGGAGGAGATCCAAGCCCGGTCCTGGGCGTCGATCTCCATGTGGGGCAGGTAGTTGCGGTCGGAGCCCCAGTTGCCCTGGGCGAAGAGGGCCTCGCTCCAGGCGCCGTCGATGCGGTGGTAGATGTAGAGCGTGTCCGACCAGTCCTTGTCGATGACGATGTGGGGTTGGCGCAGGGAGTCCACGGCGATGCTGGGGCGCGAGCCCTCGAAGCTGCCGGCCTGCTCCTCGGGGCCGAGTTCCCACTCGATCCGCTCCACAGCGGTGTCGTGGGTGCTGTCACCGCTGAGGCTGTCGCCGGGTTCCGCGCCCGAGTCCGTCCCGCTGCTGTCGAGCAGGCGGTTGGCGCGGCTGCAGGCGAGCAGGGAGCAGAGCGCTGTGGCGAGGAGGTGGCGGCGCGAGCACATCACGCGGTTCTCCCTAGCGCGAAGGCGTCCGCGTCGCCCCTCGATGGCGTAGGCCACGACATGGAGAAAGGGAACAGACGCGCTGCCACGGGTGCGACCACGACGAGGCCGCTTTCCACCAGTTCCTGGCCCCGCGCCAGCCCGAGGACTTCCTCTCCGTCGAATTCTCCTCGGTCTCGGACTACGGCGGCGGCTCGCTGCACTACTACCCTACGACCTTCGGCGAGCTCTGCGACCGGCTGGGCAAGGGCATCCCCGCAGACGAGCTGGAGGAGCTGCACTTCGAGCGTTGGTGGGTGGAGGAATTGTAGCGAGCGACGCGAAAAGAAGTGCGTGCTACGGTAGGAATGGACCCAGGCCAGGAAGTGGGCATGCCTTCGTCTTCGTGCAGGAAGCAGGAGCTCCGGCGGCGCCCGGTGAGCCGGTTGTCCGAGCCCGGCTATCCGCGGCCGGCCATCCGCTGGGCCGATGCGCGCGCCATCTGTCTGTTCGGACAGGTGCTCATCACGGGCGGCTGCGGCTACTGGCGCGCGACGGGTGACACCGTCGTACCTTGCGAGGACTGGACCGCCGCGGTCTCGGGCCAATGCGGCGATTTCGATTTTCATGGTTTCGTGGACTGCGAGGGGATCGAGGATCTCGACACCGATACTTCCGACTACTTCGACTGTCTGACCGACGCGCTGATCTGCGACGAGGAGAACTTGACCATCGATCCGGACCTGTGGGTGGAGTGCCACCTGTACCTGGCCGATCTGGCGATCGAGGTCGCAGAGCGAGACTGAAGCTCGCTGTCCCCGGTGCTGCGAGGCGAAGATGCCCCCTCCCCAGGGCGCGAGATAGAGCGCGCGCCATGCGCATCCCCGACCAAGAGCAGCTGGTGCTCGCCAATACGCGATTAGTGGCGCCCTTCCTCTGCCCCGAGCTGCGGCTGCACCTGGTGACCGAGGACTGCCCCTGGTGGCGTTGCAGGCCCGAGGAGCTGGAGGCGCAGGGCGTGGACGCGCCTTTCTGGGGCTTCGCCTGGGCCGGAGGCCAGGCGCTGGCGCGCTACGTGATGGACCACCCGCAGCTGATGAGCGGGCGCGTGCTCGATTTCGGAGCGGGCTGTGGGATCTGCGGTTTGGGCGCGGCCAGGGCCGGCGCGGCGCAGGTGCTGGCGGCGGACATCGATCCGGTCTGCGAGGCTGCCTGCCGGCTCAACGCCGCCGCCAATGGCCTGGCCATCGAGACCTGCACGCGGGACCTGCTGGGCCGGCCGGCGGACAGGGAGCTGGGGGTCACCCTGGTGCTGGCCGGCGACATGACCTACGACGAGGAGATCACGCGGCGCGCCCTGGCTTGGTTTCGGGATCTCGCAGCCCGTGGCGTGACCGTGCTCATCGGGGATCCCGGGCGTGGCTTCCTCGAAGACGGGCTCGAGCCCCTGGGCACCTACGACGCGCCCGCCGACAATGACACGCGGGGGGCCTGGCTGCGAGAGACCACGGTGTGGCGCGTGCGGGCTTAGCGCGGGGAGTTCAGCAATCCGCCCGCGTGGCCAGCTCGCGCTGGCTCTCATTCAACGGGCTCTCGTGCAGGTGCGGCGAGTGGGCGCCGCAGGACTCCAGCTCCTGCAGCTCCCGCTCCGAGGCCGGGTAGAAGCCGAACTCCTGCAGCACGCGCAGCTTGGGGCGGATGTTGTCCCGCAGGCCGATGTGGAAGAAGCCCGGGAAGATGTCGGGGTGGGCCTGGATGAAGTCGAAGACCTGGCGGTGCTCGGGGCGGATCTCCACGTGGGCGTGGCAGCTCACCTCGTGGCCCGTGATCATGTACTCGGGGAAGAGATCCGGTGCGAACTCCAGCTGTGCCGGGTCCACATGCTGGCGGAAGATCTCGGTCTGGGGCAGCAGGCAGAGCAGCGAGGGCAGGATGCGCGCGCCCATCATGCGGAAGGAGACCATCTGGAAGACGGACTGGTAGAAGTCCTCCATGGTCTCGAAGGGGAAGCCCCAGACGTAGAACAGGTCCGTGCGCCGGAAGACG
This sequence comes from uncultured Enterobacterales bacterium, assembly GCA_964454135.1. Lineage (GTDB taxonomy): Bacteria > Myxococcota_A > UBA796 > UBA796 > JAFGLY01 > CAYVQL01. Next base: position 14,599 of record CAYVQL010000079.1, on the reverse strand, counting down.
CCGCAGGCCTGGCGCACCACCTCCACCGTGTCCTCGGCCGAGAAGCCCTTGCGGCACAGCTCCAGCACGCGGTCCGAGCCCGACTCCACGCCAAAGCGGATCTCCACGCAGCCGGTAGCCTCCATGGCGCGCATCATCTCCTCGTCCGTCAGGTTGATGCGGCCGAAGGCCTTCCACATGATGTCCAGCCCGCTGCGGGCCAGCTCGTCGCAGAACTCCATCACGCGGCGCTTGCCCGAGACGAAGAACTCGTCCTGGAACAGGAAGAGCCCGGCGCCGGCCTGCTCGTGCAGCTGCCGGATGCCCTGCACGATGGAGCGCGGCGAGCGGTGGTGGGCGCGCAGGTCCCAGATGGGCGCCACCGAGCAGAAGGTGCAGGGGTAGGGGCAGCCGCGGGAGGTGATCATGCCGAAGCCGGTGTAGCGGCTCAGGTCCACGTGGTGGAAGGCGGGAGAGGGGATGGCGTCCAGCTCCTGGATGCGCGCGGGGCGCGGGTTCTCGACGATTCGCTCCCCGGCGCGGAAGCTGGTGCCCGGCACATCCTCCAAGGCGCCGCGGCCCTGCAGGGCCGCCAGCAGCTGCGGCGCCAGGCGCTCGGACTCGCCGCGCACCACGATGTCGATCCAGGGGAAACGCCGCAGCACCTGCCGCTCCACCGATTTTGCGCCCACGCCCGCCAGCAGGAGCGTACGATCCGGGTAGGCACGCTTGAACTCGCGCATGGCCAGCAGCGTGAAGGGCAGCAGGTTGGCCATGCAGGAGAAGCCCACCACCGGGGCCGGATCCGCCAGGAAGCGCAGGATCTCGTCGCTGGAGAAGAGCTCGTCGGCCTCGTGCAGCTGGTAGTCGCGGAAATCAACCTCGAAGCCGGCGTCCTCCAGGGCGCGCGTGACGTAGAGGGGCCCCAGGGGCAGGTGGCGCTCGCGCTCGACCGTGTCGAAGTAGCGCACGTAGAGCATGTTCAGGTTGAGGATGGTGATGTCGGCCAAGGGGGCCCCTAGTCGTTGGGAGGTTCCGGGATGGTTTCGGCCGAAGCCGCGTCTTCGCTGGCCTTGGGTGGCGGCTCGTCAGGGGCGGCGCCGGTCTCGGTCTCGCGCGCCTCTGGCCGCTCCACAGGGGGTTCTTCCAGCTCCGGGATGGTCTGGGGCTGCTCCTGCTGGGGCTGCTCCTCCTGGGGTTGGGGCACATCGGGCGCTATCCCGGTGGGCGGCGGTGGCTGGTCGGGCCGAGGGGGTGGCGGCTCGTGGTGGGTGATGCCCCGCGTCGGGTGGGGATCCTTGGGCCTGGATGGCACGGGCTCGCCGGTGTCCTCGGGGATGTCGGGGACGATCCC
>CAYVQL010000079.1:9728-13166 GCA_964454135.1 uncultured Enterobacterales bacterium | reverse complement strand
AGGCGCAGCAGCACCTGGATGCCGGTGGGTACGGGCAGCATGTTCACTCCGTGTGCTTGCGGCGTAGGCTGGGCGAGATGCCGCCGGTCTTCTGAGGGCGTCTCTCTGGGCGTTCGGGCGCCTCTTCGGCTTCCTGCTTCCCTTCGGAGGCTTCGGGGATGACGTCGTCGTCGTCGTCGTCCTCGTCTTCGCCCTGCACAGGCTGTTCCGGCGGGGGCTGGGAGGTGTCGGTGGGGGGCAGGTCGGGCGCGGCCCCCCCCGTTAGGGGCATCTGCGTCCGATCGGACCTTGGCACGCACTCGCCGATGCAACCCGCCAGGGGCTCGGCCATGGCGGCGCCTCCCAGCAGCACCACGGCCGTGGCCGCGGTCTTGCGCAGGAACTCGCGCCGCGGGGGCGGGGGCGGCGGCATGCTGGCGGCCACCTGTTCCAGCTGGGCGGCCGGAATGGCCGCCAGGATGGCGCGCTCCGAGGGCGTGAGATCCACGCCCGCGGCTTGGGCCACGTCGCCGCGGCGCTCGGTCAACTGGCGCCGGAAGGCGGGATCCAGCGCGGCCAGGCGCAGCAGCACCTGGATGCCCGTAGGCACGGGCACGGTGCCGGGATGCTCCTGGGGCTGGCCGCCGACGATGGTGGTGCGTGGGGAGGCGGGCTCCTCGTCGCTTGCCGGACTGGCGTTCATCATGCGGGTGCGGGACATGGGGGCTCCTGTATGGCAGGTGTCAGGTTCCGTTGATGACCTTGCCCTCCCAGCGGTTGCCGGGCACGCCGAGCACGATCTCCTTCACCTGGCTGTCGTTCTGGGGCTCGGGGAGGTAGAGCGCGTCGATGCGCCAGCCGCCGATGCCGCTGCCGAAGCTCAGGCCGTGGGCGAACTCGCGCGAGTTCTCCGACCAGTCCACCAGCTTGTCTACCTGCTTGCCATCGGCCGAGACCCGGTAGAGCGACGAAGAAGCGTAGTCCACGGCATAGACGTTGCCGCAGATGTCGATGCCGATGCCGTCGTGCCAGCCGTGCCCGACTCCCTCGGCGAAGAGCTGCGGATCGCCTGCCGGGAGCAGATCTTCGTCCAGATCGATGGTGTAGATCCGTCCTGAGCTGTCGATGGTGCCGACGTAGAGCTTGCGGTAGTCCTTCGAGAAGGCGAGCGACCGCGGCGAGACTCCAGAGGTCGTCTTCGGAGATTTTTTGTAGAGCTTCCTGTACTCGCCCGTGTCGGGGTCGATGATGAAGGCTCCGTTCCAGCCCGCGGCGTAGATCATGTCGTTGGAGCCGATGGCCACGGAGTAGTTGTTCAAGCCGGCCACCAGGGTCGTCTGCCCCCCCTCCGGCGTGTAGCGCTTGACCTCTCCCGAGCCATAGCCGTAGGTCGAGATCAGATCGCCGCCCGACAGGTAGGCCAGGCCCTCGACGTCGCCGGCCCCGGGGATCCACAGCTCCCAGTCGCCGTCGTAGGTGGCCTTGATCAGCGAGTCGCCGTCGCTGCCCACGATGCGACCCTCATCGTCGAAGGCCAGCCCTTTCTCTCCCTTGGCGCCCTTGATGATGGTCTCGGGCTCGGGCAGCTCGGGCACGGTGGAGCAGTCGAAGACCTCCACCGGCTCCCCGCTGTCGTCGGTGTCGTCAGGAACTTCGGTGTCGCTGGTGTCGTTGGTGTCGACGGGCGTTCCAGTGGTGTCGGTGTCGCCGGGTGCGTCGGAGTCGGCGGGCTGCTGGGGTCCGCTGTCGCCGCCGGGATCTTCGACATCGTTCTGGGTGCAGGCGGACGCCGCGGATAGCGCCAGGGCCAGGCAGGTCAACAGTGCAAGGTTCTGCTGGAAGGGCCTCATGGGATATGTTCTTTCCTGGAGAGGGGGCAGTGATCCTGCGTCTTCTATTGAGGGTATATCCCGGCCAATTTGCGAGAGAGGGGTTTCGTGAAAGCCGGCCCTGCCACGAATCCAATTCGCAAGCCGCCTCGACGTCCCTCCTTCGCGTAGGCATACTTCGAGCAGTCCTCTCGTCAATCCAGCTTCGAGATCCGAACTTGCGCCCCAGCCTTGCCCTCGGCTTTTCGCCCCTCCTCCTCCACGCTTGCCATAGGGACCAGCGCGGGAGAGGCGCGACCGCCGACACGGGCTCCTGCTGCGACTCCCAGCCCGCGACCGAGCCCGTCTGCGACACCGGGCTTGTCGACGACGAGGGCGAGTGCGTGCCCGCGGCCTGCGGCACCGGCAACTGGGGAGATTCGGAGCTGGACGAGAGCACGGTCTACGTGGACATCACAGCCTCGAAAGGAGGAGATGGCAGCGTGGCCGCGCCCTTCGCTTCCATCCAGGCGGGGCTGGATGCGGCGGGTGATGCCGGCGGTGGGATGGTGGCTGTGGCTGCCGGGACCTATCCGGAGACGCTGGAGCTGGGCCGCTCGCATGCGGACGTACACCTGGCGGGGCGCTGCAGGGAGCTGGTCATCATCGATGCGAGCGCGGGGGACGAGACGACGCCGGGGATCCTAGTGGACGCCAGGTCGTGGAGCCTGGAGGTGTCGGGCGTGACGGTGAGCGGGTCGAACTACACCGGCGTGCTCGTCGGATCGGGAGCCGTGGCGCTGCGAGATTCGAAGGTGGTGGGGAGCCAGTATGTGGGAATCGTGGCCTACCAGGACGGATTCCAGCAGACCTCGCTCGTCGTGGAGTCATGCGAGGTCTCGGGCAACAAGGCGGCTGGTGTGATCGTGGTGGAATCCGGTGTCAGCGCCACGCTCCGAGAGACGACCATCGAGGGCACGCAAGCGGACGGAGACGGGCAGTTCGGATACGGCATCGATGTCTATGCCGGCGCGAACCTGCGTGTTGAGTCCTGCGTGGTGTCGGGGAACACGTCGGCAGGCGTCCACGCTGCCGATTCCGGCACCTCGGTCCATCTGAGCGGGACGACGGTTCGGGATACCCTTCCCGATGGGGACGGAATGCGTGGGTACGGCATCGAGGCTTTTGAGGGCGCGAGCCTGGAGGTGGAGGCCTGCGACGTGACGGGGAACACAGGAGCAGGCGTCGTGGCGGCGGAATCCGGCACGACGGTCGTGCTGCTCGAGACGACCATCCAGGACAGCTTGCCGGACGTGGAGGGCGCCGGATGCGGCGTCGAGGTCCACTATGGCGCGAGCCTGAAGCTCGAGTCCAGCGAGGTGTCGGGAAACAGATACGCGGGCATCTTCGCCAGAGATGCTGACACCGTGGTCGCGTTGAGCGAGACGACCATCCAAGACACCCTGCCCAACGAAGAAGGGCTGGGTGGATACGGTATCGAAGTCACCGGCGACGCGGACCTGGTGGCCGAGTCCTGCGATGTGTCGGGCAATACGGCAGCGGGTGTCCTCGCTCGCGGATCCGGGACCTCGGTGATCCTCAAGGACTCGAACATCGTCTCAACGAGGCGCGGAGAGGTCTACACCGTCGG
>CAYVQL010000079.1:0-9628 GCA_964454135.1 uncultured Enterobacterales bacterium | reverse complement strand
TCGGGCTTGCTGCTGGAGGACAATGAGCTTCTGGATGGTCTGGGTGCGGGACTGTTTCTCGATGGCGCCTCGGCTACGCTCTCCGGCAACATCTACGCGAACAATGCCGCGGACCTGGTCTCCCAGGGCGCGGACTGCTCTACGCCTCCGGTTGGCTACGAGGCCGAGGCCTTCAGCACCGTCGAGCTCTGCCCCGCCTACGACTACGCCACCTGCGGGGATGAGTTCGTGCTCTTTCTGGAGCTGGCGGAGCCTGAGTCGTGATCCCCCCCGCGGCTCATTCGTCTGCGCAGAGAGGGAGGAGAGGGAGAGGGGGTCAAGAGAGGGAAGAGAGGGGGTCAGGATGTCACCATTACGATTTCTGATTTAATCCTCAACAGACCAGCATTATTTCATCAGGCAAAGCCAATGACTCTTCGACATGCCGAGCGCTGCGCGGTCGCGGGCTCGACCCGCGAGAGGCGGCCTGCCGCATGACCGGGTGGCGGGCGCGGCAAATAGTCAGTGCGCGGCGGGCTTGGAGAAATGTGGAAAATGGGGGAAAGGGTAATGGTGGCAACCTGACCCCAATGCCTCAATGCCTCAATGCCTTCAATGCCTGCCAACAGCTCAGCTATCCGACGAGGGGCGTCAAACCCCTAAAGCGCCCGCCCCTGCACCTCGTATGGCTGGCTGACGTTGTCGTCCTCGTCCGCCACTGTGAAGCTGAAGGTCCAGCTGGAGGCCGTCTCGCAGCCAATGCCGTCTTCTTCGGCCCGGAAGCTGCCGTAGCAGCCGCCCTCTGTGGTGCAGACCAGCTGGTAGGAGGCCACCTCGGCGCCCGACGACGAGAACACCGCCACGCGGTCGTCCTCGTGGTAGGTGGCGATGGTGTCCATACCCTGGGGATCGTCGAAGTTGCAGTTGGCCTCCCACTGCCAGTAGGTGTCGCCGGTCTCGTGGTAGTAGCAGTAGGCGTCGGCGCTCAGCACCCAGGGGGCGTCCTGGTCCGTGTCGCCGTCGGCGTCCGTGTCGGTGTCCGTGTCGGCGTCGGTGTCGGCGTCGGCCTCGCCTGGCCCCGTGTCGCAGGCCGGATCGTCGGCGCAGTCGCTGTCCTCGCAGTCGGTGGCGCCGTCGTGGTCGTCGTCGAGCTCGTCGCTGCAGTAGATCTCGCTGGCCGGCTCGGGATCGGAGCCGCAGGCCGCCAGCAGCAGCAGGACTGAGAGAGGGACAAGCTTGGAAGACATGGTTTTTCCTCCGCTGTGCGCTCGGCGATGATAGCACGAGCTCAGCGGCGTTGCCGCCGACAGAGGAGGAAGGCATGGCGCAATGGCTGATCCTGGGAGGCACTCGCTTCGTGGGGCATCACATCGCCCAGGAGGCTATTCGGCGCGGTCACCACGTCACCCTCTTCCACCGCGGCAGCACGCCGGCGGCCCTGGAGGGTGAGTACCAGGAGATCCTGGGCGATCGGGACGGCGGGCTGGCCGCCCTGGCCGGTGGACGCTGGGGGGTGGTGGCGGACATCTGCGGCTACCTGCCGCGCCTGGTCGGCGATTCTGCGCGCGTGTTGGCCGGAGCGGAGGTCTATTGCTTCATCTCCAGCCTGTCGGTCTACCAGGACCGGCCCCTGGATCTCTCGGCCATCCGGGAAGGGGACGCGCTGCGCTGCTGGAGCGGATCCCCAACCGAGGAGATCACCGAGCATAGCTACGGCCCCCTGAAGGTCGACTGCGAGCGGGCCGTGCAGCGGCGCTTCGGCCGGCGCGCCCTGATCCTGCGCCCCGGCTACGTGGTGGGGCCCAGGGACCACAGCCGGCGCTTCAGCTGGTGGGTGCGGCGGCTGGCCCGTCCCGGTCGCGTGCTGCGCCCCGACAACGACCAGGCCCCCATCCAGGTCATCGACGGGCGCGATCTGGCCCATTTCGCCGTGCGAGCCACCGAGCGGCGCCTGCAGGGCCCCTACAACCTGGCTGGCCCGGCCTTGACCTGGGCACAGGTCTACGACTGCTGCCTGGCGGCGGGCGGGGGCCGGGCGCAGCCTGTGCCCGTGCCCGAAGCCTGGCTGTCGGAGCGCGCTCTCGACGAGGAGGAACTGCCCATGTGGTTGCCGCGCGAGCGGCTGGGCGAGTCCCTGATCGCCGACAGCGGCCGCGCCTTGGCGGCCGGCCTGCAGCGGCGTCCCCTGGCCCTGACCGTGCGGGACATCCTGGCCACGCCCCCGGTGCAGCGCGATGGGCCGCAGCGCCTGTCGTGGGCACGGGAGCAGGCGCTGCTCGAGGAGCTGGCTGCCGCTGGGTAGCGCGCTTCGCAGCCTTGGCGGGCTGGCGCGTAGTCCCCTTCGCAGCACGCTGCGCAGCGCAGTTCGGGAGTCCCGCGCGGCGCGCTGCGTTCCCTGGCCGGCAGCGGGCCTTGCAGGGCCCGATCCGCCCGATTCGATGAACCGCGATTCAGCTCCCAGACGCCATGCGCACGATCCTTGCACTTGGCCGAGGCGAATCCCGACGCCGGAGTCGCGCTTGCTATTCATCGGTTTTATCAGCATCGACCTGCCCTCGCGTCTGGGTCCGCCCCTGCCCACTGCTTGCCTACAGGGCCTGGAGAACCTGTTCTTCCGTGGCCGCTTCAAGACCCGCCGCGCCGAGTGCCGGCTGTCCGCCGGTGCGGTGTTGGCGGGCTGCTACGGCGTGTTGCGCCAGCTGGGCGCCCAGCAGCTGCTCATCCGCCAGGACGCCGACGAGGCCCTGGACCTGCGGGTGCGCTGCGAGCGCTACGGCGAGGCGCCGCCGCCCTGGCCCGAGCTGCTGCCCGCCCCCTGGTGCGAGCAGCCCAGCGCCTTCGTGCTGCGCGCTCAGCGGCGCGGAGCAGGCACGGCCGCGGCGCTGAGGCTGCGCTACGCCCCGCGGCACGAGCCCGAGCACGGAGCCCTGCGCGGCAGCCTGCGCCTGATCTGGGACCTGGCCCCGCATGCGGGCCGCGAGGAGCGCTTCCGGCAGGATCTGCTGGCCAGTCTGCCCGGATCGCAGGATCTGCGGCGCCTGGAGCGACGCCTGCGCCAGCAGGGACAGAGCCTGCTGGAGACCTTGGTGGCGAGCCTGGAGACGACCTTCGAGGGCGCCTGCGGAGCCAGCTTCGCCCAGGTCCGGGCCTTGTCCGGCTACCAAGCGCAGCCGCAGCGCTTTGTGGAGCTGTTGGAGGATCTGCCCGCGTCGGCGCGCGCCCAGCTACCCCTGCTGGAGGAGCGCCTGGCTCGCGATCCGGCCCACTGGGCCGCCCTCGATGCCCAGGGCGTGCCAGGTCGCTTGCACGGCGGTCGCTTCACGCCCGTGGCGGAGGTGCTCGATGTCTGCTGAGACCTGTGACGCCGAGCTTGGTACCGAGCAGCAGCTGCGCTACCGTCGCTGGCTGCTGGGCACCCTGGGCCAGTGGCACCAGGAGAAGCTGCTGTCCGCACAGCTGCTGGTGGTGCTGGTAGGCCGCGTGCACCGCGAGCTGCGCGATCTGCAGGCGCCTGCCGCGCCCGAGCCCGTGCAGGTGAAGCACCGAACGCTGCCCGATCCCGTTCGGACGGAGCCGCGACCGGCCGCCAGGCCGGAGCGAGCGAAATCCCCCAGGCCCGCCTCCGCAGGGCGCAGCGCCATGCCTGCGGCCCGCGAGCTGCCGGCCCCCCAGGGGGACGCCCAGCCCCGCGCGGCGCAAGCAGAGGAAGCGCCCCGCGCCCCGAAAGAGAAGGCGCCGCGCGCCCCAGCTGCGCAGCCCTTTCCCCTGCCGGCCGCGCCGCAGGCCAGCCGAGGCGTCGGCCTTCAGGCGGTGGGCGGCTTCCTGAAAGCCCGCGTAGGTTGGGTCACGGGGGTCGGCCTGACCGTGGTGGGTTCGTTCTTCCTGGCGGGCACGGTCTGGAGTCGCCTGAGCGTGGGTTGGCGCCAGCTGCTGATCGCGGCTTTCCTGGCGGTCTACGCCCTCGGCTTCTCCCAGCTGGGGCGCCGCATGGGTCGCGTGCCTGGTGGCGCAGCGGCGCGGCGCTGGCTGTTGGGCGTGGCCGCGGCCCTGGTGCCGGTGCACGCCATGGCGGTGGGCGGGCTCTGGGAGGGGGCGGACCTGCTGCGCGGCGCCCTGATCCTGCTGGCCCTGGCCGCGGTGGGCGCCTTCCACTGGCTGCTGCTGCGGCGCGACCTGCCCCACCTGCTGCCGCCCCACAGCGCGGCCCTGCGCCACGTCTACCTGGCGCTGTCCTTGGCGGTGGGGCTGCTTCCCCTGGTCTCGGGTCCCGGCTGGCTGCTGATCTCCGGGCTGCTGGCCCTGGCTGGCCTGTGGTGCGCCCTGACCCGCTGGCGGCGCCTGCCGCCCGTGGCCGGCGGCCTGCTGCTCTACGCCCTGGCCTTCCACCTCTACCTGGCGCCCCGCGGCGCCGTGGGCGGCTACGGGCCCCTGCTGGCCCTGGTCGCACTGGGTCTGCTCTACCTGGATTCCGCCCTGGGCCGCTGGCGCGGCCTGCACGGCCAGGGCTTGAAAGGCCTCTACGGCGTGCTGGCCCTGGGCCTGGCCGCCGTCGCGGTGCTGGTGCTGATACCGGGCCTGGCCCCCCTGCCCACGGGCCCCGAGAGCGCCCTGGTGGGCCTGCTGCTGTGCGGCTTCTTCCTGGGCGCTGCCCTGGACTGGCGTCGGCCGGCGTTGATCTACGGCAGCGCGGCCGCAGCCCTGCTCTTCACCCTGGCCCTGCCGCACCTCTTCCGCGCCATCGTGGAGCCGCTGGCCGGATTGGCCGGCCACGCCCTGGGCTATGAATCCGAGCCGCTGCCCCTGGCCTGGTACAGCCTGACCCTGCTGCCCTACCTGTTGGTCTGCCGCCTGGCCGAGGCCGGCCTGGCGCGCAGCGGCTGGCGCCAGCGAGAGCAGCTGGCCCGCGGGCTCTATCGCTGGGGTCTGGGGCTCTCGGCTCTGCTGCTGCTGGCGGCCCACAGTCGGCCCGACGACCTGCGGCCCGCCCTGCTGGCGCTGCCCCTGCACGCTCTGTTCTGGTTGCGGGAGCGGCGCGTGCGCGGGCTGCTGCGAGGGACGCTGCCCTGGCTGCTGGCGGCGCTGTGGATGCGCGCGCTGCTACACCAGTACGTCTCGGAACCCGCCTGGTCCCTGCTGGTGGCGGCGCCCTTCTGCGTCTCGCTGGTGCCCCTGGGTCGCTGGGCGGCCGGCCGCCTGAACCAGGCCGTGCTCCTGCAGGGCGCCCGCTTGGTGGTGCCCGTGGCCGCCCTGCTGCTGCCCCTGAGCCTGGGCGCCCACATCATCCCCTGGCTGGGCTGCGCCGCCATCGGGATTCCCCTGTGGATCATCAGCTTGCAGATGCGCCCTCGGCAGGTGGTCCCCACCACCGCACTCGAGCGCGTCGAGCTCGCGCTGGCCCTCTGCGGCCAGGCCCTGACGCTGCTGGCCGGTCTGCTGCTGGGTCTCGAGCAGAACTTGTCGCCCCTGGCCTGGGCCTGCTGCTGCGTGGCGGCGGCGGGCCTCTTCGTGGGCCTGGCCTGGCTGCTGCCCCGGAGGCGCCGCGAGGTCCGCGCCCAGGCGCTCGGCTTGCATGTCTGGGCCCACCTGCTGGCCCTGGCGGCCGTGCTCTGCATGCTGGAGCTGGAGAGCCTGCCCCGCGCCGCCCTCAAGCTTCCCCTGGCGCTACTGCTGGTCCATTGGATGTTTCTGACCCGCTCCTGGGTGTACGGCGGCCTGCTCAGCCTGGGCCTGGTGGAGGCCGTGGTGCGGCGCATGTGGGTGCATGGCGACTTCGAGGCCGCCACGCTGCTCACCGTGGCGGCCCTGCTGGCCTGGCTGTCTGCGGCAGCATTGGCGCTCTGGCGCGGCGCTTCGTCGCAACGCGGCGCTCACTGGCTGCAGCGGGCTCTTGGGGCTCCCTCAGCCTGGCTGGGGACGGGCTTCGCGCTGCCGGCCGCTGTGCTGCTGCTGATCCCGCCCTGGCAGGGCAACGAGCCCTTGTGCGCCTCCTGCGCGCTGGCGGCCGCCCTGCTGCTGGGGTCGCGCCTCTTCTCTCGCCAAGCCCCCATCCTGGAGGCTGCCTGCGGGAGCTTCGCGCTGGCCTGCGCCTTGAGCGTGGCTTTCGGCACGCCGGATCTTTCGGCTCGCCCGGTCCTGCTGGCCTTGCCCGTGGGTCTGGCCCTGCTGGCTCACTACCGCCCCAGCCCCGTGCGCGACGGCCTGGCCATCGCCTCCGCCGCCAGCGCGCTGCTGGTGGCCTTGACGCAGGGCCCCCTGGCCAGCCTGGACCTGCTGGCGGCCTGCGTCCTGATGATCTCGCTACGGGCCTTGAGGGCGGGGCGTGCCTGGGCGGAGCTGGCCCTGTCGGGCTGGGTGGTGCTGGGCTTGCTGGCGCTGCAGCGCTTCGTGGCCCCCGGCGCGGACGGTCTGCTCTTGGCCCTGATGCTGGCCCCGGCCGGCCTGCTGCTGGTGGCCCGCCGCACCTGGATTCGGCGCCTGGAACAGGCCAGCTGGCGTGTGGGTACCGGGCTGGCCCTGATCGCGGCGGGGGGCTGGGCGCTGCGTACGGCGTTGTTGGCGGACAGTGCCAGCTGGCAGTTCGCGGCGCTCTGGGCGGCCCTGGGCCTGCTGCTGCTCTTCCAACAGCGCCTGGCGGCCCGTTGCCTGGCGCCCTGGGCTGTCAGCGCCAGCGTCTTCGGCCTGGCCTGCCGCTCCGAAGCTGCGCTGTCGTTCTTCCCGGCCGCGCTGCTGCTCTTCGCCTGGGGCGGTTGGTTGCTGGGCCCCCGCGGCCGCGGGCAGGCCAGGTACGCCTGCCTGCTGGCGGGCCTGGCTGGCCTGGAGCTGCTGGTCCTGGGCGCCCTGCAGCCCGAGACCCACCTGGCGCTGGCGCCGCTCTGCCTGGCGTTCGGCCTGCTGCTGGCACACACGGGTCAGTCGCGGCTGTGGGCCTGGGGCGGCCTGGCGGCGGGGCTGTTCTGCGCGGCCCTGCCCGCCACAGGCTCCCCGCTGGCAGCCGGCGGCTGGGCGTTGCTCTTCAGCGCCCTGCTGGCGTGGACCGCGCGCCCTGAGGGCCCCCCCCTGCACCGTGCTCCCTTCGCAGCTCTCTTGCTGGCCGCTTGCCTCTGCATGCCCTGGATCGCGGCAGAGCCGCTGCGGCTGCAGGACTGGGCGGCCCCCCTGTTGGCCCTGGCCGCGTCTGCCGGCATCTGGCAGCTGCGCAGGCGCGGTCGCAGCCCGGCCCTGCGCCGCGACCTGGAGCAGGCCGCGCTGGTGGCGCTCTTGGCGCTGGCGCTGGCCGTCTTGGCTCTGCCCTGGATCTGGGCTCCGTCCGTGTCGGCTCAGCCCCTGGACGGGGCGCCGCCCGCCTTGCTGCTGCTTCCCTTCGTCGCCGCCTGGGCCTGGAACCGCGGGCAGCGCTGGCTGCTGCTGGCCAGCCTGCCGCTGCTGGCCTGGTTGCCCGGCCAGCTGCTGGACGGCTCCCAGGCCTTCGCCTGGCCCCTCTGCCTGGCCCTGCTGGCCCTGCTCTGCGGTGCGCTGCGCAGCTACCTGCCGGGTCGCGCCCAGGCCGCCTGGCTCTGCCTGCTGCTGGGCAGCGCCACCCAGCTGGGCGCCCTGCTGCCCTACGAGGCCCCAGCCCTGGCCCTGGTAGCCGTGGTCCTGGCCGCTGGCTGGCTGCTGATCCGCCAGCGGGCCCCAGCCCTGGTGCAGCTGTTCCTGGCCGCCGAGGCCCTGGCCTGCTGGGGGCCCGGCTTGGGCTCCGGGCTGCCGGCCCTGGTGGCGCTGCTGGCCGGTCTCTGGACCGCCAGCTTGGGCCATCGCCGCCTGGCACTGGCCAGCAGTCTGCTGGCGCTGCCGTTGTGCGTCTTGAATCCTGCTGGGGTCTCCGGCCTGCAGCTGGCCGTACTGGGCCTGGCGGTGGCTCTCTCCGCCTGGGAGAGCTGGCGCAAGCAGCGCTCCGAGCGTTGGTACGCCACGCTGGCCTGGGCCGGCAGCTTCTACCTGGCGCTGCGCCTGCTGGGTCCCCTGCAGGAGCTGCCCGTGAGCTGGGAGTTGCTCCTGCTGGTGGGTCTTGGCCTGCTGTTGGAGTGGGCCGCCGCGCAGCTGGCCGCTCGACGCGGCCAGGCCGGCGCCGCGCCCCTGCGCCATGGCGCGGCTGCCGCGGCCCTGGCGGGCGTGGGGGTGGCAGCGCTGATGGGGGGCCTGAGCTTCTCCGGCCTGGCGGCCGCCGGCGCCCTGTTCTGCCTGCGCCACATCCTGCGCGGCGGGTCGCGCGATCTGCTGGCAGGCGTGCTGTTGCTGGATGCAGCTGCCCTGATCCAGCTCTGGCCCGCAGGGTCCCTTGCCAGCTGGGGGCCTGGCCTGAGCTCCGGCTTGCCGGCCCTGGTGGCACTGCTGATCGGACTGTGGGCCGCCAGCCGGGGCCAGCGCTGGCTGGGCCTGGCCAGCAGCTTGCTGGCGCTGCCGCTCTGCGTGCTGAACCCCGCCGGCGTCTCGAGCCTGCAGCTCTCCGTCCTGGGCCTGGCCGTGGTCCTGTCCGCCTGGGAGAGCTGGCGCCAGCCGCGCGCCGAGCGCTGGTATCAGACCCTGGCCTGGGCGGGCGCCTTCTACCTGGCGTTGCGGCTGGTGGGGCCGCTGCAGGATCTGGCGCCCCGCCTGGAGCTGCCCCTGCTGGTGGGCCTGGGCCTGGTGCTGGAGTCGGTGGCGGCCCTGTTGAGCAAGATGCGCGGCCAGTCCTTCGCCCTGCCCCTGCGCCACGGCTGTGCCGCCGTGGCCCTGGTCGCCGTGGGCGCCGCCGTGCTGTTGGAAGGCCTGAGCTTCTTCGGCCTGGCGGCGGCTGGATCCCTGTTCTGCCTGCGCCACGTCTTCCGCGGCGGATCGCGCAACCTGCTCGTGGGTGCGCTGCTGCTGGACGCCGCGGCCCTGCGCTTGGCCTTGCAGCTGGGCTGGGAGCAGCCCATCGCCTATGTGGGACCCATGGGCCTGTCGGTGCTGGTGGTGGCCCAGCGGCTGCGGCGCGCCCTGGATCCCAGGGTGGTGGCTGGCCTGCGCTACGCGGCGGCCGGGGCCATCTACCTGACGGTCATGGGGCAGGCGCTGCCCGATCCGGGTTGGACCCTGGCCCTGCTGCTGCTGAGCCTGGGCGGCCTGGCAGCCGGCAAGCTGCTGCGCGTGGCGGCCTTCTTGTACCTGGGCAGCGGCTTCGCCGTGGCCGGGATGCTCATGGAGCTGCTGCGCTTCGGTCTGGAACACAGCCAGTTCTGGGCTTTCTACCTGACCTTGATCGGGCTCTCCATCTTGTCTGTGATGGTGCTGCTCACCCTGTACAACCAACAGCTGCGCGTCATGCGCCTGCGCGTGCGGCGCGCCATGGCTGACTGGGAGTAGGAGATGGAGAGGCTGCGCGTGGAGCTGGAGAATCGCGAGGCTGGCGCTGTCGAGCCACGGGCCGTGCACCTGAGGGGCCGGCGACTGGCCGTGACCCGCATCGAACGCTGCTGGCTGGGCGAGGAGGCCACCACCTGGCGCCTCTGCCTGGAGAGCCACCCGGGCTACCTGCTCAGCTTCCAACACTGGACGGGGCGTTGGACCTTGTTGGCGCGTTCGGGCAAGGGGCGGCGGGCTCGGTCATCCTTGCGGCCAACCGATGCATTGCCAAGGTTGAAAGCCGATT
>CAYVQL010000078.1:0-37353 GCA_964454135.1 uncultured Enterobacterales bacterium | reverse complement strand
GGAATTCTACTTGTTCTTGCTCGAGGTGTTCAGAGGTGTATTCTACGCATCTACGTCAGCCTTCGTCGCGGACACCACCGACTGCGACGATGGCGACGCGGCGGTGAATCCCGGGGCTACCGAGATCTGCGACGACGCTGATGTGGACGAGGACTGCAACGGCGTGGCTGAAGACGACGACTCCGGCCTGCTGGCGGCCACCGCCACCAGCTGGTATCCCGACGCGGACGGCGACGGCTACGGCGCCGCCGACGACGCCGGCAGCGTGCAGTGCGACGCGGACGCCACCTACGCCCTGGAGGACAACAGCGACTGCGACGACGGCGATGCCGCCATCAACCCGGGCGCCGCCGAGGTCTGCGACGAGGACGACACGGACGAGGACTGCGATGGCCTAAGCGACGACGACGACGGCGACGCCACCGGGTTCAACAGCTTCTACGCGGACACGGACAGCGACGGCTACGGCGATCCCGACAACGTCGTCGAGCGCTGCGACGCCACCGCCAGCTTCCTCGAGGACGATACGGACTGCGACGACGGCAACCGCCTGGTCAATCCCGGCGCCGAAGAGATCTGGTACGACGGCGCGGACCAGGACTGCGACGGCGCCAGCGACTACGATGCCGATGGCGACGGCTTCGACAGCGACGACTACAGCGGAGACGACTGCGACGACGAGGACGCGACGGTCAACCCCGACGGCACCGACGACAGCGAGGACGGCAGCGATCAGAACTGCGACGGCATCGATGGTCCCGTGCTGTCCGTCATCGAGCTGGGCCTGGGCGACCTGGTCATCAGCGAGGTGATGCAGAACCCGGACGCGGTGCTCGACAGCGTTGGCGAGTGGTTCGAGATCTACAACGCCAGCGGCCAGGCCGTGGACCTCGATGGCCTGTACGTCTACGACGCCGGCACCAACAGCTTCACCGTCTCGGGCAGCGCCATCGTGGAGGCGGATGGCTACTTCGTCTTCGCCAACGACATCGATACCAGCTCCAATGGCGGCTTTCAGGCGGACTACGAGTTCAGCACCAGCGACATGGCCCTGGCCAACAGCGACGACGAGCTCTACCTGGACAACGGGCGCCTGGAGATCGACGGCGTCGAGTGGGACAATGGAGCCAGCTTCCCGGATCCCATCGGCGCCTCCATGACCCTGGATCCCGACAGCCTGGACTACGTCGCCAACGACGTCGGCACCAACTGGTGCGAGGCCACGTCGCTCTTTGGCGATGGCGATCTGGGCACGCCGGGTGATGCCAACGACAGCTGCGGCGCGGACTGGGAGGGTGTGCGCGAGCTGCAGCTCGACATCTTCGGCTACGGAACGGTCTGCGACATGTGGTGGGATTCTTACGGCACGGCCAGCTCCAATATCTGTACCGACTGCGACTGGGCCTACGACCTGGAGTTCACCTACCTGGGTGACGACCTGGGCGGCTGTGATGGCGAGGACTATCTGCCCGAGTACACCGTCGGCCTGCATCTCGACTACTACTTCGCCGGATACGGCACCTACGACATGCTGATGCTGGAGTACGGCGGCACCTGGTACACCCAGTTCTTCGTCACCTCCTACGGCGGCGGCCACATCGAGTACCAGACCGAGTGGGACTCCCTCAAGTCCTCCGGCTACCTCTACCTGTACTACTGGTACGGGGAGGCCGACTACTAGCCGTATGGAGCCCGCCCCGGCACCTGGAAGGGGTGTTCCTCGCGCAGCAGGGCGTAGCTGGCGCGCTCCTGCTGCCCCTGGCCCGCGACGCCTTGCCAGGCCATGCCGCAGCTCTCAGCCAGGGCGCGGCTGGCCGCGTTGTCCGGGGCGCAGTTCCAGATCAGCTTGCGCCAGGGCCAGGCCGTGAAGCCCCAGGCCAGCAAGGCGCCCAGCAGCTGGCTGCCCAGGCCCTGTCCGGCTTCCTCGGCGCGGATCCACATGCCTATCTCCGCTTCGTACCCGGCGAGCTCTCGGCCGTGCAGGTGGAAGCCGCTGCCCCCCAGCAGGCGCCGCTCGTCCGGTGCGAAGACGCCCAGGGCGAAGTCCTCGGCCAGCAGCCAGCGCCCGCGGAAGCGCCGTGCCACCTCCTCCATCTGTCGTGGAGTTCGGTGCTGCCTGGCCCAGGGCATGTAGCGGCGCAGGTGCTCGTAGGAGGCGTTGACGGCCTCTGCCAGCGCTGGGCCGTCCCCTGGTCGATAGCAGCGGATCAGGGCGAAATCCGTGCGCAGGCGATCCGGGGCGAAGAGGTAGTCGCTCACTGGCTGGTCACGCGCTCCAGGTTCTCCAGGAATCCCTGGTGGCAGGCGGCCCACTTGGGCTGCACGCGCTCGAAGTAGGCGCGCTTGAAGGGACGGGGTGGCGCCATGATCCAGGTGTGCATCTCGAGCGCGGTGCCCCCCTCGGCCTGCTTCATGTCCCAGGTGATCACGAAGCCGCGCTTGCCCGCGTGGTCCAGCACGATGCGCCGCTCGTCGGCCTGCGAGAGGGTGGCGGTCAGCCGACGCCGCCAGCTGCCGGCGCGGTAGGTCAGGCGCGCGCTGGCCCCGACGCCCTGGGAGGTGCTGCTGTGCTCCCACTTGCGGGTGCAGCCCTCGGGCCAGAGCAGCTCCTGCTGCTTGAGATCCAGCAATGCGGCGCTCAGCGTCTCGCCCGAAGCCGCCAACGTGGCCTGGACCTCCACGTCCCCCTCGCGGTCCAGGTAGGGGTTGTCGGCCAACGCCGCGCTGGAGAGGCAGAGGGCGCAAGCCGCACCCAGGGTGGCCCTTGCAGGGGCGCCGGGGGTCGGGGTTCGCATCTGCGGCATGGGGCCTCCGTGTCGCGGGCTCGCCCGGTGGCGGCGGGCATGGGGCCTGTCTATCCCCAGAGGGGTCAGGATGTCACCATTACACTTTTCGTCAGAGACGAAAAGTGTAATGGTGACATCCTGACCCCAATTGCTGATAGGGAACCCACCATGTCCGATATCCAGCAGCAGGTCGCCGAGATCCTCGCCGCCCTCGAGGCTGTGGCCGTGCCCGAGCGGGCGACGCAGTCGCAGAAGGTCGCGCCCTCGGCCCAGCGCATGATGGGCGTCCGGGCGCCCGAGCTGCGCCCCATCGTCCGCGACTGGACCCGGCGCCTGCGCCGAGCTCCACCCCAGCAGGTGCTGACCCTGGCCTTGGCCCTGGCGCAGGGTGAGAGCTTCGAGGGGCGGATCGTCGGCTATATGGTGCTGGCAAAGCACAAGGCCGCGCTGGCTTCAGTAGGGCTGCCCGAGCTGGAGGCCTTGGCGCGAGGCATGGACAACTGGGCTGCCGTGGACAGCTTCGCCCTGCTGCTGGCTGGCGTGGCCTGGCGCGAGGGGCGCATCGACGACGCCACGGTGCACAGCTGGGCGCGCAGCCAGGACCGTTGGTGGCGTCGCGCCGCCGTGGTCAGCACCGTGCCGCTGAACCTGAAGGCTCGCGGGGGCCGAGGGGACGCGCCGCGCACCCTGCGGCTCTGCCGGCTGGCGCTGGAGGATCGGGACGACATGGTGATCAAGGGCCTGTCGTGGGCGCTGCGGGAGCTGAGCAAGCGCGAACCGCGGCTGGTGCGCGCCTTCATGGAGGAGCACGAGGCCGTGCTCGCGGCGCGGGTGAAGCGCGAGGTGCGCCGCAAGCTGGAGACGGGCCGCAAGTAGGCTGGGGGGCCGGGGGCCGTTAGGTAGCGCCCATGTTGCCCGCGATGCTGCTGCTGCTGGCCCTGCAGGCCGGAGAAGAGGGTTCGCCCCTGAACGGCCGCTTCGTGCAGGTGGACGAAACGGAGGCGCGTGCCTCCATCGACGCGGGGGTGGAGCGGGTGGTCGAAGAGCTGAACTTCCTGCTGCGCCCCCTGGCCCGCGCCTACCTGCGGCGGGTCACCCGCTACTGCAGCGAGCCGGTCATCGACATCGAGGATCAGACCCTGCGCTACGGCTGCGGAGAGACGCAGCTGATCACGGCCTCGCTGGACGGCCAGCCCTTCTCCTGGAGCTTGAAGGGGGAAGACGACGCCTACACGGCTCGCATGAGCCAGCCGGACGAGCGCACGCTGGTGATGTTCTTCGAGAACGACCTGGGCTCGCGCACCAACACCTTCCGGGCGGACGAGGGTGGCGCCGCGCTGACCCTCTCAGCAAGCCTGCAGGGCGAGCTGCTGCCCGTGCCCCTCTCTTTCTCCATGCGCTACCACAGGCGCTAAGCGCTTCAGGGGTTCAGGTCCAGCTGCTCCTCGATGAAGGCCCGCACGCGCGCTTCGCCGCGGAAGACGCCGTAGTGTCCTTCGCAGAGCACGTCGGCACGCAGCGCGATCAGGGCGGCCATGCTCTTGCGCCACTGATCCAGGTCGGAGCGGAAATCAGCGTCGAAGGGGCCGTGGATGTCCTGCCCGAAGAGCACGCGGCGCCCGCCCCTCTCGAGCAGCGCGACCATGGAGCCGGGGGTGTGGCCAGGCGTGTGGATCAGCCGTAGCTCGCCCCCCGAGAAGCGCAGCAGCTCGCCCGCGCCTTGAACGTGGTGGTTCACGGGCAGGCCGGGCAGGTCCAGCCCGTACCAGCTGGCGGCGGTGAAGCGGGGGTCGCCGGACTCGATGGCTGGCGCATCCAGGGCGTGGGCCACCACGGCGCAGCCCGACTCGGCCACCACCTGCGCGCCGGCACCGATGTGGTCGATGTGGCCGTGGGTGAGCACCAGGCTGCGGATACCGGCCGGATCCATGCCGATGGCCGCGATATTGTCGCGGATGCGGGGCCAGCCGGGCCCGGCGCCGCAGTCCACGAGCACCAGCTCGCCCAGGTCCAGGGCGTAGACCAGGCAGTCGCTGGGGTGGGACAACTGGGCGCCGCCCACCAGGTGCACGCCTTCGCAGATCATAGGGGACATGCTCGCCCCCTATCCCGTCACCGGATCCTGGTCTCAACGCTTCTCGACGTAAACCCAGATGTCGTCCTCTGTGTCGTCCCAGCCATCCGGTCCGAAGGAGTACACGAGCCACTCGTCTCCCTGGTCCTCGATGACGTAGGGATTGTCCCAGTAATCGATGGCGGGATCCCTGAACTCCGAGTCGAAGTTGTCGCGGATGTACTCGGAGAAATCCCCCTCGACGCCGTCGAACTCGTCGAAGATCTCTTCCATGGAGAGCTGCTTGGCTATGCTGGACAGCTCGTACTGAGTGACCGCGACCAGCACCAGGTCGAGTGGTTTCCGGATGGTCTGCGCGATGGTCTCCTGCTGTTGGTAGGAGAACCCGGCGGCGACCAGCATCGGGATGACGTGGGTCCCTCTCATCCACCACCCCCCAGTCGCGAAGTGGCCAGTCGCTCCAGGGCCAGCCCGACGTGGAAAGAGCCGTGCAGAGCCTCGTCGAGCACGGCGCGGGGAATCTCGATGATGCGGGATGCCGCGGCGCAGCGGACCGTCGCGCTGCGGGGCTTGCGGAAGAGCACGCCGATCTCCCCGAACATCTGGCCGGGGCCCAGCTGCGCCAGCTCCGTGTGGCTGCCATCGGCCTGCACCTGCGAAACCCTGCAATCACCGCTGCGGATGACGTAGAGGCTGTCCGAGTCCTCGCCCTCGCGCAGGATCTCCTCTCCCGGCTCCTTCTCCAGCTCGGTGATGTTGGCGGCGAGCGCCAGGCGCCCAGCCGGGCCCAACCCCGCCAGCTCCGGGACCTGGTCCAAGAAGCCCGCCACCCGGAGCAGCTGCGTCAGCTCCTCCGTGCCCGACTCTCTCGCCGCGCGGAGCGTGCGAACCGTCTCACCATGCAGCACCAGCAGCCGGGTCTGTTCGGCGGCCCGCGCGTCGTAGCGGGCTGTCATTCCGAGCAGCGCCTCCTCGCCCAGGGTCTCCCCCGCTGACCTGCTGGCCACCAGGCGATGTCCGCCCTCGGGCAGGCGCTGGAACAGCTCGATCCTTCCTTCCAGGATCAGGTGCAGGCTGTCGTCCTGCTTGCGGGCCCGTCGGATCCATGTGCCGGCCGGGAAGCTGTGTTCTTCCATGCGCTCCAGGATCTCCTCCATGGTGGGCTGCGGGAGCAGGCGAACGAAGGACAGTGCTTCGAGGTGGCCGATCAGCTCCTCTCGCTTCTCGGCCGTCAGGGAAGCGATGCCGTGGCGCAGTTCGGGGGGGTCGCTCCTCTCGGGGGTGAAGATTTGCACGATCAGCTTGACGCAGACCGTCAGGATCGTCCCCAGCAGGGAGAGCAACAGGATCACCGTGTAGAGGAAGAAGAGCCCCCCTGCCAGGAGCAAGGGCAGGGATGGCGAGGCCAGCAAGGCCGCCTCCAGCGCCAGGATATGCCCCAGGAAGAGCGAGAGGAACAGCTTCATCCCAAGGAAGAACCATATGATCCAGGCGGTTGCGGCCAGCGGGAAGTAGTGGGACTCCCCGGACTCTGCTTCGGAGCGGCTGAACAGCCCTCGAACCAGGCGCTGTCCGATGAAGGTCCCCACGCGAAAGCGCTGCTTCGGCAGCTTCGCGAGCACCTCGAGCAGGCGGGCTCCATCTGTCCGGAAGAAGGGGCACAGGTCGATGAACAGGAGCAGCAGGGCGGTGGCCCAGCACCAGTCCGCCCATGCGGGCGCTCCGGCCAGCCGGGCCAGCTGCAGCGCGCAGGCCAGGACTCCGAAGACCAGGGAGCCCGCCAGGGCGAAGCGGATCTGGTCTTTGCGCGACAGGTGGAAGACCTCCCCATCATCCACGTCGAAGTGCGCGACGGCTGCGGTGAGCTTCAGCCCGGCCTTGCGGACGCCTGTGCCCAGGGCCGACAGGAGCAACGCGCGAACCAGGCCCCGGAGGGACAAGATGGCTGCCGCGCTGCCGTAGACGAGCAGGATCCCGCATTCCCAGGCACCCTCGTACTGGAAGAGGTTGGCCGGCGGGACCACTTGGCCCGACAAGACCAGGGCCACGGCCAAGACCAGCAACAGAGCCTCCGCCCCCAGCGTGATGGTGGAGGAGAGGATGGCTTCCAAGCGGGGCCAGGAGCGGAATGGGCCCTGGCCCATCAAGGACCAGGAGAGCAGGGCCTTTGACCGGCGCCAGGCCAGCGCACGGTCGAGGGTCCGCTGCCGGTGATGGGGGAAGAGCGACGCTCGAACCTCGTCCTCGTTCTGCAGGAATCCCCTGTCCCAGAGTCGAAACAGCAGCAGCACCAGGTCCTGGTAGGCGATGGTCCCCCGCCGCTTGGCCAGCAGCTCCTCCAGCTGCTCGAGATTGTGCTCGCCGTCGAGCTTTTCGATGATGATGCGCTCCTCGGCCTCCAGGTGCAGCTGGGTGCCGAAGGCGTCGTGGTGCAGCAGGGCGCCTCCATCGGGATGAGCCCGGAGGGAAGTGTCGCTCCTTCGCTCGGGCTGCAGGCTGGCTCGTGACATGGTTCCCCCTGGTTGGGCCTATGATTCACTCATCGGATGGAAGAGGGCTTCTTTCGCCTATCCCGCGGCGACCAGCTGCGTGTGCTCGTAGAGCTCCGACTCCTTCACCCAGCCCGTCAAGCCCGAGGAGATGTGCAACAGAAACCACTCGCCCTCGCTGTCCGCCAGCAGCACCTCGATCTCGCTGTCGGGCCGCAGGTTGGCCACCGTGGTCCCTGTGTCGCGCTCCAGGTAGATGGGGAAGCTGCTGCGCACCGAGACCTTGACCCCCACGTGGTAGAAGGGCTGGGGATGGTGCTTCAGCTTCAGCTTCTTGCCCAGCACGAACCTCTCGCGCCGGTGCCAGAAGCTCTCCCAGTAGTCCGCCAGCACGATGCCGTAGCCGCTGACCGTGATGGCGGTGGGCTTGCTGTCCTCGCCGGTCAGGGGCAGCAGCAGCTCGGCCAGCGAGCCGCCGCGAAAGGTCAGCAGGCTGCAGGCATCCGTGCCTCCGGCGGTCATCACGCAGCAGGTCAGCTCTTTCAGCCTGTCGTTGCGCCGGGCGTCCTCCACGGTCACGCGCGGCACCACGCCCGGCTCGGCGGAACAGTCGTCGAAGCTCTCGTCGCCCACATGCAGCAGGTTCTCCTCCCAGCGGATGGTCTCGGGCGTACCGTCGCCGTCGAGATCGGTGGGGGCGGGCATGTCGGCGGCCAGGGGCGCGGCGGTCATGGCGAGGGCGGTGAGGACGAAGAGCGGGTGCATGGCGGGGACCTCCCTGGTGGGGATCACGATACCGTAGGCAGGCGGGACTCTCCAGCGTGATGCCCGCGGGCCCGGGCCCGGGCCCGCGGCGCACTGGGCAAGAGAGACCGCAGTCCCCGTTCTCTTGCTCTTGCCGGCGCAAACCTGATGCCGGGGGACACCCAGGGGGCCTATTCCCCACAGTCCCCCAGCGTGCTGTAGCTGATCCGGACCGAGTCCCCGCACTGGGGGGGATCGTTGCCGAACTCGACCTGGTTGAGCTCGGCGTCGTAGCTCCAGCCCCAGGCGCGCAGCTCGCCGCCCACCTCCACGCTCAGGGTGTCGGGATCGGGCTGCTGGCTGAGCGGAAAGCTCGTCTGTGGGCGGCTGAC
The DNA here is from genome assembly GCA_964454135.1 of uncultured Enterobacterales bacterium. Classification (GTDB taxonomy): domain Bacteria; phylum Myxococcota_A; class UBA796; order UBA796; family JAFGLY01; genus CAYVQL01. The sequence goes on along the minus strand of CAYVQL010000078.1, from coordinate 28,868 downwards.
GCTGGCCAATTCCTCCACGTCGTTGGCCCAGTCGGAGCAGATGGACAGGTAGACCCCTTCGGTGGCCAGCACTGCGTTCAGGTAGCCCCCGGTCCCTTTCGGCCCACAGCCGCTGGGCTCCGGACCGACGACCGAGTAGACCACGAGATTCTGATCTCCCTTCTCTGCCACCACCCGCGCCAGGTAGTCACTCCAGCTATCCGGCGACTGGTCCGCGGTGTCGCTGACCAGGATGATGTGCAGCAGGGCGTCGCTGCGCAGAAAGCCCTGGTTGCATTCCCCCGAACCCGTCTGCTCCACGGCGTTGGCGCTGACCGCCAGCAGGGCCTCGGTCAGGTCCCCTCCGCCAGAGAATACGGCCGAGGCGAAGGTGGACCCGTAGTCGGGCGTGCTGAGATCGAGCACGCCGCTGTTGTTGCAGCCATCGTCGTCGTTGGCCACCAGGATGCGCCAATCCGCGCTGTAGTTGCTCAGGTGGGTGATGAAGGTCCCGAAGTTGTTGGCCAGGTTGGCCCGGTCGTCGTCCATGGAGCCGGACTGGTCCACCGAGAAGAGCAGGTCGACCGCGGCGCTGCAGCTGTTCTCCCAACTGTCCACGTACTCGCCCTCGTAGATGCCCTCGCCCAGCAGCGTTGCCCGCAGGGGGGAGGCGGGCGCGTCGCTCTTCACGCTCAGCAGGCCCTGGTAGGCGGTCTCGCGCTGGGGCAGGAACTGCAGGTCGAGGGCCTGGCTGTCTCCCGGGCCCAGCGTAAGGGGGGCCGTTTCGAGGTCCAGGATCTCGAAGCCCGCGCCGCGCACGCCGATCTCCTCCACCAGGGCGGGCGCTGTGCCCAGGTTCAGGAGCTCGGCCTGGCCCTGCCGGCTGCACTGCGCGAAGACGGTTCCGAAGTCGTAGGGATCTGGCGTGACGGCCAGCTTGGGCATGCTGCCGAAGCCCGTCAAGACCAGGCTGGCTCCACCCTGCGATCCGCGCAGGATCAGCTGCGCGTCGAGCTGGTCGGGCTGCTGCGGGCGGAAGACGACCTCGAACTCCCGGCTCTCCCCAGCGCCCAGAGCGAAGCCCTGGGCGCCCTGCTCGACCTCGAAGCTGTCGCTGTCGCCGGTCAGACCGAGGGATTTCACGTCTATGCGCCTGGAAAGACCATTGGAAACCGAGAAGCTGGCACGCACCCCTTCTCCGAAGGCCGCCTCGCCGAAATCCAGGATGGACGCGTCCAGGATGAGGGCCGAAGTGCTCTCATCCTCGGGAAAGAGCACCTCTCCGCGCAGGCAAGCAGCCAGCAACAGCGCTGCCATCGTCCCCATGCTCATGGCTCCTCCTCTCGCGTCGAGAAACGGTCGATCAAGGCGAGCATCTCTTGCTTGCGCGCCTGGTGCCCGCCGTCCAGGTAGGCTTGCGCCACGACCAGGGCGCGAGGCGTGTCGCCAGCCGTCAGCAGCTGTTCCACGCGCAGCGCCAGCAGCTCCCCCCTGATGGCGCTGCCGCGCTCCGCCACGTCCAGCCCGCGCCGCAGCGTGGCCAGGGCCGCTTCCCTCTCCCCGTCGGCCAGCAGCGCCCGCGCCCGGCCCAGCAGGCCTGAGGCCCGGATCGGCAGGCAGAGGATCTGCTCGCCGGCGAGCAGCCGTCGTTCCTGCGCGGGTTGCTGCTGCGGATCGTCGCAGCTGACCCCTACCTGGCCGCGCTCCACCTGCACATGGGTGCCCAGCGCGTCGCGCAGCACGGTGAAGCGCGTGCCGTGCACCCGGACAAGCGCCTCAGGCGTCTGCACCCACAGCTCCACACCCGCGTCGGGATGCACATCCACCTGCAGGCTGCCGGAGCGCCACTCGATGCGCGTCTTACGGCGCGTCCCTGCCACCGCGCCGTCGCCCTTGCTGTGCAGGGTCACGGTGCCCAGGCGCAGCTCCTGGACCTGCTCAGCGCTCAGTACCTCCTCCAGGGGGCGCAGGTGTTGGTGCCAGAAGGCCCCGGCCACTGCCAGGCTGAGTGCGAGGAGCGCCCCGCAGGCCAGCGGGACCTCGAGCCTGGAGCTGGGACGGGGCCGCTCTCGCTGCACGCGCGCCCCCAGGCTGCGCTCCACCCTGTGGGCCAGGCGCTCAGCCGCTGCGGCGGGGGGCGCCGCGGCCCGGGCCCTGGATCGCAGCCAGCGTTCTTCTCTCGGATTCATCCGCTGCACTCCTGCTGCCCGTCGGCCAGGGCTTGGGGTTCTTCGAAACGCTGACGCGCGCGCTGCTGCAGCAGCTGCTTGGCCTTTCGCAGGCGACTTTTCGCCGTTCCATGGGGCACGCTCAGCAGCTGGGCCGCCTCTGCGCTGCTGCGTTCCTCGATCACGCAGAGCACCAGCACGGTGCGCAGCTTGGCTGGCAGACCGGCCAGCAGGCTGCGCACCTGGTCCTGCGCCTCGAGGCGCTCGGCGCGAGCCAGGGGATCCTCGCCTTCGTCGACCGGCTCGATGCAGGGCGTGCCGCGCCAGGGCTGCAGCCAGGCGCGGCGCCGATGACGCGCCATGGTGCGCTGCGTGATGCGGAAGAGCCAGCCAGGGAAGGCCCCGGGCTCCCTCAAAGAACCCAGGCTGCCCAGCACCTGCACGAGCGCGTCGTGGGCCACGTCCTCGGGCTCCGAGCCCGGGGAGCCCATCCAGCTGCACCAGCGCAGCACCACCGGGCTCCAGTAGGCCAGCAGCTCGCGCCGCGCCCAGGTGTCGCCCTGGATGGCTGCTGCGGTCACGGCCTGGCTGGGAGCTTCCGTCATCGGTTCAATGGGGGCCTGTGTTGCCGCGGCGGATCATTTTTTTTGTCCCCCCGTGCCAAAGCCGAGCTCGAGGCCGGCCTCCAGGCGCCAGGCGGAGAGCTCGGCGGGGCTCTCGGCCCCCACCTGAAGCTCGGGTACGTAGAGATCGGCGACGCCGCGCAGGGTGGGGGCCGCCAGCTGCAGGCCGCGCCAGCGCAGGATCAGGGCCGCCTCCAGGGCCGCCAGCGGCGTGAGATCCTGGTCGATGCGCTGCCCATCCTGGTAGTAGCGGCGTCTGCAGATGCCGATGCGGCTCGCCAGGCGCGGTGCCACGGGCCCAGGCGCGGTCCAGCCCAGCGCGCCCCGCAGGTCCCAGCTGTCCAGGCCGCGGTCTCCCTCCAGCTCCAACAGCTGGGTCGTGCCCGGCAGGCTGGCGTCCAGCCCCAGGAAGAGGTGCTCGCCCAGCTCGAACCCCAAGGCGAAGGATGGCGCGGCGACTCGGCTCGTGCCGCTGCGCAGCTGCAGGGCGATGCCCGCGCCGGCCAGGAAACGGGCGGGCAGGGTGGCTTCAGGCGGCTCTTCGGCATCGAGATCGATGAAGTCGACGTAGTCGGGAACGGGATCGTCCGGCCCGGGGGCCTGGGCAGCGGCTTCGTCGCTGGCGCCCTTGGGGATGGCTTCGGCCAGGGGCTGTTCCTCGGGTGTGGCGGGTTCGGCAGGGGCCGGAGCCGTCGCGGCTTGGCGGTCGAGGGGCGCTTCGGCTTTGTCGGGGGCTGCATCGGCGGCGGCCTGGACGATCCTCGTGGGTCTCTCTGCCGCCATTGCGTCCGTCATCGGGTCCGCAGGCTGCGGTGCCGCGGTCGCCGGCTCTTTGCGCTCCTTGGGCAGGGGGGGCAGCATCAGCGCGCGCAGCTCGGTCATGCTGGCGGCCAGCTGGGCCAGATCCTCTCGGGCCTGGGCCGTCAGCGGAGCGGGCACCAGCTCGCGCCGCAGCACACCGTCCGAGCCCCTGACCAGCAGCTCCCAGCCGCCCTCGCTGAGCTGGCAGCGAATATCGGCCGGTTGGTCGGGCGAGACCAGCGTGAGCCCGGCCAGCTGGGCCGCGCGTTCCCAAGCGGTCTGGGGAACGCCGGAGGGCAGGGCCATGCTCTGTCCCGCGCTGGCCGAGGCGGTCAGGCAGAGGGCGGCGAGGGCGCAGAGCGGGACCATGGGGGGGACTATCACGCCTGGATGACGCTTTTGACCCCACCATGACCCTCCTGAGGGGCAGGACCCGGGTGTACATTTCCAGGTGCACCTCTTGCTCGAGGAGATCGCCTTGCGCTACCTGCTCCCGCTGCTCTTGCTGTCTGCCTGCCTCTCCGATCTCGAGAGGGACACGGCCGAGACCGGCGAGCCCGCGCCCGATTGCACCTGGTACGCGGACAGCGACGGAGACGGCTACGGCAGCGCCAGCGACAGCAGCGAGGCCGGCTGCGATCAGGCTCCTGCGGGCTACGTCGAGGACGCCAGCGACTGCGACGACGGGGATCGGGACCTGCATCCCGGCGCCGAAGAGATCTGCGACGGCTTGGACAACGACTGCGACGAGGCCACGGACGAAGAGGTCGACGGCGATGGCGACGGCTACGCCATCTGCGACGGCGACTGTGACGACGCCCAGGTCGAGCTGAACCCCGGCGCCGAGGAGCTCTGCGACGGGCTGGACAACGACTGCGACGAGGCCACGGACGAAGAGAGCGACAGTGACGGCGACGGATTCTCCATCTGCGACGGCGATTGCGATGACGGAGAGCCGGCTGCCAACCCGGACGCCGCCGAGCTCTGCGACGGGCTGGACAACGACTGCGACGAGGCCACGGACGAAGAGACCGACGGCGACGGGGATGGCTACGCCATCTGCGACGGCGACTGCGACGACGAAGATCCCTGGCTGAGTCCCGGGGCCGTGGAGATCTGCGACGAGCTGGACAACGATTGCGACGGGGACGTGCAGGACTGCCTGCAGTGCAACCTGGACGTGCCTGACAACTACAAGACCATTCAGGACGCCATCGAGGCCGCCGGCGACGGAGAGGTGGTCTGCGTGGAGCCTGGCAGCTACGCCGAGAGCCTGGATTTCGGGGGTCGGAACGTGCACGTGGCCGGTCTGGCCGGGCCGAGCGTGACTTTCGTGGAGGGAGACGGCGATGGGGCTGTGGCGGCCTTCACCAACGGGGAGGGGGCGCAGGCCGTGCTGGAGGGCTTCTCCTTGAGCGGCGGCAGCCGGGGCGTGAGCATCAACGGCGCCTCGCCGACGCTGCGGAACCTGGAGATCCACGACAACAGCAATGGAAGAGGGGTGGGCGGCGGGATCCATATCCGTGAGAGCGAGGCCCAGCTCTCGCGCCTGAGCGTACACGACAACCACGCGGACACCCACGGCGGAGGCCTGGCCATCGAGGAGGCCTCGCCCACGATCAGTGACGTGAGCATCTTCGACAACCAAGTGAGCGATGCCATAGGCCGCACCGGAGGCGGGATCTACGTGGATGGCGGTGCCCCGGTGCTGCAGGGGGTGGAGATCCGGGGCAACTGGGCCACCATGGGCGGCGGCATCTCCATGGGCGGCGACGCGGAGCCGGTCTTCGAGAGCGTGGCGATCCGGGGCAACAGCGCCAGTTCCTACGGTGGCGGCATCCGGGCGTACGATTCCCGGCTGGAGTTCGCCAACCTGTTCATCGCCGACAACGAGACAAACGCCAGCGGCGGCGGGGGCTACTTCCAGGGCTGCTCCGGCGAGCTCTCCAACGTGGTGGTGGCCGGCAACCTGGCCGGCCATGGCGGGGGAGGCTTCTACCTGCACAGCACGGGTTGGGACCTGCAGCAGGGCGTCTTTGTGGCCAACGAAGCTGGGGACGAAGGAGGCGGGCTCTACGCCATCAACTACTCGTCCCCTGATCTGAGCAACACGGTCTTCGCCTGGAATTCGGCGCCCGAGGGCGGCGCCCTGCACTTCTCAGGTGGATCCCCCAGCTTCGAGAGCTGCGACTTCTGGGAGAACGAGACCTACGGCGTAGACGACGTCTTCGCCTCAGGGGACAACCTGGCCGAGGATCCGACGTTCATGGACATCAGCAGCGAGGATCCCTGGGACTGGGACCTGCACCTGCAAGAGGATTCCCCCCTGAAGGACGCAGGCGCTCCCGATCTTCCGGACCCGGACGGCGGCGAGAGCGACATCGGCGCCTATGGCGGTGAGGCGGCTGGCAGCTGGGATCTGGACTTCGACGGCTACCCCGAGTGGTGGCACCCGGGAGACTACGATTTCAAGGCGGATCCCTACCAGGGCTTGGACTGCGATGATCGGGATGCGGGGGTGTATCCGGGGGAGGGGTGTTGATAGGGCTCCTCCCGTTGTTTTTCCGAAGGCGTAGAATAAAGCTGCCCTCAAGGTCGTCAGCTCTCGCGCCGAAAGAAGCTGAAGCTGGTGGAAGATGAAGAGCCAAAGTCCGGTCCAATCGAGCGTTCACCGGTCCGCCTCTGTTCAGGAGCGCGGGGAGGAAACCAGTCCCCCCAGTGGGCCCGGGTGGGCTGCGCAGGCTCAGGACACCTATGGCAATGCGCATCTGCAGGCGCTTCTGCAGGATGGGGCGCTTCAGGCATCGGAGGGGGCGCCCGGCGGCGCTGATCCGGCGGGCGTGCGGGCCGTGGCCGGCGCCGGTGTCTCGGGGGGCGGATCCGCTCTACCCCACCGCGACAAGATCCAGGCCTCTTTTGGAGCCCATGACGTCTCTGGTGTCGACGCGCATGTCGGCGGCCCTGCCGGCACAGCCGCGGAGAGCATCGGTGCCCAGGCCTACGCCACCGGCAACGACGTGGCATTCCGGGCCGCTCCGGACCTGCACACGGCCGCCCACGAGGCGGCCCACGTCGTCCAGCAGCGGTCCGGCGTCTCACTGCTGGGTGGCGTGGGCCAGGCCGACGATCGCTATGAGCGGCAGGCGGACCAGGTGGCGGACGCCGTGGTCCAGGGCAGATCCGCGGAGGGCCTGCTGAGCGAGCTGGGCGGCGGTGCGCAGGCCGCCACGCGGGGGGACTCGGCCGGCGCAGTCCAGTCCTCTCCGGTCCAGCTCCGCAAGCAGAACTCCAGCGCGAAGCCGGAGCTGGACGACATCCTCGAGCCGACTGGCGAGGGTCCGTCCGATGGCAGCTCCGCCAAGAAGCCCCAGAACTTCACCCCGGACCTGCCCGACGACGAGCCTGAGGAGAAGGACGCGACCAAGTGCCCGGCCGGACAGGAGCGGGTGCCGGTCGATGTGGAGGGTGAGTCGGAAGACAGTGGCGGGTATTGCACAAGCGAGTGCCGCCCCAAGAAGCAGGACAAGAAGCCTGCCGTCGCGGCTGTGCCACGAGTCGCGAGCGGGGGGGAGTCGATCCTCGACGCCAACCCGAAGTCCAGGCCGGCCACCGATGACAGCGCCGCCAAGAAACCCGCGGCCGCACCTGGGGCAGCCGGCGCGAACAGCTCGGATACCACGGTGTCAGGCGCCGATCCCGATCCGAAGTCCCGCCACCCCACCGACGACAGCGCTCCGAAGAAGAAGAAGAAGAGAATCAAGAAGAAGAAGGCAATCAAGCAGAAGGCCAAAGAGAACAAGCCCGCCGGAGCCGACAAAGGCGGCAAGGGGAGCGTCACGCCGGGGACGGGCGGCGTCGCGGGCGAGGAATTCGCCATCAAGACCATCTATGGCAACTACGGACCGGTTCCCGTCGGGCCGCTGCCGCTGGCGGTGTCCTCTGCCTTGGAGGTCGAGGGCTCGGTGACCAGGAAGCCCACAAAGGGGAGCAAGGCGCCGCGTGCGAAAGCCGCATTCACGGAGAGCGGCGCCCAGATGGAGGTGAAGCAGGCCCTGGCAGGGCCCTTCGCCAGTGCCGACATCAAGATGACGAGCTCTGGGTTCGCCCTCACGATCAAGGGGAGCGACTCCCCGCTCGTCATCGAGTCCGAGTCCGGGGGAAAGCTGACGCTGAAGACCGAGAAGAAGGTCCCGGTCAGTTTCGAGACGGCCAACTTCAAGTGCGCGTTGAAGGTGACCTTCAAGGTCACCTTCGAGGGAAAGCCCATAGTGCTCAAGCCCTTGTACTACGCGCTCAGGGCCGGGGCCCTGCTCGGCGTCGCGGGCTACACCTGCGCGATGGTTGGGAAGACCCTTGCCAGGATCACCCGACTGGTGTTCAGCAAGGCGGTCCAGCTATTCTACATCAAGGGTCTCATCGACGAGGCCGAGAAACCCTTCAGGGGGTCGAGCCGGTCGGACAGGCACGGGATGAACAGCTGATCGAGCGGGTTCCTAGCCAAACCACCCCATCAGCTGCTCCAGCGTCAGCACCCCATCGTAGTCCAGGCCTTCGCCCCCAGCCGTCAGCTCACCCTTCTCGCCATCCGGATCGCCCAGGCAGGTCACTATCATGCCCGCCTCGGAGAGATCCTCTTCCTCGGTGTAGACATTCGTGGTCGCCACCACGGGCATCCCAGCCGCCACCGCCGCCAGCAGCCCATTGCGGGAGTCCTCCACCACCAGGCATTCTTCGGGCTTGAGGCCCGTTTCCTTCAGAGCCAGCTGGTAGATCTCGGGATCGGGCTTCTTCTTGCCGACCATGTCGCCCGCAAACAGGAAGTCGAACTCGATGTCCTTCAGGATGCCGTAGGCCACGGCCTTGGCCGAGCGCACATTGGAGGTGGTGCAGATGCCCAGCACGATGCCCGCCTCGTTGGCTTCTTTCATCAGGCGGTGCACACCGGGGCGCAGGGGCAGGGCGCCGGACTCGAGCATCTCGATGAAGATGCTCGTCTTCTCAGCGTGCATCTTCTTCAGGTGCTCCCACTCGGCGTCCGGGTCCAGGTCCAGATCCACGCCGAAGCCATCGGTGTGCAGGTAGTGCTGCATGCGCTCCTTGCCGCCTGAGACCGCCAGCAGCTCGTGGTACTTCTCCACGCTCCACTGGAAGTCGTAGCCGAAGGCCTTGAAGCCCTTGTTGAAGGCCACGCGGTGGCCGTCGCGCTCGGTGTCGATGATCACGCCGTCCTGGTCGAAGATCAGGGCTTTGATCGCCATCTTTGCCTCCTCTCTTGGCTACTGTGCGAAGAACTCGGTGACGGCCTGCACGGCCATGCGGTTCTCTTCCGCGTCGCCAAGGGTGATGCGGAAGAAGCCCCCGGAGCCGTACATGGCGCCCATGGGCCGGAAGATGAGCCCGCGCTCCTGGGCGAAGGCCACCATGTCGGCGCCCTTCTTGCCGGCCGGGCCGCCGTCGAAGAGGATGTAGTTGGCCGCGGAATGGAAGATGTTGAGCCCCTCGATCTTGCCCAGCTCCCCTTCGATATAGGCCACCTGGTCGTTGTTGAACTTGACGCGCTCGGCCAGGGCCTCTTCGTCTTCGAAGGCGGCCAGGGCGGCCCACATGGGGATGGTGCCCACGTTCCAGGGCAGCAGGGTGGCGGAGATCTGGCCCACCACGTCGGCGTTGCCCATCACGTAGCCGAAGCGCAGGCCAGCCAGGCCATAGGCCTTGGACACGGTGCGCGTGACCATCACGTTGCGGAAGCGCTCGATGAGGTGCGCCATGGACTTGCCCAGGCCGCCGAACTCCACGTAGGCCTCGTCCACCACGAAGGGGATGCCGGTCTCGGCGATGCGCACGAAATCCGCTTCGTCCATGAAGTTGCCGCTGGGGTTGTTGGGGTTGGCGATGACGATGATCTTGGTGCGCTCGGTGACGGCGGCCAGCACGGCGTCGGCGTCGAAGTGCAGCAGGCGATCCTCGTAGCGCATGGGTACGGACACCAGCTTGCCGCCCAGGGCATTGCAGCGCAGCTTGTAGATGCCGAAGCAGGGGGTGTGCTGGATGACCTCGTCGCCCACCTGCAAAAAGCTGCGGAAGACCATGTCGAAGACTTCGCTGGAGCCGTTGCCCAGCATGACCTGCTCGGGGCCGTCCAGGCCGTTGATCTCGGCGATGCGGCCGCGCACCACCAGGCCCTGGTCGGGGTAGCGGTGGGCCAGGGCGCCGTACTTGGCGATGGCCGCCTGCACCTTGTCGGAAGGCGGCAGGGGGTTCTCGTTGGACATCATGCGATGCAGGCTGAAGTCGCGCCAGGCCAGCTCGATATGGCCCGAGACGTACATCTTCTGACCGCGCAGCCAGGGTACGTAGTACTCCTCGATTTCCTTCATGACAGCTCCAATCTGGGTGGGGGCTAGCCGGCCTTGCCGGCGGAGCCCAGCAGGTCGATCCAATAGGCGATGCGGGCCTTGATGGCGGCGTTGACCGCGATGTCGATCTTGCCCGGGTTGTACTCGGTGCGGTGCTCGCTGATGTAGTCGTAGGTGGAGTCTATGAGGGCGCGCTTGAGGTCGGTGGAGACGTTGAACTTGGCGCCTCCGGCCGCCACCAGGCGGCGCACGGTGTCCACGGGCAGGCCCGTGCCGCCGTGCACCACCAGGGGCACGGTGGGCTCGTCGCCGTTGAGCAGCCGGCCGATTTCGGCCAGGCGATCGAAGTCCACCTTGGGGTTGGCGGTCTTGTAGACGCCGTGGGCTGTGCCGATGGCCGGGGCCAGCAGGTCGATGCCCGTGCGCTTGACGAACTCGACGGCCTGCTCGGGGTTGGCCAGCTGGGCCTCGTCTTCGGCCACCTTGATCTGGTCTTCCACGCCGCCCACAGTGCCCAGCTCGCCCTCCACCGTGATGCCGCCCAGGGCGTGGCAGTAGTCGGTCACGGCCTTGGACTGGCGGATGTTCTCCTCGTAGGGCTGCTTCGAGGCGTCGATCATGATGTTGGTGTAGCCGCTGTCGGCGCATTGCTGGCAGTACTGGACCGAGGTGCAGTGATCCAGGTGCAGGCAGATGGGGATGGGAGCCGCCTGGGCCAGGGAGCGGGTTATGGCCACCAGCACGTCGCGCCCCAGGAACTTGGAGGGCGCTACCGAGGTCTGGATCATCAGGGGCGATTTCATCTCGACGGCGGTCTGCACCACCGCCTCCATTTGGATGATGTTGGTGATGTTGAAGGCGCCGACGGCGTAGCCGCCCCGCGTCGCCTCCAGGAGCATCTCCTTGGCGTTCACGACTGGCATTCCGGCCTCCTTTGGCAGGCGGTCCAGGTTGGAGTTCGGGTCCCCGGCTCCCGGCCCGATCCCATCCTCGTTTCTTGGACATCGAGGGTGATGGATGGAGCGTTCATCCGGGCGGCCTCGGTCAGGGGCAGGCTCTATAAGCGGCCGCTCCGGGGCGTTGCTATGACGGGCCGCATGGTTCGAGGGCTCGGCTGGCTGTGGTGGACTCGGAGGTCCTCTCTCGGATGCATGGGTCGACGCGTGCGGGGCACTGGTGCTAGAATGGCACTGGCAATTCACCCGGACAGCGAGGGAACGATGGAGCTTTTCAAGGCCGAGCGGGCGGCGCTCGAGGCGCAGCGTGAGCAGCTCTTGGCCCGACACGCCGGTGGCTTCGTGGTGGTCGCGGGGAGTGAGATCATCGGCTGCTACCCCTCGCAAGACGAGGCGTTTCGCGCCGGGCTGGCCAGGTGCGGACCAGCGCGGCCCTTCCTGCTGCAAGGGCTGCAGGCGGCAAGGGAAGAGGAAGATCTGCCCGCGCTCGTCCACGGCCTGATCGATGCCCAGTTGCCCTGACCGATGAAGTGCACGTTTCCCGACACTCCCGGCATGCGAGCGGAGGACAGGCTGGCGAGGCTGGGCCCCTGGATCCTGGTCGGAGTCGGGATGCATCCCGATCAAGCTCACATGCTTGAGAACCCTCCTGGCGCGGTGAAGGGCAGGGCTTTGATCGATACAGGTGCGTCCATCAGCGTGGTCGACATCCGCGTGCTCGAGGGGCTGGGCCTGCGGCCCATCAACACAATCCCCATTCGCGGCTGCAGTGACACAGCGTCCCTCCAGGCTCCGACCTTCATGGTTCGTTTCCAGTTCGCAAGTCGCGATCTGAAAGACCGTGTTCTGGTCGTCGTGGGGCTCCCGCTGGCGAGGAAGACGGGAGATGAGATCGCATTGCTCGGGAGGGACATTTTGCGGACCGCCAGGTTCGTCTACGATGGCCCCGCAGGCGGGTATTCCCTCGAATTCAGCTGAACGCCCCGTTCATCGCGTAGTTTCAGAGTGCGCACTCCACCCCGGTAGTGCTATCCTTCATTTGCCTGCCATGCTCCGCGTCCCGCGCCTCCACCTGCGCCTTCGGGGAATCCCATGTCACGCGTCCTGTTCCCAGTCATCCTCTCCCTGGCAGCCTGCGAATGCGGCAGCGAGGGCGGCATCGTGCCAGTGAAGCCCGAGACCGGGGACAGCGAGGCGCCCCCTGCCGACACCGGCACGCCCCCCGAACCCATCGTGCTGGGGCTGGATCGGGCGGATGCCGAGATCATCGGCGAGCAGGCCGACGACTACGCCGGGCGCGGCGTGGCCTCGGTGGGCGACGTGGACGGCGATGGCCTGGCCGACCTGCTGGTGGGCGCCGTGGGCAATGACCAGGGCGGCGACGACGCCGGCAAGGCCTACCTGGTCCCGGGCCTGCACCTGGAAGCCGGGGCCTCCTCGTACCTGGAGATCGCCGAGCTGGCCTTCGTGGGCGAGGAGGCGGGAGACGGCGCGGGGGGCGACCTGGCCGGCGTGGGCGACGTGGACGGCGACGGCCGGCCCGACCTGCTCATCGGCGCCTACCAGAACGACGAGGGCGGCTCGGATGCCGGCAAGGCCTACCTGTTCCTGGCCGCCGACCTGGGTGAGGCGCAGGAGCTCGACCTCTCGCAAGCCGCGGTCAGCCTGGTGGGCGAGGAGCACCTCTACGGTGCCGGCATGAGCGTGGCGGGCGCCGGCGACGTGGATGACGACGGCCTGGGCGACTTCGCCGTGGGCGCCCTGGGTCCGGATGCCATCGGCGCGGTGCACCTGATGCAGGGATCGCAGCTGACGGCGGGCCTGATCCCCGTCTCCCAGGCCCACAACACCTACGTGGGCGAGAGCGCAGGCGACAGCGCCGGCTACAGCATGGCGGGCGCCGGCGACGTGGATGGCGACGGCCTGGACGATCTGCTGGTAGGCGCCTACGGCGCCGACGAAGGGGGCGAGGAAGCGGGCAAGGCCTACATTATGCTGGGCGCCACCATGGCCAGCGGCAGCACGGGGGAGCTGGCCCTGGCGGACTGCACCCTTTTCGGGCAAGACGACGGCGACGGCGCCGGCGGCGCGGTAGCGGGCGCCGGAGATGTGGACGGCGACGGCCTGGACGACCTGCTGGTGGGTGCCAGCACCAACAGCGATGTGGGCAGCTACTCGGGCAAGGCCTACCTGGTGCTGGCTGCCAGCCTGGATTTCCCCTCCGCCACCAGCCTGTCCGCGGCGGACTGGGCCTTCCTGGGGGAGGAAGGGGGCGACCGCGCTGGCACCAGCGTGGCCTCGGCCGGAGACGTGGACGGCGATGGCAGGAGCGAGCTGCTGGTGGGAGCCTTCTACAACGGCCAGGGCGGCATCTACGCCGGCAAGGCCTACCTGGCGCTGGGCGCCCGGCTACAGGGCTCGGGTACCATGTCCCTGGCCGCCGCGGACTACCATTTCCTGGGGGAAAGCGCGGGCGACCAGGCGGGAAGCGTGGTGGGCAACGCTGGCGACGTAGACGGCGACGGTTTTCCGGACCTGGTCATCGGTGCCACGCGCGCCAATGCCGGCAACGACGTGGGCAAGGCCTACGTGTTCTTCGGTTTCTGAGATCCAAGGCAGTAGAGGGCCCGTGGAGCTGGCGCAGGTTGACAAGGAAGGCGCCGAACAAGAAACGTCGATCCCTCCGGCAGTTCGAGGAGCTGGCGCAGCGCTGTTTCAGGGCTGCGTACGCAGCCCTGCGCCGCTCATCAAGCGGCGAAGATGGGGGGGAGAGGCGGTGTCCGCCTCGGATAGGGGGGGGAGAATCTGTCTTCCCCCCCAAAAAACGGCGCCGGTCATTTCCGCCGACACAGTCGGCGGAGATGGTCGGTGCCACATGAAACGTGACATGTCACTGCTGCGCGGCGGGGCTGCTGGGGGGCGTTCTGCCCTCCAAAGCGGGGCTTGCGCCGTACCCCGTTTCTGGCATCGCCCTTGCAAGGCCGGTATGCTGAACGAGCAACCCAGGAATCCTCCATGCAAGCGTCGGCAGCGCGGTTCGCAGCTTCCCTCGGCCCTGCCCTGGATTGGCGCAGGGCCAAGCCTCCCAGGTTGGACCGCGTCCCACCGCCCCTGGCCCTGATCCCCTCGAGCACCGAGCGCCTGCTGCGCGAGCGGGCGCTGGCGCTGCTGGCGCAGGCCTGCGCCGCCATGTCCGCAGAGGAGCCTGGATGAGGTCTTGCGGCACCGAACAAAAACCGTCGATTCAGCCGACAGTTCGAGGAGCTTCCGCAGCGCTGTTTCAGGGCTGCGTATGCAGCCCTGCGCCGCTCATCAAGCGGCGAAGATGGGGGGGAGAGGCGGTGTCCGCCTCGGATGGGGGGGGAAGAATCTGTCTTCCCCCCAAGAAAATGGCGCCGGCTGTTTCCGCCGACATTGTCGGCGGAAATGGTCGGTGCCGGTCTTGCCGCTCGACATCTGGCTCGCGCAGGCCTCGCAGCGCGGGATGCGCCCATGGCCCGTAAGCCCGCCAGCACCACGCCGCTGCCCGACGGTCCTGCGGCGGCACAGGGGTCGTCGCCAGACACCCAGATCCCCGAACCCGCGGACCAGGGGGACGACACGGCCAGCGACTGGAGCGGCGTGGCGGGGCACGTCCCGCCGTCCGCCGACGAGAGCCTCTCGGGGACCATCAGCGGCTACCGCCTGATCCGGGAGCTGGGCGCCGGCGGCATGGGCACGGTCTACGAGGCCGAGCAGGTGGCCCTTGGGCGGCGCGTGGCGCTCAAGGTGTTGCCCTCCAGCATGGGCTTCTCTTCGCGCGCCGTGCGGCGCTTTCGGCGCGAGGCGGAGGCCGGCGGGCGCCAACGGCATCCGGGCATCGTCTCTGTCTACGACGTCGGCGAAGCGGACGGCGTGCACTTCATCGCCCAGGAGCTGGTGGAGGGCGGCCGCACCCTGTCCGACGCCTTGCACGAGGCCCGCCAGCAACCCCAGCTGCCGGCCAACTACTACCGCCGCACCGCGCGCCTCTTCATCGAAATAGCCCAGGCGCTGCAGCACGCCCACGACTCGGGCGTGGTGCACCTGGACATCAAGCCCTCCAACATCCTGCTGGAGCGCGGCGGCCGTCCCAAGGTGGCTGATTTCGGCGTGGCGCGGGTGGAGAACGCGCTGGGCCTGTCCCAGACGGGTCAGTTCGCCGGCACGCCCTTCTACATGTCTCCCGAGCAGGTCACGGGCCGCATCGGCCTGGACAACCGCAGCGACATCTTCTCGCTCGGCGCGACGCTCTACGAGGCCTTGAGCTTCAGGCGCGCCTTCGACGGAGACACCAGCCGGCAGGTGATGGAGAAGATCCTGCTCGAGAGCCCACCGGATCCGCAGCTGCAGCGCTCCCTGCTGCCGCGCGACCTGGCGGCCATCTGCTTGCAGGCCTTGGAGAAGAACCGCGAGCGGCGCTACGCCTCCATGGCCGATCTGGCCGAAGACCTGGCCCGCTTCCTGGAGGGGGAGCCGGTCACCGCCCGGCCCCCGGGCCGGCTGCGTCGCGCCCGCATGTGGCTGCGCCGGCATCCCGTGCTGGGCGCCAGCGGCGCCGTGGCTGCCGCCGCCTTCGTGGTGGTGGCCGGCCTGCTCTTCCAGCTGCGCGAGAAGAACCTGGCCCTGGATCGCCAGAACGCCGCGCTGGAGGCCGAGGCGGCCACGGCCCGCACGGCGCTCGACTTCATGGTGGAGCTCTTCGAGTCCTCCGATCCCGACCAGAGCCGCGGCGCCGAGCTGACGGTGAAGGAGGTGCTGGACCGCGGCGCCGTGCGCATCGGCAGCGAGCTGCAACCCCAGCCAGCCGTTCGGGCTCGCCTGATGCAGGCCATCGGCGGGGTCTACCTGTCCCTGGGCCAGTACGACCAGGCCCAGGCCCTGCTGGAGGAGACCCTGGAGGTGCGCCTCGAGGCCCTGGGAGCCCAGCATGCGGAGGCCTTCCAGTCCATGACCGACCTGGCCCTGCTCTACCAGCAGCAAGGCCGCCTGGACAAGGCGGAGGCGCTCTTCATCGAGGCCGTGACTGGTTGCCGCGAGCACCTGGGCTCGGAGCATCCTGACTGTCTGAACGCCATCAACGACCTGGCGGTGCTGTTCTGGGAGCAGGGTCGCTACGACGAGGCTGAGCCCCTGAGCCTGCAGGCCCTGCAGGGGCGCCGCCAGGTGCTGGGCCGCGGTCACGAGGACACGCTCAAGACGGCCAACAACCTGGCCATGCTCTACCAGGGTCAGGGCCGCTATGGCGAGGCCGAGCCCCTGATGCTGGAGATCCTGGAGGGCAAGCGCCGTGTGCTGGGCTTCGACCACCCCTCCACCTTGATCTCGGTCAACAACCTGGCGGGCCTCTTCCGCCGCCAGGGCCGCTACGGCGAGGCCGAGCCGCTCTACCTCGAGGCGGTCAGGGGCAAGCGCAGGGTGCTGGGCGACGACCACCCCTCCACGCTGTACACCACCAAGAACCTGGCGCTGGTGCGCCACCGCCAGGGCCAGCTGGACCAGGCCCAGTCCCTCTACCGCGAGGCCTGGCAGGGCATGGTGCGCGTGCTGGGTCCGGATCACCCCGACACACTGAACGCGCAGCGCTGTCTGGCCGAGCTGCTGGGCGACCTGGGCCAGCTGGAAGAAGCCGCGCCGCTGCTGGAGCGGGCCTGGGGGGCCCAGCGACGGCTGCTGGGCGATGCCCATCCCGCGACCCTGGCTTCGCTCTCGGCCATGGGGAACCTGCGCGCCGCACAGGGGCAGGCGCAAGAAGCGGAAGATCTCCATCAACGCGCGCTGACGAGCCGGCGCCAGGCCCTGGGCGCCGAGCATCCCCACACCCTGGACAGCTTGGCCGACCTGGCTCAGCTGCACCTGCAGAGCGGGCGCCCGCAGGAGGCCGAGGCGCTGTTGGAGCAGGTGCTGGCAGGTCGCCGCAGCGCGCTGGGCCCGGAGCACCCCGACACGCTGGCGATCCTGGTGGTCCTGGCCGAGCGTTGGGAGAGCACTGGGTGCTACCAGCAGGCCGAACCCCTGGCCCTGGAGCTGATGCGCCGCACCTCCGAAGACGATGCGCGCTACGCCGAACGCAAGGCCCTGCTCGAGCGCATCAGGGTGGCGCTGGCCGACTAGTGAAGCGCGGCACCGAACAGAAGCCGCCAGTCTTGCCGACAGTTCGAGGAGCTTCCGCAGCGCTGTTCCAGGGCTGCGTATGCAGCCCTGCGCCGCTCATCAAGCGGCGAAGATGGGGGGGAGAGGCGGTGTCCGCCTCGGATAGGGGGGGAAGAATCTGTCTTCCCCCCAAAAAAACGGCGCCGACTGTTTCCGCCGACATTGTCGGCGGAAATGGTCGGTGCCTGAAGCGCCGCAGCCTGCCGCCGGCCGCTACCAGAGATTGTCCACGTCCAGGTAGATGCCCGAGAGCTTCCAGCCCTCGACCGCGGATGTGGCGAAGTCGCCCCGCAGCACGAAGTTCTGGTTGATGGCGATGCGTAAGCCCCCGCCCTCGCCCAGCAGGATGGGGGAGGTGCCCAGGTCGGACCACTCGGCTGATACGTTGGCGGCGTCCACGAAGGCCTGCAGGTAGAAATCGACGGTGGCCTTGCGCGGTTTCCAGGTGAAGGTCTTCCAGCGCAGCTCGGCCTGGTTGAGCAGCTTGACCTTGCCGCGGTAGCGCTCGGAGCGGATGCCGCGCAGGGAGCGGGCGCCACCCACGGCGGTGTAGGTCTGGAAGCCGCCCATCCAGTCCTGCTCCTTCATATTGGTCTCACCCACGATGCCGTCGAGGGCGAAGCGGTCGGCCAGGGTCAGGCGCCCCTCCGAGACGATGGGCAGGTAGCCGCGCAGGGTGGCGTTGAAGCCGAACCAGTCGAACTGGCTGCCCCAGTACTTGCTGGCGCCGCGCACCGTGCCCTCCAGCCAGTAGCCGGACTTGGGGGCGGGCTCGTTGTCGCGGTTGTCCACCATCAGGCCGCCCTGCAGCACCGAGCTGAAGCCGGTCTCCTCGTCCAGGTCCTTGTCATGGGCGTAGTAGGTGTGGGGGAACTTGTCGAAGGGTGCGAAGTAGGAGAGCCGGTAGGAGGCGATCAGCTCCAGCTTGTGGGGTGCGTCCGAGAGCATATAGCGGGCCCAGACCAGGCCGTAGGGCATGCGGTAGGCGGCCTGATACCAGTGATCCAGGGCTTCCTCCTGGTCTTCGGACGGCACGCCGTGGTCGTTCATCTGGTCCTGGGCCAGCTCGTCGGAGCAGTCCACGTCGCCGCCCAGGCCGCAGTAGTTGGCCGTGAAGCGGTAGTCGTACAGCGCGCGCGTGGTGATGCGCAGCTTGCCCCCGGCCAGGCCCACCGCGTCCACGTCCAGGTAGTGGTACTGCACGCCCTTGGTGGTGAAGAAGACCAGGCCCCCGATGCGGGTGCGGTAGGGGGCGGTCTGGCCGTCGTACTTGTAGATGGAGCCGATAAGGCCGCCGCCGAAGCCCTCGTCGGAGTTGTAGTTCACCGCCGGGATGCCGCCCCAGCCCCAGCCCTCCTTCTCCCAGACCTCGCCCTCGGGTTCGGCTTCGGGTTCGGGCTCAGGTTGCGCCTCGGACTCGGCCTCCGCTTCGGGTTCGGCCGGCACCTCGGCCTCGACGGGCACCTCGGCCTCGACGGGCGCTTCGGGCTCGGCCTCCGCTTCCGCCTCGGGTTCAGCCGGCACCTCGGCCTCGACGGGCGCTTCGGGCTCAGCCTCCGCTTCCGCTTCGGCTTCGGCTTCGCCTTCGGGCTCCTGGGTGTCCGCGGCAGCGGGATCCTGGGCGCGCAGGGGCATGGCTAGAGAAAGAGCGAGGAGCAGGCTGTGCACGGCGACTCCGGGGGCGGCGGGAGTCAAGAGTATACCGGTTCCTGCGCCAGCGTTGCCCTACGCGCCCCGCCGCCTGCGCCCCAGGCCCGCCCAGACCAGAGCCCAGAGCAGGCCCAGCCCCAGCGCGCCGATGCCCGAGCTGCTGCAGCCGCAGTCGTCCTGCTCGCCGCCTTTGGATGTACCGGTGTCACCTCCGGGATCCGGCGCGGCGCCGCTGTCCTGGCCGTCTCCGTCGCTGTCCTGGCCGCCGGGATCCGTGTCATCGGGCGTGCTGGCGTCCTGGCCGTCGCAGTCCTCGTCGATGCCGTTGTCGGGCTCGTCCTCGGCGTCCGGATTCACGTCGGGATCCTCGTCGTCGCAGTCGCCCTCGTCCTCGCTGTAGCCGTCACCGTCGTCGTCGTAGGCGTTGGTGCCCTCGTCGATCTCCCCGTCGCAGTCGTTGTCTATTCCGTCGCCCTTGTCGCTGCCGTCACCGCCGTCCTCGGGCGCTCCGGGGTAGACGGAGGGGTCGCTGTCGTCGCAGTCGTCCCCGTCGCAGTCCTCGGCCAGATACCCGTCGAGATCGGTGTCGCAGCAGTCGGACTCCGTCCAGCAGTCGGTGTCGTCGCAGTCGACGTCGCCGTCCAGGTCGTTGTCCAGACCGTCGTCGCAGTCCTCGGCGCAGCCGGTGCTGGCGCTGACGTCGAAGCTCAGGGTGTAGCCGGGATCGTAGACCGTGCCCTTGGCCGTGCCGTCGTCGGTGCAAGGACCCGAGGCCATGTCCAGGTGGCGCGTGCCATAGGCCTCCACCACCACGTAGTAGGTCTCGCCGGGTAGGCAGGTGAAGGACACCTCGTCGTCGGTGCTGAAGGACGCGGTGGAGCCGTGCAGGCAGCCGGTGTTGGGATCGCAGGAGTCGTCGAGCACGTAGATGTCGAGGTCGCAGGTCAGGTCCGTGATCAGCATGGTCACCGAGCCCGTCTGCTGGCAGGTGAAGGAGTAGACCGCCTCGGGCGCCTCCTGGGCCTCGTCGGCATAAGGATCGCCGCAGCTGTAGCAGAGCCCCTTGTCGCAGTCGCCGCCCAGGTAGCTGTCGTCCGCCGCGCTGACCACGCCCTTGTAGCTGGACGAGCAGGTCAGCGCGCCCTGGATGGCGACGTCCTTGGGGCAGGTGGCCCAGGCCGCCGGGGCGCTCAGGGTCGCCGCCAGGACGGCGAAGAAAGCTGGCGGGGGGCGTCGAATGATTGGACGGCGCATGGGGATTCTCCTGGAGAGGTCGCCCAGCCTCCTATCATGAAAACAGATGGGGGAGGGGCCCTCCCCTCCTTCTACCAGAGATGGTTAGCTTGAAACCGCCCGTAGCAGTCGAGACCGTTCATGCCCGCAGCAGCCCCGACCCTCGCCGACGGACGCTACCGCCTGGTGGAGATCCTGGGCGAGGGGGGCATGGCGGTGGTCTACCGCGCCTGGGACGAACGTCTGCAGGTGGAGCGGGCCATCAAGCTGCTGGCTCCGCAGGTGGCTCGCCAGGCCGACCTGCGCGAGCGCTTCGAGAACGAGGCGCGCACCATGGCCAGCTTGAGCCACAGGAACATCATCTCGGTCCACGACATCGGCCAGGACGGCGATGAGATCTACATGGTGATGGAGCTGGTGGAAGGCGGTACGCTCTGGGACTGGGTCAGCTGCTACGGTGAGATGCCGCCCGGTCTGGCGCTGCAGGCCATTCGGCCGGTGCTGGGTGCCATGGGAGCCGCCCACCTGGCCGGCGTGATCCACCGCGATCTCAAGCCCCAGAACATCATGCTCACCACCGAGGGGCAGCCCAAGGTGTCGGATTTCGGCATCGCCCACGTGCAGGATCCGCTGGCCAACCGCCACCTGACGCGCACGGGCACGGTGATGGGCACCTGGGGCTATATGGCCCCTGAGCAACGCCACAGCGCGCGCCAGGTGGATGGCCGCTCCGACATCTACGCCATCGGGGCCACGCTCTACGCGGTGACCAGCGGGCAGGTGCCAGTGGATCTCTTCGCCGCGGATGAAGATGGCGAGCTGCTCGGCGACATGGCGTCGGCGTTGGCGGAGGTGATCCGACGCGCCACCCGCTACAAGCCAGAGGCCCGCTACCAGGACGTGGAACAGATGCGGCGGGCTCTCGACGAGGCCGCGCGCGAGCTGCCCGGGGTCGATGAGGACGTGGCACCTCTGGGCACGCTGCCCGAAGGAACCCGTTCGGAGGCGCACTCGACCTTCGATCTGCGCGCCCCCTGGACCCGCAGCGAGGGGCCCGTGATCGGCGGATTCGGTAGGCCAGAGAGGACCTCCTCCGACACCTTCGACATCAGCGCGGACTCGAAGAGCTGGCCAGGCGGCGAAGAGCGCTCAGGCGCGAGCCTGTCCGAGCCCGGGCGGCCAGCGCAGGCTCCGGCCTCGTCGGGCGCCAGCTCGCTGCCCGCTGGACAGACCGAGGCTCCCCAGCGCAGTCGCCTCCGCCTGCTGGCGCTGGCCGGCGGATTGACGGTCGCCCTGCTGTCGGCGGGGTGGCTGGGCTGGCAGCGCTGGGGCGGATCCGGCGCTTCGAGCGAGCTGACCCAGGCCCAGCCGGCTGTGGCGGGCGGGCCTGGGGGGAGCCCTGCGGAGCGGTCGGCTCCACAGGACGAGGGGTCCTCGGTCCCACCAGCGCAGGAGGAGCCCGCTGGGTCGGGCGAGCTGGAAGAAGGCGGGGCCGACGGGACGGTCCAGGAAGCGGCCGCCAGCCCGGAAGAGCCGGGCAGCTCGCAGGGCGCCGACCCGCAATCGGGGGAGCCTCCGCAGGTTGTGCCGGCGAAGGAAGCGACCAGCCCTGGCCCCCCCGCGGGCGCCGGGGGCGCCGAGCCCCCTGCGGGCAGCGCCGAGCCCGTGTCAGCGCCGGCGGGCGAATCCAAGGCTCCGGTCCTTGCCGAGCCCAGCGCACCGGAGGAGCCGCCCGCCGAGCCCCAGCCTCTTCCGACCGGGACCGTGAGCTTCACCGGAGAAGCCGAGCAGGTGATCCTGGTGGACGGCGCTGGAGAGCAGCACGCGCCCGGCAGCTTGCCGGTGGGCAGCTACGTCATCAAGGCCCTCTTCCCTGGGCGCGACGCGCTGGTGGTGGCGGGCAAGCTCACGGTGGAGGCGGGGCGCTCGGTCACCATGAGCTGCGGCGCGGTGTTCCAGAAGTGCCAGTGAAGCCCGGGTGCGGCGCTCCCTGGCTCATCAGACCTCGGCGATGCGCTTGCGGATCATGCGCTTGATGCCCTTCAACAGCGAGGGGCAGGTGTCGATGGTGCCGTGGTCCGCAGCCGTGCAGAGCGGCGGCTGGCCGGACTCGACGACGATGTTGCCCTGCGGATCCACCCGCACCGGGTCGGCGTTGACATCGAAGTTGATGGCCCGCGAGAAATCGTCCTCGCCAGGTCGCAGCGCCGGGTGCCCGGTCTGCAAGGAATCGATGGCCTGGTAGAAGTTGTACAGCTGCTTGACGTGAGCCCCGTAGATGCGCGCGTGGCGCTTCTTCTTGGTCCTCTGGAAGCGCTGGAAGTGCCGCCAGGGCCAGCAGCTCACGTCGACGCTGACGAACATGTCGATGTCATAGTGGTAGCGGGTGGCGAAGAGCTCGCTGACCGCGTGTAGACGACAGCCCCCCAGGCTCTTGCCCACGAAGATGAGCAAGGGCTTGACGCCTGCCTGCTCAGCCATCACCGTGCAGAGCTCGTCCAGGCGCCGCGCGATGACTGGGGCCAAGGTGCCGCCGGCTCTGGCGTGGCCGACAACGCCCAGCACCGATGGATCGTGGAAGGGCTTCTTCGGCTGCGTGAAGCAGGTGGCCAGCGACGCGATATCATCGGCTCCCAGGCTGGCGCTGGCGCCGCCCAGCGTGACCAGCAGCACCTGGTGGCGTGCTTTGACGTCGCTCGTGGCGGGGTACTCGATGCCGCTCATTTTTCAGCGCTGTCCGCGGGCGCCGGCGTTGCTGGGGGGCTCTCCTCTTTCTCCCCGGACTCCTCCTCTCCCTCTGCGGGTTCCTTCGGGTCTCCGACAGGCGGCCGCTGGCTGGTGAGCCCCTCGGGGATGATCACCAGCTCGATGCGGCTGTTGGCCTTGCGGCCTTCGGCGGTCTGGTTGTCGGCGATGGGGCGCTCCCCGGCGAAGGAGGCGGCGCTGAGCGAAGCGGGGACCTGGGCCTCCTGCAACATGCGCAGCACGGTCATGGCCTGGTCGAAGCCCAGCTCCCAGGAGGAGTCGTGCTCGGCGGTGTGGAGGGGCCGGTCGTCGGTGTGGGCGGCCACCTGGATCACCATGCCGGCGGAGCCTTCAAGGGCCGCGGCCAGGCGCTGCAGCAGGATCTCCCCCCGGGGCGAGACGCTGACGCGCCCCTCGTTGAAGATCTGGACAACGGGGATGCGGACCACGCTGGCCCCCTGTAAGAGCACGACCTCCAGGCGGCCCTCCGCCTGCAGATCCTCGAAGACCTCCACCAGGGTCTGGTGGGCTGCCAGTCGTTGCTGCTTTTCGTAGAGCTGGCGCGATCTCAGCTCCAGCGCCGCAAGCACATCCAGGGCCGTGGCTTGCACCAGGGGAACAGGGGGTTCCTCCTCTTTCTGTCCCCTTCTGCGCTTGGGCTTCTTCTCTTCGGGGGGCTCGCTGCAGCTGGTGATCAGGGTGGCCAGCTGGGAGCGCGTGGCGGTCACCTCGTCGAGCAGCTGCTGGTAGCGCTCGTCCAGGGCTTCCAGACGGCCGCGCGTACCGTCCAGCTCCAGCTCCAGCGCGGCGATGCGCTCGGTGTTGGCCTGGCCTTCTTGGTAGCAGGATGCGTTCTTGGCGCTCAAGGCGGTGCGCGTGGCGTCCAGTTGCACCTGGATCAGCTCGTGGTCTCCCTTGGAGACGCAGGCGATGAGCAAGAGCATGGGGAGCATGGGGCCTCCGGTCAGAACAGGGCCCACGACGTCCGCAGCAGAAGGCTCTGCTCCAGCTGCGGCTTGTCGATGACCTGGGGCTCGATATCGATGTCCAGGTAGTAGTTGAGCGCGAGGTTGCGCGTGATGCGAAGCGAGAGCGTGTTGCGCCAGCTGATGGCCCAGGGCGGATAGGGAAGCTGCGCCCGGTCGGTTCGGTCCCACTTGGTGGTGAAGGAGTCGAAGTCGGCGAAGAGCTCCACGTCGGTGGAGTAGACCACCCAGCCGGGCAGGCGCACGGAGGCCACGGCGGTGGCCTCGATGCCCGTCTCGTAGAAGCTGTCCACGGCCGAGTACTCGATGGCCTCGGTGCCCTCCAGGTCATCCACCACCAGCGCCCCGTCGTACAGGTTCTGGCGCATGCCAAAGCCCAGGCGCAGGTTGAAGTTCATGCTGCGGTTCTTCTCGAGGAAGGTGGTGTTGATGCCGGCTCCCTCGCGCAGCAGCGTGGGATGCCACCAGTCGGCGGACTGGAAGGTGCTGTTGGCCGCCACGTCGAAGCTGCGCTCCGTTCCATCGGTCTCCATGACCCTGATGGTGGTGTCTTCGGTGGCCAGCACCTCGGTGGGGAAGGCCTGGGACTCGGCGCTCACGCGGCCGTAGGGGCCGGTGCGGCCCTTCCTGGAGAAGCTGTAGAGCAGATCGCCGCGCAGGCGGTCGGTGCCTTTGAGCGGGGGCTGGGCGTCGCCCTCTTGCGGGATGACCTGGCTGTAGCCCTCTTCGATCTGGAAGAGCGAGGCGAAGCGATGCGGTTTGGAGCTGAAGGAGAACTGTGCGTCGGCGAAGGCCGAGGCGCTCCACTGGGTCTGGTTGGTGGCTCCGACGACGTTCTGGCTGTTGACCAGCGAGCCGTCGAAGCCCATCACCAGCGAGCGGAACCAGCGCTGGTTCTCGCGCAGCACCGTGGCGAACTCGTCGGGCAGCAGCACGCCGGAGCCCAAGAACTCGCCCGTCTCCTCGTCGATCACCAGGCGATAGCGGACGAAGCCGCCTTCGGGCACGTCCACCGAGGCGAAGTCCTTCAGCGCCCGGAAATCGCGGCCCGGGCGCACGATGCGGTACAGGCCCGGCTTCAGCAACCAGGTCTGCAGCAGCTCGCCCTGCAAGGTGTCGGCGCCAAATCCCGTGGCCACCGGCTCACGCGTCTCGGCGCTGATGATCTCGTAGCTGCCGCGGTGCGGGATGCGGTGGTCATCGGTGACCTCGATGCGCAGGGCGCCCCAGGTCACCGGTACGAGCAAGGTCTCGCCCTCCACCACGTCGATGGAGGCGCTGATCCCCTGGGCGGGCGTGCCGGCGCTCACCACGACCACGTACTGGCCTGGATCCACGATCACGCGCTGCCCCAGGGGCAGGCTGATCACGTCCTCGTCGGAGACCAGCATGGCGGGGGGCTCGTACTGGGGGCCGGTGATGCTGGGCACGAAGACCGCGCCCTTGCCCACGGGGATCACGGTCTGATCCTCGGCCAGCTGCTGCTCGGAGGGCGGCAGGATCCAGGCGTAGGTCTCCTCCCCACGCGCGGGTCCGGCCACCAGCAGCAGCGCGGCAGTCAAGATGATGGTCAGTAGACGGGGCATACGGGTCTGCCCTCCTTGGCGAACTTCTCCATCGCAGCGATGGTGTTCTTGATCCCCTTGCCCGCGAGCCTTGTCGTCAGGCTGGCGGGGACGCCCTCTCCGGGATCGGTGTTGGAGTGGTACTCCAGGTAGGTGGTGTAGGCGTCGATGGCCACCAGGAACCAGCCGCCGCGCGTGTGGCCGATGGGCGCGGCCTTGGGCAGCAGCTTGCGAGCGGCGGCCGAGGTGACATCGGCGGGGTTCGAGCCACCCTTGAAGTAGAGCTCGCGCACCGAGCCGCCGCTGTCGCGAGAGATCTTGCCGTTGTGGTACAGCCCACTGACCCACCAGCGGTCGTCCACCAATGGGATGGGTAGGAACTGGAAGACCTTGCGTCCGGACGCACATGCCTGGCCCGCCATCAGCTCGGAGTAGGTGGTGGCCGTGTAGCCGGGGTGCCTGGTCTCGTCGTTCAGCCCCGCCCAGAGCTTTCCGATAGGCAGCTTGATCACGGCTACGCCCCAGGCCGTCCTGCCCGCCAGGCCCGTGATGATGGAGCCCTGGGCCGCCTTGCGTATGTCCGACTCGCCGGGGCGTGGCGCATTGGCCCGCACGCGTGCCGCGCGCAGCTCCTCCACCGCAGCCAGCCGGGTGATCACCTGGTCTGGCGTAGCGGCCAGGACCGTGGTGACCAGCAGGAGCAGCGACAGCAGCATTTCTTCAGCCTACCGTGTTTGGGCGGGTTCTGCTCCGGAACCATGTACAATCCCCAGCAGACCCTCGGATCCCGGAGGCCCCGTGCGCCATCCGCCTATTCTGTCCATCCTCCTGCTGATCGCCTGCTCGGACGCCCCCGAGGTCAAGCCTGGAGACTCCACGCCCCCACCAGAGCAGGAAGACAGCGGCGTGCCGCCGGTGGACGAAGAGGATCTGGACCAAGACGGCTTCAGCGAGCCCGAGGACTGCGATGACGAGGACGCCGCCGTCCATCCGGGCGCGCAGGAAGAGTGCAACCAGGTCGACGACGACTGCGACGGCCAGGTGGACGAGGGGCTGGCCCAGACCTGGCACGCCGACCAGGACGGCGACGGCCACGGCGATCCCGACAATACCGCGGAAGACTGCGCACAGCCCGACGGCCATGTGGCGCCTGCCCAGGCCGACGACTGCGACGATGGGGACAGCACGGTCTTTCCAGGGGCCGAGGAGATCTGCGACGGCCAGGACAATGACTGTGACGAGCAGATCGACGAGGACGCGCTGCAGACCTACTACTGGGACGGCGACGACGACGGCTATGGCCTGGAAGACATCAGCGAGCAGGGCTGCACCACGCCCGAGGGCTACGCCGAGCAGTCGGGCGACTGCGCCGACGGCGATCCGGAGCGCAACCCCGGCGCCAAGGAGACCTGCAACACCATGGACGACGACTGCGACGGCTACGCGGACGAGGACGGCGTCTGCGGCTGCGCCGTGGAGTACTGGCCCGACTACGAGCACCCCTACCAGTTCTGCGAGATCGCCCTGACCTGGGACGAGGCCCAGGCGGCCTGCCAGGCCGACGGCTACGCCCTGGTCACCTTCGACACCGAGCCCGAGCTTTCCTGGGCCACCAGGACCGTGGGCGGCTACGCCTCCAACTACTGGTGGATCGGCTTCACGGACACGGCCAGCGAGGGCAGCTGGGTCTGGGAGGACGCCTCGGCCGTGGGCTATCAGAACTGGTGCTCCGGAGAGCCCAACAACAGCCATGCGCTGGAGTGCGTCTCGGAGTCCGCAGAGGACTGCGCCATGCTGAACTGGGGCAGCGGTGGCTGCTGGAACGACTACCCCTGCAGCTGCGACTGGCCCTTCTACATCTGCGAGGGGCTGTCGGAGCTGCGGCCGGATGATGAGTGAGAACCGCGGTCGACATGGGCCCCGCTCACTCGCGGATCTCCACGATCTTCCCTGTGATGAGCTGGACACAGCCATCGCGCCAGAACAGCACGCGCCTGCCCAGCGTTGGCAGGCCGCAGATCTGCGTCGGGTCCAGGAGGAGCTCGTCGTGGAAGTGCTCCTGGTTGGTGAAGACGATCAGGCCCTCCCCGTAGGCGGCTCCGTTGCAGCAGAGGTGGGAGCCCTCGATCTCGAGGACCTCATCGCGTTCCGTCAGCAGGCGCATGGCTCGCTCCTGTCGTCGCACAGGTTCAATCTCGCGAAAAGCCCATCTCCCGGTAGAAGCGTGGCAGGCGCTCCTCGTGGCAGGGGCAGGCGTCGTGGATGGCCTCGGAGGCCTCGCGCGGCAGGGGCCACTCCTGGATGCCCGCGTCCGCCACGCGCTCGGCGATGCGGCTGGCGTAGCAGCTCAGGCCGGGCGTGTGGAAGCGCTCGCTCATCCGGAGCCAGATCTCGTGCAGGGGCTGCTGGCGCAGATTGCCCATGCTCATCATGGTGAAGTCGCAGGGGCATGCATTTCCCCTGCTATCCACGAACAGGTAGTTGTAGCCGGCCACGCAGCCGTAGAAGCGCTCGCTCTCGAACCAGTCGTAGGCGAAGCAGTTGGGGTAGCCGGGGGTGGCCACCAGGCAGCGCTGGGCCTCGAAGACCAGCTCCCGATGGCGGGGCTCCAGCTTCTCGTCGGGGCAGTCAGTGAGCTTGCCGCTCAGGATGGGCGAGGTGAGGCGCATATCGTCCACGCCCAGCTCGCGGAAGAACTCCAGCGTGCGTCGGAAGTCATCGGGCTCGTCCAGCAGCTGCCGGGTGGGCACGAAGGAGACGGCCACGTAGAAGCCCTCGTCCTGGAAGATGCGGATGGCCGCCAGGGTGCGCTGGAAGGTGCCGGGCACGCCGCGCCCCTGATCGTGGCGCTCGGCCGTGTGGTGGTCCAGCGACAGCACCGGGATGCCCAGGCCCGCCTCTTTCAGGCGCCGTGCGCGCCGGGGCGTGAGATCCCAGCCTGTGGTGAAGAGCAGGGGCATGGCGCGCTCCCCCACGTGGGCGATGATCTCTTCCAGGTCGTCGCGCAGCAGGGGCTCGCCGCCGGTGAAGCCGATCACGGCGGCGCCCAGGTCCTGTACCTGGGTCACGGCCTCCTTCAGCTCTTGCGCGCTCAGCTCTTCGCGGGCCTGGCGGTTGGAGAAGGAGCAATGCCAGCACCTGCAGACGCAGCGGGCGGTGATGGCGAAGTTGGTGACCACGGGCACGGCCTGGCCTTGCGTGCCCGCCAGCACGCCCTGCAGGTAGCGGTCGTAGGCCGGTGAGGGCCAGAAGGGGGTGAAGGTATTGCTGTAGACGCGCTCGCCTACGCGGGTCAGCTTGCTCTGGCGCGACAGCCGCATCAGGGCCAGCTTCTTACGCGGACCCAGCCAGCGCAGGGCCGGGTGCATGCCGATGCGCAGGTCCGTGAGGGTCCGCTTCAAGCCGTAGAGCTGTTGCTTGGGCGGGGGCATGGGCGGACTCCAGGGTGGGAGGTGAGCTCGTTGATTCTCGCACAGCTTTCGGATGCCAGACGCCACCAGCAAGGGGGTCACGCCACCAGCAAGGGGGTCAGGATGTCAGCATTACCATTTCCATTTTGATCAGGGTCAAAGGCTATGAACGGATGAGGCTTCATAGAAGCGACGGCACCGACCATTTCCGCCGACAATGTCGGC
>CAYVQL010000077.1:6700-37514 GCA_964454135.1 uncultured Enterobacterales bacterium | reverse complement strand
GCAGCCCGCCCGGGCGACCTACCTGGGCGCTGCCGAGAGCGCCGAGGCGGCCGACGCAGCCAGCGACCTGCTGACCAAGCTCAGGCCCCCCGTGCAGCTGGCCGAGGCCCCGCAGCACGTGGATCAGCTCCTGCCCACGGGGGATCCGGTGGTCCTGGGCGCCTCATCCCAGCGCTGCCTGGCCTCGCCCAGCTCGCTGGCCGACTACCGCGCGAGCCTGGAGCGCCTCTTCCAGGCCACCCTAGCCATGCAGGACAGCGAAGCCCGCTACCAGCAGCTGCGCGACACCTGGAGCTGCATCCACGAGCCCGTGGAGCCGGCGGACCTGGCCCAGGTGGCCTTCCTGCAGGGCGTGGCCGCCCACAGCGACGGCCAGACCGAGGTGGCGGCGCAGGCCTTCCGCGAGGTCCTCGTCCTGCACCCGGACCAGCCCTGGGATCCCCGCTATCCTCCCGCCGCCCACCAGGTCTTCCAACAGGCGGCGGCGGCCCTGGCGGGCGAGGCCCACGCCAGCCTGCAGCTCGTGGTGCTGCCCGACACGCAGGTACGCATCGACGGCCGCCTGGTCCCGCAGGGTGCCGAGCGGCAGCAGCTGGCCGCGGGCCAGCACCTGCTGCAGATCCAGGCGCCCGGAGATGAGCCGCTGCAGTCCGCGATCCTGAGCCTGGAGCCTGGAGCGCAGGCGCTCCTGCTGCAGCGCGCCGCTCTGCAGGCTGCCAACGCCGCAGACCTGGCCCCCCTCTTCTCGTTCCTGCAGCAAGAGCATGCTGTGCCCGCCTACCTGGTGGCTGCGGAGCCCGAGCGCCGCGCCTGGCAGTGGCTGGACGCCACGAAAGAGCTGCAGCCCCTACGCATCCCCAAGCGCCTTGGCGGCCCGATCCTGCTGGCCTCGGGCGCCACCGTGACGCTGGCCGGCGCCCTGATCTGCGCGCTGGCCAGCTACGACCTGCGGCAGTTCGAGGCTGGCGTGGAGAGCGGCGAGCTGAGCCCCTTCCCGCGCCCCACGACCGAAGAACCCTCGGCCTACCCCCTCTACCAGGACTGGCGCCGCAAGACGCAGGTCGTGACGCTGGGCTACGGCCTGGCAGGCACGGGCAGCGCCGCCATACTGGCGTCGATCCCGCTCCTGAGGCGCAGATGAGCCTGCGCCGCTGCCTGCCCCTGCTGACCGCCACGGCCTGCTTCACAGCGCCCGTTCCCCCGGACCATCCCCCAGGCTGGCTCTACACCGAGGGCAATCGCGTCATGCTGGACGGCCAGGTCTGGCAGGGACGGGGCGCCAACATCCACGACACGCGCTCCTGCGGCTCCTGCCTCTACCACGAGCCGAACGTGGACGAGGTGCTGCGGCGCATCGACGCGCTGACCGGGGACTGGGGCGCCGATCTCGTGCGCTTCAACATGGAGAGCTACGGCCAGGCCGCGGACCTTGTGCAGTGGGGAGGCGTGCTCGACAGCCCCACCTACCTGGAGGATCTCGAGACCGTCGTGGAGCACGTCAGCGCCAAGCCCGGGATCTACCTGATGATCTCGCCCTGGATCGATCCCACGTTGGCCGTTTTCCAGGTGACCACGGATGACGGCGAGGAGGACATCGCCACGGGCTGGCCCAGCGCCGACAGCATCCCGGTCTGGCAGCTGCTGGCCGAGCGCTTCGCCGACAATCCCCGGGTGATCTTCGGTCTGGCCGACGCCCCCCACCACGACGCCGGAGAGAGCTGGGACGCGCAGGTCTGGATGGGCATGAACGACGCGGCCGCGGCCATCCGTGCCGTGGAAGACCGCCTGGGCACCCCGCGACACCTCGTCGCCGTGCAGGGCACGGACCACTGGGGCCAGCACCTGGATTTCTACCTGGAGCACCCCATCGCGGCCGGCATGGGCGAAGACATCGTCTACGAGAGCCAGTTCAACGACGGCGCGGCCATCTTTCCCACGCTCTTCGAGGCCGCCGAGCAGCTACCCGTGATGATCGGCAAGCTCTCCTCCTGGGACGCGCTGGGCACCAGCGCCGAGGAGGCCGACCAGCTGATGACGCAGGCGGACGAGCAGGGCATCCCCTACGCGGCCTGGACCTTCCATGAGCAATGCGTCACCGGCGAGTTGCTGGCCGATGAGCGCTCCGGCAGCGCCTGCGGCGTCGACATGGAGCTGGTGCCCACGGACTGGGGCGAGATCGTGCGCGGGCACCTACAACGGTAAGCGCTGCGTAAGACAGCGCAGCCGGGATCCCCGTCTATCTTCCAGGGCAGCAGGAGCCCCATCCCGTCCAGCGATTCCGCAGCGAGCAAACGCACGATGGAGGAAAGATGCACCAGCAGGGAACCTTGACCATCAGCCTCGCCCTGGCCGCCCTCTGCGCCACGGCCTGCCAGGAAGATCCGAAGCAGAGCGACACCGGCGAGACCGGGCTAGCGCCCATGCCCGAGTTCACCATCGAGGCGGGCTCCACGCAGAAAATCTGCCAGATCACGGGCGAGTACGACTACCACGAGGCGGCCGAGGCGGGCGTGGATCCCCACGACATGCCCGCCCACAACCAGACCTACAGCCGCTACGGCATCCACGGCACGGACCTGGGCGCCGCCTTCGAGCACAAGGGCCAGCTCTGGATGCTCTTCGGCGACACCTTCTCCACCGAGACCATCCCTGGCGACCCCGACGGCCACTCCGAGCCCAACGTCATCGCGGCCGACGCCACGGCCTTCACCTCGGACCAGGACCCGGAAGACTGCATCGACCTGCAGTTCCTGACGCGCGAGGACAAGCCCGAGGTCTGGCTGGGGCCTTCCTTCGATCCGGGAGGCGCCATCGTGCAGAGCGAGGGGCTCTCGGTGGGCGACTCCTACTACGTCTGGTACACCACCGAGGAGAACGCCTCCGGCGCCCTGGCCCGCAGCGACGACGACGGCCGCAGCTTCACCGAGCTGCACGACGTCAGCGACAACCGCTTCATGTGGGTCAGCGCCGAGCTGATGGAGGACCACAGCATCGTGGGGCTGGAGGACCTGGGCAGCACCGACTGGGTCTACGTCTTCGGCACCGGGCCGACCTACCGCCAGTCCGACCTGTTCCTGGCGGTGGTGCCCGTGGACTCCCTCGAAGACCCTTCGGGCATGGCCTTTTTCTCCGGCCTGAACAGCGAGGGACTCCCCGTCTGGAGCGACAGCGAGGCCGACGCCCAGCCCGTCATCGACGTGGACAACCCGCTGCCCAGCGGCGACTGGTTCCTGGGCATCCCCCTGGAGGAGAAGGAAGGAGCCGAGGGCTGCATCGGCGAGTTCTCGGTGCACTGGAACGACACGCTGGACAGCTGGGTGGCCATGTACAACTGCGACTTCCTCTCCATCGAGCTGCACACCGCGGCCTACGCCTGGGGGCCCTGGAGCGAGGCCGTCACGGTCTTCGATCCCATCGAAGACGGCGGCTTCTGCAGCTTCCTGCACCTGCACGAGGAGTGGGACGCCATCCTGCAGCTGGGCTGCGACTACAACGTGACGATCGAGGGCCGAGTCGACCAGGGCTCCCCCTACGGCCCCTACGTCATGGAGCGCTACACCACGGGCAATGCCGACGAGGCCACGCTCTACTTCCCCATGTCCATGTGGCACCCCTACAACGTCAACCTGATGAAGACGACGGTGCGCCGCAAGTAGGACTCAGCGCCCGCGGCCCCAGAGAACCCATTCGTGGGCGGCCCAGGCGTCGAGGGGACCGTCGGCAGCGCTGATCCGCGAGAGCAGCTTGTACTCCACCGGGTTGCCCGTGAACTGGCGGTAGAGCCAGCGCTCCAGCTCGGAGCGGAAGCGCTGCACGTCGGCCACGAACTCTCCCAGCTGCAGGCGCGTGGGGTGCAGGCGCAGCTGCCGGGCGGGCTGGCCCAGCTGCAGCGCCATGTCCGTCGGGTAGCGGTCGCGGGTCGGCTCGTGCTCGACGCTCTCACGAAAATCCGCCTCGATGGCGGTCACCTCGCGCGGGGGCTCGTTCCCGAGGCTCACCAGGCCCAGGCCGATGCGCTCCGTACCCTCCCGGCCGGCCAGGCCGATGCGATCCCAGATCACCAGGGTCTCGGGCCCCAGGGCCCGGCCCCAGAGCAGCTCCCGCAGCGGCAGCGTCCAGGGCGGGATGTCGGTGCGCACGAAGTCGCTGTAGCCCCAGCCGTCGAAGCGAAACTCGGTGTCGCCGATGCGCAGCACGCCCTGCAGACGCGCGCGGGGCACAGGCACCACCCAGCGCAGGATGCGCTCGCCGCGGCGGGCCAGGATGCCATCGTCAGCGGGCAGCCAGGGATCGTCCAGCGGCTGGTAGCGCAGCTCCGTACGGATATCCCCGGCGTCGAGACGGAAGAGGCACTCCTGCGGCCCCAGGCGCAGCTCGCCGCCGGGGAAAGCCGCGGCACAGCGATCCTCGGCCAGCTGCAACTCGGCGCCCTTCAGGTTCAGGCTGCGGCGCAGGGGCGGACCGCAGGCGGGGAAGAGCGCCACCACCAGCTCGGCGCTGGCGCTGCCCAGCAGCTTCATGGGGGCCAGGTAGAGGAAGAAGAAATCCCCGGCCGCGGTCTGGCCGTCGAAGTACCACTTCTCGAAGTCGAAGGGGCGCCGGACGGGGGCGCAGGCGCTGCGGTTGCGCGCGCGCAGGGCGGACCACGAGGTGAGGGCATTCCCGGGCATGGGGCCCAAGCTATCACTTGGTGGCGAAGAGGCGCTCTGCGCGGAACCATTCGAGGAAGAGTGCGGCGGCATGCTCCAGCGCGCCCGTGGGATCCTCGACCCAGTAGTCGCAAGCATGCCAGGGAAAGAAGCCCAGGCCTCCACAGATAGGATAATCCTGGCCCTGCAGATCGCAGGCCTTGTCGCAGGCTTTGCCACCCACGAGGCAGACTTCGCCATCGACCTGCTCCTGGCCGCCGTCATCGTACCTGGAGAGCATATTGGCCGAGTCTTCCAAGGCCAGCAGCAGCTCATCCCCGGTAGTGTGGTAGTCCATCACCAACACGTCGACCGAAGACTCCCTCGAGTGCTCCACGACGTTCACTTCGCGCATCTCCCCGGTCGCTGTGAAGCCATGCCTCGCGAAGTAGGCCTCCAGCAGGGCCAGCGCCTGCTCCTCGCTGAAGACCTCCTCGCAAGGTGCCGCGCTGTCCCCTACCAGGCGGTACTCCCCGCTATGTCGGTCCTCACCGCCCTCAACGCAAGCACACGCCGCAGAACCGAGCGCCAGCGCGACGGGAAACCAGCGCGCGTATTTCACCGGGGACGCCACCCGCACCGGCCGCCGTTTCATGTCGCTGGCCGCAGGCATACTCCGCGTTCTCCTCTCTGGGCTGGAGCATAGCCGGGAATCACGGGAGTCGTGGGCCCTGGTGTGCGACGGGTCCCCCCTGAATGAAACGCCTGTACAACGGGTCCTGCCGAAATGACAGAGCACCAGCCGGGCAAACCCGCCACAAGCCCTCCGAGCCGCGAGAACGGCCCCAAATCACCCGGATCCGGGGCCCCCCGAGCTGCAGGTGTTTCATCTTCGGGGGACCCCTTGTACAGCTGCTTCATTTGGCCGGGACCCCTTGCTCAGCGCCGTCGCAGCGCCAGCACATAGCCCTGCCAACGCCAGGGGCTGCTCTCAGCGAACACCAGCTGCGCCACGCCGCGCCCCAGCCCCAGCTGCAGCGTGTCGTTGCGCTCGGTGGTGACGCTGCGGATGGCCTTCAGCGGCAGCAGGCGCTCCCGCTCGCCACCTCGCCAGCGCAGCCCATCCCGCCCCAGCTCCACCCGCCCCGGCCCCAGGCTGTGCAGCGGCCCCAGCAGAGCCTGGGCGTGGGGCTCCTCGCGCAGCTCGGCATCGGCGGCCAGCAATGGATCGGACCGCCCGTCCAGCGAGGGCACGCCCCCCGCCCGCGCTACCCAGCCCGCCAGGCTGTCCTCGGCTGCCCCGGAGCACTCCCCCTCTACCAGCCGCAGCCCACCATCCGCCGCCTCCCAGCGGGCGCTGCAGGCCCCGCAGCTCAGCGCCCCTGCCCAGCGCAGCTCTTCCTCGGCGCCGCAGCAGGGGCAGCGCCAGAGCGCCAGCTGGGGCCGCGCCCCGCGAAAGGCCCCGATGTCCACTCGCTCTTCGTACGGATCCCGCAAGGCGCTGATGCGCGCGCGCAGCAGACGGGCCAGCTCCGGCGCCTGCTCTGCCGCGCCGGGGACGAAGCCGGGCAGGGCCTCCCGCAGCAGAAAGGGTTTTCCCACCCGCAGCGTGATGGGCTGCGAACGGTCGGGCGCAGCGGCCCAGCGCGGCCAGAAGCGGTAGGAGCCCACGATGGCGAAGGGCACCACCAGGCATTCGAAGCGCCCGATGCTGCGGGCCACCGAGGCCGCGGGCAGCGACATCCGCCCGGTCCAGCTGCGCTCCCCCTCGATGGCGATGCCCACCATCTCCCCCGCCAGCAGCTGGTCGGAGAGCACCTGGGCCGCCGCCGGATCGGCGCAGAAGCGCCGCTTGGGCACGCCGCCCATCAGGCTGATGAACGCCGCCACCAGGGACTTGCGGTACACCTCGGCCGTGACCGGTACCAGCACGTCGCGCCGCGTGACGCAGAGCCCGAAGAGGAAGTCCAGGTAGCAGCCGTGGTCGCAGATCAGCACCACCGGGCCGTAGCGGGGAATGCGATCGCCACCTTCGACCTTCAGCCTCACAATGCGCCGCAGACCCCACAGCACCAGCCAGCGCAGCGGCCGCCGCAGGTCCAGCGGCAGGAAGTGCGCCGTGCGAGCGCGCCGTGCGCGGAAGACCGCGCCGAAGCGCTGCTCGAGCAGGGGTTCCTCGTAGAGTCGCACCCAGGTGTTGAACCACAACAGCGCGAAGAGAGGCGCCACCACCAACGCCGTGCCCGGCGACTCCAGCAGCAGCCCCAGGCCCGCCACCAAGAGGGCGTAGCCGGTGTAGATGGGATGGGTGAACAGGCGGTAGGGCCCGCTGGTGACGTACTGCGTAGGCGGCAGCGAGGAGATGGGCAGGCCCTTGCCTATGGTCCTGAGCAGCAGCGCGGCGTGCCCGCAGAGCCAGGCCCCCAAGGCGAGCAGGGGCACCCCCAGCCAGCGAGCCCAGCCCGGCAACCAGCCGAAGACGGGCAGGCGATCCGCCAGCGAGCCCAGGCCCAGCAACGCCGCCGGCAAGATGAGCCAGAAGATCAGGGTATAGAGCACGATGATCAGGACTCGGCGCAACGCGGACATGGCACACAGCCTATCCCCCACGCGCCGCTCCATGGGAGATCCAATGCGCCGCATCGCTTGGTCCACTGATCCCCACCTCAATTTCGTGGCCAGAGATCC
The DNA here is from genome assembly GCA_964454135.1 of uncultured Enterobacterales bacterium. Lineage (GTDB taxonomy): Bacteria > Myxococcota_A > UBA796 > UBA796 > JAFGLY01 > CAYVQL01. The sequence continues at coordinate 30,198 of CAYVQL010000077.1, read as the reverse complement.
TTCAGCCTACCAGGCCTTTCTGGATCAGCTGAGCGACTCGGGCGCCGAGGCCCTGCTGCTGACGGGAGACCTGGCCGAGGCCCCCAGCCTGTCCCGCTGGCTGCTCCAGCTGCGCCGAGACGCAGCCATGCCGCTGTACTTCGTGCTTGGAAACCACGATTTCTACAAGGGCTCCATCCATGAAGTCCACGAAAGGCTCCGCAAGCTGCTGCCCCTGGTGCCCGACCTCTGCTGGCTCCCCGAACAAGGACCGGTCTCTATGAGCGCCGAGGCGGACCTGCTGGGTGTGGACGGCTGGGGCGACGCGCGCCTGGGCGACGCGCAGGGCAGCCGCGTGGTGCTGAACGACTTCCTGCTGATCCGGGAGCTGAACCGCGCCCGGCTGCAGGGCCGGTTGCTGGAGGCCCTCCAGAAGCTGGGCGACGACCAGGCCCGACTGCTGCGCCGCTCCCTGGCCGCCGCCCAGGCACGCAAGCTGCTGATCCTGACCCACGTGCCCCCCTTCCGCGCCGCCTGCTGGCACGAAGGCCGTCCCTCGGGCGACGACTGGCTGCCCTTCTTCACCTGTCATGCCGTGGGCCAGGCGCTGCTCGACCACATGCGAGCCCACCCCGAGCAGCAAGCCGTCGTGCTCTGCGGCCACACCCACAGCGGCGGCCAGACCCAGCCGCTGCCCAACCTGCGCGTGCTGACCGGGCCGGCCGAGTACGGCCGACCGCGCATCCACGGCGTCTTTCAGCTCGACGAACCCAATTTCATGGACTGCTTCGAGCCCCCGGATTGAACCCCGATCAGAGCCAGATCACCTTCTTCCTGGCCGCGTACCACTCGTCGTGCCGCGGCGCGTAGACCTTCTCGATCTCGCCGCGCTTGATCTTCATGGTGGGGGTCAGCTGGCCGCCCTCGATGGTCCAGCGGTCGTCGGCCACGACCAGAAAGGCCATGCGCTCGTAGCCGGCCAGCTGGGCGTTGGCGCTCTCCAAGAGCTCGTGCAGCTCCTTGTCCACGCGCGCCTTGACCTCGGCATCGCCCAGCTTGGGCAGCAGCTCCTCGGCCAGCTGCAGCACGGCGTGGGTGGCGGGCATGCCCGTGCCCGAGACCAGCGAGAGCTCTACGTTCATGTCGTTGTTCAGGATGTTCTCGATGGGCGCCGGAGCCACGTATTTGCCCTTGGAGGTCTTGAAGATCTCCTTGAGCCGCCCGGTGATGCGCAGGCGGCCGTCCTCGTCGATCTCGCCCTTGTCGCCGGTGCGCAGGTAGCCGTCCTCGGTGAAGACCTCGGCGGTCAGCTCCGGCGCCTTGTAGTAGCCGACCATATTGCCCGGGCCCTTGATCTGGATCTCGCACTCGGGCGCCGGGCTGAGGCGGCAATCCACGTCGTCGTAGGGGTGGCCGATGAAGCCCACGCGGCCCCTGCCCGGCTTGGTGACGTGGCTGTAGTTGAAGTTCTCGCTCATACCGTAGCCCTCGAGCAGCTCCAGGCCCAGGGCGCGATACCAGGACAGCAGCTCCTTGGGGATGGGGGCCGAGCCGCTGCCCGCGAAGCGCACCTTGTCCAGGCCCAGCTGCTTCAGGATCTTCTTCTTGACGAAGTACGAGACGATGGGGATCTTCAACAGGCGGTCCAGCTTGTGCTTGGGCATCTTGGCGTAGACGCCCAGCTGGAACTTGAGCCAGAGCCGCGGCACGGACAGGAAGAGCGTGGGACGGGCGCGGTTGAGGTCCTTTACGAAGGTGGACAGGGACTCGGCGAAGAAGATGTGCATGCCCGTGTGCAGGGAGATGCACTCCGAGATCCAGCGGTCCATGGCGTGGGCCAGGGGCAGGTAGGAGAGCATGCGGTCGCCGTCCTCCACACCCAACAGGTTGATCAGGCCAACCGTGGGGCCGGTGATGGTGCGGAAGGAGTGCAGCACGCCCTTGGGCTTGCCTGTGCTACCCGAGGTGTAGATGATCAGGGCCTCGTCGTCGAAGTCGCGGGTGGGTTCGTCCGAGATGGGCTCATGGGCCGCCATGATGTCGTCCCACTTCTCGTAGTCGTTGGGCAGCGCCAGGGGCATGGCGATGGTGCGCATGCCCTCGGGCACGCCCTTGGCCATCTCGTCCCAGGCGTCGAGCTTGCCCACGATCAGCAGCTGGGCGTCGCTGTGCTCCAGGATGTAGCGCACGGTGTCCACGGTCAGCGTGGGGTACAGGGCCACCGAGACATGCCCTGCCATCCAGATGGCCAGCTCGGCCATGAAGAAGTGGGCGCAGTTCTTGGACACCATGGCTACCTTGGACTGCCGCGGCAGATCCAGGGAGCGCAGGTAGGCGGCCAGGCGCTTGGCTTGGTCGGCCACCTGGGCGAAGCTGTAGTCGACAACCTCGCCGGGAAATGGCTGGGTCAGGTAGACATCGTCAGGGCGGTTCTTCACGTGGGAGTAGAAGCGCTGAAGCAGGAGATCGCTTTCTTGCAGAGGGGCCATGCCGGTGTTCCTTCCACGGGAGCTGAGGTTCTTCTCTATCTAGGCTTGCAGGGAGCTAATCGGGCATGGCGCTCAACACCAGCGCTCAAGGCCAGGAAGCCTCGATATCTGTGGGTCGTGGAACGCGACGACGGGATAAGATGCGCCAACGCGACATTCCCGGAGCCTGACAGATGACCCACGCAAGAGCCCCTCTGGCGATCCTGCCCTCCGCGGCCGGGCCCGCGCTGCACCGCGTGGACGGGGACGAACCCAGCCTGCTGCGCCTCGTCCCCAACACCCTGCCCCAGTGGCGCAACCTCTCGCCGGACCAGTCCGTGCTGGGCGCCCTGGACGCCGCAGGGCGCCACGCCCGGCTGTGGCGCATCGAAGAGTCCGCGCTGGTTCCCCTCTGCGCCTCCCAAGCGCTGCCCGCAGGCCGCGCCAGCGCCATCGCGGCGGTGGCCAACGGCGAGGATAGCGCCGTTCTCTATGTGGCCACGCGGCCAACGCAGGCCGACGAAGCGCAGGAACACATGCTCTGGGCCCTCCGTGCAGGCCAGGACCCGCCCAGCTGGCAGGCCATCGAGATTCCCAAGAAGGCCCAGGCCCCAGGCAAGACCATCGACGCCCTGCTGGTCGCCGATGAGCGCCTGCTGGCGATCGACGACATGGTCCTGCCCAAGTGGAACCTGGTCTACGACATCTCAGACCCGGCCGAGCCCAGCCTGCGGCACGCCAAGCCCCTTCAAGCCCACGACACCTACGAGCAGGTCCACGCCGCCGCCATGGGCGAGCACTGGCTGGCCATCGCCTCGTCAGGGGTGAACCACGGCCTGGAGTCCCGCCACCTGAGCGTGCTGGGCCGCCGCGATCTGAAGGAGCGCCTGCATTGGACCGTGCGGCAGCTGCCCGGCGGCGCCTGGGGCGGCCAGCTCGAGGTGCTGCGCATGGCCTTCGGTGGCAACTGGCTATTCCTGGCGGGCGGCGAGCTGGGGCTGGGCATGGTGGAGCTGCCCGAGCCCAAGGGAGGGCCGGCTCGCGACTGGGAGGCCCTGCTGGAGAGCGAGACCCCCAGCGAGGGCCCGCCCATCGCCTACCAGCAGCTGGAGGCGCCCGTGGTCGACGTGGTCACAGCCCCGGGCGTCGAGGGCTGCTTCGCGGTCTTCGCCGAGCCAGCGCCCGGCCGGCCGTGGAAGCGGGTGCTGCCCGAGTAGGGCTCGCTCAGTCCTCCAGCTCCGCCAGTCGCAGGCCCAGCTCGATGGCCAGCTCGTTGCCGAAGGGATCGCGCACCTCGGCGTCGGCCAGGGGGCTGGTGGCCAGGTAGTCCTCGAAGAGATCCCGGACTCTGTCCAGCAGATCCTGTCGGCTCTCGAAGGATTCCTGCTCGCCATCGAACATCAGACTCCACTGCATGCGACCTCCAGCTTCCGGCTTCGTTCGCCGCCCAACATAGCCCGACCTCATTCCCCCGCCGCCAGCGCCCGGTGCAGCGCGATCAGCTCGGGATCTTGATGCATGCGCTGCTCCATGGTGGTGGCCAGCTCGCGCAGGCGCAGCCACTCGGCCTCCAAGCGCGCCAGCTCGGCTTGCTCCGCCTCCAACTCCCCCTGCAGCTCGGCCTGCTTGGCCTCGGCTGCCCCCAACTTCTCCTTGGCCGCGGCCTGCCGCTTGCATGCCTTCTCGTCGCCCGCGGCGCACTCGGCGGCCTTCTCCGCCTCCTTGTTCTTCAACCGGGCCAGCTGCCCCTCCTGGTGGCGCGCGACTTTCTTCTGCTGAGAAGCGATGCGGGCCCGGCAGGCGTCCAGCTGTTGCTTGAGCGGTTCCATGGCCGCGGCCGCCGCGTCGCGCTCCTCGCGGTAGACCATGCCGATGTCGGCGATGCGACCGGCGATGGCGTCGGGATCCGTGGGGATCTCGATGTCCGTGGCCTCTGCTGGCTGGTGGGCCAGCAGCGCCTCGGCCTCGGGCTGCAACTCGGCGCCGGACTGGGGCGCCGCCCCCTTCAGCGTGCCGTCGGCCGTACCTTGCACCATGTGATTGCTGATCAAGAACCAGGCGATCCCCCCGCCCACCAGGACCAGGCCGGCGGTGTACAGGGCGGCGCTCAGCTTGCTGCTCTCGGGCATGCTCAACTCCAAGGGGGCTCACCACCCAAAGGGCTCACCACCCAAAGGGGGTCAGGATGTCACCATTACGATTTCATCGAAGATGAAATCATAACCGTGACATCCTGACACCTAACGTTCCGGCAACCACACCTCCAGCCCCAGAAGCCGCAGCGCTTCGGCGTAGGCCTGGCGCTGCGCTGCCGAGGGCTGCAGCAGGCGCTGGCGCTCCTGCTCGTTCAGCAGCCGGGCTCCTGGCGTGGCAGGCGGATCGGGCAGGGTGGCAGCGTGCAGGGCGGGGCTCTCCGCCGTCACGGCCAGGCCCAGCCCAGCGGCGCGCGGATTGCCGTGGCAGCGGTCGCAGAGGGCACCCTGTGCCATGGTGCTGTGGGGCGTGAAGGGCTCGCTGGCACGGCCCTGGCCGCTGTCGTCGCCGCGCTGGGGCGTGACGCTGTTCAGCCAGACCAGGCCATCGGCCTCCACCGAGGTGATCTGGTATCCGTGTCGCGGGCGAAGGGGGCTGACGCGGCCGTCGGCGCGGCGCCCCAGGGCGGGCTGCTCCCAGCGGCGCAGCGTGCGGCCGCTCGCCCACAGCCCGGCAGAGACCTCTCCCGTCAGGCGATCGCTCATCTGGGGAGCCAGCGCCTCCCGCTCGGAGGGGTCCAGCGCCATGGCCTGCGCCACGCGCCGCGCCAGCTCGGGATCGCCCTGCAGGGCGCGGCGAGACCACAGGTTCCAGGTGGGCACCTGGGAGCGATGCAGGTGAAGGCCGAAGCTCTGGCCGGCCCAGGCGGCGTGGCAGGCCTGGCAGGCCAGGTCGCCGTGCTCGGACCGGTGGCCTGGCGGCCCGCCCTGGCCGGCACGACGCAGCTGGGGCACCTCCAGGTCCGGTGTTCGCAGCTGCAGGACGCAGCCCCCGTCCGCGCAGCGCAAGCCTTCCGGGACGATCCCATCCCGGCCCTCTACCAGCCCCCCGTGGCAGCTGGCGCAGCGCACCTGCACAGCCTCGCGCGCCAACGCCGGCGTCGGACCCCGCAGCGAGCCCATCACCTCGTCCTGGACGTGGCAATCGACGCAGCCCAGGCCCGCCCTCTGGTGCAGGTCGGGGACCAGGCGGTGGTAGTCCTGGCCGAAGCATGGCGCGCGCTCCCGCCCGTCGGCCAGGGGCACGCGGAAATCGTCGTGGTCGTCGGCCGGGAACAGGCCCACGAAGTCGGCCCCAGTGGCGTCGCCATGGTGGCAGGCCAGGCAGGGCGCGGAGCTGGCCGGGCGCGTCAGCAGGTGCACGGCCGGGCGCTCCCGCGCCCCCTGCAGGGCCCTGTCTCCGCTGCGCGAGACGCCGTCTTCGGCGTAGGGAACATGGCAGGCCGCGCAGCCGGCGCCGCGCCGCAGGCCCGCCGCCTCCTCGCCCGGCGACAGCAGGTGGCAGCGCAGGCAGCTGCGCCGCAGCAGGTCGTCCGCCAACAGAGCGGGATCGGTCACCGCGGAAGGCGTCTTGGCCTGCTGCAGCGCCAGGTCGACCAGGTCCAGCTGTGTTGGTACTACCTGTTGCTGGGCTCCCCAGAGGTAGCGCGTGTGGTTGATCAGACCCGCCAGGGAGAGGTGCAGCCCGCGATCCAGCCGCCGCAAGGCCTCGGGATGGCAGCCGCCGCAGGCTGCCTGCCAGCTGCCCGGCGCGGCTGGATTGGCCAGCACCGGCGGGTGATCCGCCGGGCGCCGCTCGGGAAGGGGGGCCGCAGCGACGGCTGCCCGCGCGCTGAGACCTTCGCTGGCTTCGACCGAGGCCTGGGGGTCGTGGCAGGTGGCGCAGGGGAGCTCGTGGCCGGGCTGCTCGATGCCTTGGTGGCAGGCCAGGCAGGCCTGGTCCCGCTCATCCAGCGCCTGGGCCGCAGGCAGCGGTAAGCTCAGGCCCTCGGACCAGCTGGGCACACCCGCCTCCTGGCAGGCCAGGCGCGCCTCGGCCGCCGGCGCTGCGGACGGCTCCGGCCCCGGCGCCTCGGTGCAGGCCAGCACCCAGAGCGAAAAGCCGAGGCCGCCCCACCTCATGGCGCACCTCGGCAGGGCAGGCTCGCATCCCGACGCCAGCGATCCGCCGCAGCCTCCCAGTCGCGCCAGATGGGATCCTCCCAGCTGTCGTGGCAGGGCAGGCAGGCACTCACCGCCAGGATGCTGCGCAGCTCTTCCAGCGAAAACGGCCGAGCGCCGGCGCGCGAAGTGGTCTGCAGCGCCCGGCCCTGGCCATCCACGAAGGCGTCCAAGGCGTGCTCCAGATCCAGTCCTGACCGGCCGGCGTCCCAGGGCGGCGCTACTCGCAGCACACCATCCGCCAGGCGTAGCTGCCCGTCCCCCAGCCCCAGCACCTTGGGATCCAGGTGGCAGCCCAGGCAGGAGGGCACCTCGCTGCGGGTGGCGTGGGGATCGAAGGCGGCCATGGCCAGAGCGGGAAAGCGCGCCGGATCCGCCTGGGCGGCGCCGTCCGCCGCGGCGCGGGCGCTGCCATCCCCCTCCCCGCTGGGATCCACGGGCTCGCCGCCGGCATCGAGCTGCGCCAGGAAGACCTGGCAGCCCGGCGCAAATGGCTGCACCGTGCCCTCCGGACCGATGCCCAGGCTGGGGCGCTCGAAGCGCAGGTAGCTGCGCCGCTCCTCCCAACGACCCGGAGTCTCCACGCCCGCCAGCTTGTCCAGCTGCGTCTCGCCACGATCGTAGACCTCGTGGCAGCCGTAGCACTGGGGCGTCCAGCTGCTATGGCAGGCCTGGCAGGACAGGCGCTCGTGCACGGCCAAGTCGTGGTAGGGCGCCTCGGCGGCCAGGGGCACCTCGCGCGCCTTGCCGTCGACCCGCCCGAAGAGCGCGGCGCCCTCGTCCGTGGGCTGCAAGTGGGGGATGGGATCGCCCTTGAAGGCCACGCCCACCCGGTCGCCCGCACCCAGCTGGTAGCCCGGGTTGAGGGAGGCCGAGCGCAGGGCCAGGAAATCCAGGCTCTCCTCCTCCCCCTCCTCGACCAGGGGCGCGGACCAGCGCGGCCGGTGGCAGTCCTGGCAGGCGATGGCCACCTGCTCCTCCATGTGCCGGTGCGGCTCGCCGTCACCCATCACGCCGGCGCCCAGGTGGCAGTCGATGCAGACCATGCCGGCTTCGGCGTGCACGTCGGGCAGCAGGGGCTGCCAGCTGCGCCCGCCCGAGAGCTCCCGCAGGCTGGGGCCGCCCTGGGCGTAGGGCGTGGCGTAGGCCTCGTCCTCGAATTGGCCCTGGTAGCTCAGGCCGATGCGCGCCGAGCGGTTGTGGCACTTGACGCATTCCCCGGTACGGATGCGGGTGGTCAGCAGGGGATGGGCGCCCGGCTCGCCCTCGCCGGCCCAGCCCGGCTGGCCCACAGGCGGCAGCCCGGCCGCCTGGGCCGGACGCTCCAGGTGACAGTCGGCGCAGCCGCCGCCACGGGTGCCGATTTCGCCGGGCATGTCCCCCAGGCGCTTGTGCAGGTGGCAGGTGGCGCAGAACTTGCGAAAGTGATCCTCGGCCAGGGAGCGGCCATCGCGAGCGCTGGCCAGCAGGCCGGGCACGCCGCTGGCCAGGATCCCGCCTGCGCCGCCGTCGGGATCGGGCGCCTCGCCGAACTGGTAGGCCAGCACGGTGGCGATGCCAGCGTTGCTGGCCATCAGGCCGGCGCTGACACGCTCCAGCTGGTCCGGGTGGCACTCGCTACGGCCGCAGCTGCGCTCCGCCACGGCCAGCTCGGAGGGGCGCACCAGCATGCCGCGATGGGCGCGCTCCTCGTCCAGGTAGAGGGGATCGCCCAGGTGGCAGCTGACGCAGCCAAAGTCCGCGGGATGGGAGGGGCTGACGTCCACGGCCTCATGGCAGCTAAGGCAGCCCTCTTCCGGCAGCGCAGCCGGTCGCTCGCGACCCCGCAGCAGCTCCGCCGCAAACAGGGCCAGTAGCAGGGCGCCCAGCGCCGCACTCAGGAACCAGGGCAGGGATCGTCGGGCCACGCCGCCCCCTCAACCCAGCAGGGCGAAGAGAGAGAGCCCGGCGTAGGCCGACAGCCCCAGGGCCAGCGCCCAGCGGCTGGCGCGCCGCCCCCGCGGCCCCAGCCAAGGCTGGACCCAGAGCAGCAGCAGCGGCGACAGGGGCAGCACCACTCCCACCAGCAGGCCGGGCAGCCAGCCCAAGAGCTGCTGCACGCCCACGAAGAACCAGGGTCCGTGCACGGCCAGCGGCGCGCTGTCCGGGGCCTGGCCCGTGGGCACCGCAAAGACCAAAGCCAGCAAGCCCGCCAGCAAGGCCGCCCAAGCCAGGGTGGAGGCCGAGCGCCGCAGGCGCCCGTAGTGCTCGGCGCCCAGGTAGAGCAGGCCCGCCGCCACCGTGGCCAGGTGGTGCAGGTAGGGCAGGCCCAAGGCCTGCGCAGCGGGATCGGGCCGGTAGAGGCAGCGCCCCAGCAGCTCGCCCAGACCCGGCAGGCTGCGCACCAGGCCCAGCATCACCGAGGCGGCGTGGGCGCCCTCGGCCGAGCCGCGCAGCACGAAGCCGGTGAAGCAGCCCAGCAGCACCAGGGGCAGGGTGGCCAGCAGCTTGGCCCGCGGCCAGGGCGCGCGCGGCCCGTGGCGCGAGCGCAGCAGGGTGGAAGCCACGTGGGCCAGGGTGCTCAGCAGCAGCAGCTGACCGCAGAAGAAGTGGAAGCGCCGCAGCAGCCAGCCGCCGGGGACCACCTGCTCGATGCGCGCCACCGCGGCGTAGGCCTGGCCGGGCTGGTAGTGCAGGGCCAACAGCAGGCCCGAGACCAGCAGCAGCAGCAGGCTGGCGGCGGCCAGGTCCCCCAGGCTGGGCCAGTGCAGCTGGGCGCGCCAGGCCTGCCAGCCGACCGGCCGCTTGCGAGATGGCGGGTGCGGGCCAGCCGTGGGCATGGCAGGAGCGTATCCGTGGGGAGGTGGGGGCTCAACAACCCTGCGTCGCCGCCGCCTCCAGCTGCTCCACGAAGTCCTCCACCGCCTCTTCCTGGCCCTCGTCCAAGGCGTCGGCAAAGAGATCGTAGATGCTGAGGCCCAGGTAGTTCATGGTGGCCTCCAGGTCGTCCATGGAGCAGTCAGCCGTGTCGACGTCCGAGGACTGGTAGTCGGAGCTCAGGCTCGAGCTCTCGATCGCCAGGCCGGTCACGCCGCCCGTGTCCGCCAGCTCGAGCGCCAGCGTGACCTGGGCCTGCACACCATGGGGATCCACCCAGGCCGAGCAGCTGTCCGAGTAGACGTACATCACCTCGAGGAGGAGCGCGAAGGGATCCGCGGAGTCGTTGAGCCAGGTGCTCATATCCAGCGCCAGCTCCAGGCTGTCCGAGGAGCCCTCCTGCGCCTGGGACAGCTCGGCGGCGCTGGCCACGGCGCCGATCCAGCGATCCTCCAGGCTATAGGCGATCCAGCCGCTGTCCTCCGAGACATCGTCCAGGTCCTGCTGGTACTGCCAGCTGGCCAGCAGGTCGGGGAGCAGAGCCTCGAGGCAGACCAGGGGGTCGGCCTGGGTCACGAACACCGCGGCCTGGGCGGACAGGCCGTCCTCGTCGCCATCGTGGGGCGTGGCGCTGCAGGTCCACAGCTCGCCCGCCTGGATGTCCTCGGCGGGCACGGTGTCGTCGGGCCAGGCGCTGGTGCTGGGCCCGAGCCAGCCGCCGCCCGTATCGCCGCTGTCCGTTGGCCCAGCCCCGTAGGCCAGGCCGTCCACGGTCCAGCCGAAGGCGTAGCTGATGGGATCCCCGTCGGCATCCTGGGCGTCTACGTCCGTCTGGCAGAGCAGGTCGTCCTCCCCCGCCACAGGCTCGGTCGGGGAGATGGAGATCAAGGGCGCGCCGGGCGCCGTGTTGGCCACCGTGACCGCCTGGGCGGCGTAGCCGTCACCGTCCTCCTCGTCGTCGCTGGGCGTGACGGTCAGGCCCACCTGCTGGTCCTTGTCGAAGTAGAGGATGCCGTCCAGGGAGCTGCCGGTCTCGGACACCAGCACGCCGTCCACGGTCCAGGCGTAGGCCAGATCCAGGGCATCCCCGTCCGCATCCACGGCGGACACCGTGGCCGTGATGACGTCGTCGGTGCGGGGCTCGCCCGGGTCCAGCTCCACCTGCGTGACCTGCGGAGGAGAGTTGAGCACGGTGGCCGTATCGCTGCTGACCGCTTCTCCCGCCTCGCTGCCGTCGTGGGGGGTGACCAACACCAGGACCTGCTGGCCCTTGTCGAAGAACTCGCTCGTCAGGCTGACGCCCGCGGACACGGCCACGCCATCCACCTGCCACTCGTACTGGTAGCTGATCTCGTCCTGGTCGTCGTCGTCGGCGCCCGAGATGAGAGCCTGCAGCTCGACGCCCTCGGTGGGTTGGCTGTCGGACAGCGCCACCGAGCCGATGACCGGAGGCGTGTTGGCCACGGTGGCGGCGTCGCTGGACAGCGGCTCGCCCCGCTCATCGCCGTCGCTGGGCGTGACCGTGCAGATCAGCGCGTCGCCCTTGTCGAAGCTGGCGCCGTCCATGATCTCGTCAGCACCCGCCGCCACCCCGTTCACGGTCCAGCTGTAGGCGTAGCTCTGCTCGTCGCCGTCGTCGTCCGCCCAGCCACTGGGCAGGCAGCTGACGGTGCTGGCCTCGTAGATCTCGGCGGGATCCAGGGTCACCAGATCGATGGAGGGCGGCGTGTTGAGGATGACCAGGGCCTGGGAGGCCATGGGCTCCCCCTCCACGTGGCCATCGTGAGGAACCGCCTCGCCGTAGACCTCCTGATGCTTGTCGAAGCGCTCACCATCCAGGCTGCACTCGCCCTCCAGCGCCAGGGTGCCATCCACGTACCAGGCGCAGGACAGGCTGACCTCGTCGCCATCCGCGTCCTCGGCCTCTGTCAGCACCTGCAGCGTGGAGGCCTCGTAGGCCTGTTGCGGATCCAACGCCACCGACAGCAGCTCGGGGGGCGTGTTGGCGATGTCCACGCTGGCGCTGGCCGGCTGCCCCTCCTCTTCGCCGTCGTGGGGCGTGGCCGTGACCTGCCAGCGTTCGCCCTTGCTCGTTGCACTGGCGGGCAGCGTGGCGTCGGCGTGCTCGGCGTCCGCGCCGTCCACGGTCCAGGCAAAGGCGAAGGAGACCTGGTCGCCGTCCGCGTCCGTGGCGCTGGCGCTGGCCAGCAGCTCATCGTCGGTCAGGGGCGCTTCGGGTGACAGGCTCAAAACGGCCTCGGGAGGGGTGTTGAGGATCAGCACCTCCGCCTCGGCCGTCTCTCCCTCGACGACGCCGTCACTGGGCGTGACCTGCACTTGCCAGCGCTCCCCCTTGCCGGTCTCGGACCAGGCCACGGTGTCTCCCGCCAGGTCCTGGCGCGCGGCGCCGTCCTGGATCCAGCGGTAGCTGTAGCTGATCTCGTCCCCCTCGTCGGGATCCGACGCCTCGGCGTCGATGCTCGCGACCAGGTCGTCGCCGGTGCTGGGATCCAGGGGCAGCAGCGAGATGGCAGGCGCCCCGGGGGGTTGGTTGCAGGCTGCCAGCAGCAGCAGGGCGAAGCGGCATCTCATGGCGTTCCTCGGGCGAGAGCGCAGGTGGCGCGGCAAGGGATGCCCGCGGCCGTGCTGCGCGCGCTGCCGAGCTGGGACGGCCGATCGGGATTGGGGATCATCTCAACCCCAGGGTAGCCGATCCAGATCCGCATTCCCCCCCGACAGCACGATCCCCACCCGCTTCCCGGCCAGGTCCAGCGAACCCCCCAGCAGCGCGCCCAGGGGCACGGCCGCCGAGGGCTCCACCAGCAGCTTGGCGCGCTCCCAGAGCAGGCGCATGGCGCGCACGATGGCGGCCTCTTGAACCCGCGCGATACTGGCCACCTGGCGCTGGATGATGGGGAAGTTCCTCACGCCCAGGGAGGTGAGCAGGCCGTCGGCGATGGTGCGTGGCTGCAGCGAGGGCAGGATGCGACCGGCCTGCAGCGAGCGATAGGCGTCGTCGGCGCCCGCCGGTTCGGCCGCCAACACCTGCACATGGGGCGCCAGGTGCTGGGCGGCCAGGGCCGTGCCTGCCAGCAGGCCGCCGCCCCCCACAGGAGTCATCACCGTGTCCAGCTCGGGCACCTGCTCCAGCAGCTCCATGCAGGCCGTGGCTTGCCCGGCGATCACCCGGTAGTCGTCGTAGGGGTGCACGAAGCTGGCACCGGTCTCGGCCACCACCTGGCGCAGGCCGCGCTCGCGGGCCTGCAGGTTGGGCTCGCAGGTGATGATGCGGGCGCCGTAGTCCAGCACGGCCTGGCGCTTGACCGCCGGCGCATTGCTGGGCATCACCACGTGGGCCGGCACGCCGCGCAGGCGCGCGGCCAGGGCCAGGGCCTGGGCGTGGTTGCCCGAAGAGTGGGTGGCTACACCGCGCGCGGCCTGCTCATCGGACAGCGAGCGCAGCGCGTTGCTGGCCCCGCGAAACTTGAAGGCCCCCACCCGTTGCAGCTGCTCGCACTTGAAGTGCAGCTGGACGCCGGTCAACCGGTCCAGCGTACGGCAGCGCTCCACCGGAGTACGGCGCACCCAAGGCCGCACGCGCGCAGCGGCCGCGCGCAGGGCTTCCAGGTCGGGCTCATTCTCGGGCAGAAAATCGCTCATGACGAGGTCCAGCCTATCGCGCACCCGAAAACGATACAGGGTTTGACAAATTCTGTCGGCCCGACAGGCGTCCAAAGGGCAAGCGGAAAGGAATGCGCCAGGCAATGCCGCCCCGCGCAGCCACCCGCAACGGAGGTTCTCATGCAGCTCGCCGACCTGCTGATCCTCGCCCCCCAGGCCGCCCTCTGGCTGCTCTTCTGGAGCGCCGTGGCCGGACTCGTCGCCTCCTACGCCTGGGTCTCCGAGACCCTGAAGCTCGTCAAGGAACGCAAGCTGATTCCACGCTTCATCCTGGGATGAACTCCTGTTAGGATGTGTCTGGCGAACCCCGTGGAGGCCTGCGCTTGGCGCGAGAGGAGCATTTCTGGCGAAAGCCGCAGCTCTGGGCGGCGCTGCTGAGCGCCGCCTGCCATCCACCCTCCGCGGTCACGGACTCCGATCCCTCCCTGCAGGCCTGCCTGCCCGAGGAGATCGACGACGCGCAGATGCTGGAGAACATCATCGACGGCCAGGCAAGCTCCTGCGAGGTGGACGCCTTCGTGGCCTTGATGGACGAGCTGGAGCTGGCTCAGGGCCCCTGGCGCCAGAGCGTGCGCGCCGTCTACAGCGAAGATCCCATGAGCTTCGAGCCGGACCGGGAGCTCGAGCTGCTGCGTCCGGCCGGCGTGCCCGAGATCCACCTCGCCGCGGACGGACGCTACTACCTGTACTACCTGGACGGCGACCTGGACCACGCCCGCGAGGTGGCCCAGAGCGGCTCCGACTGGTTCCGCAGCCATGGCCTGGGGGGCTACGGCGCCCTGCGCCTGGCCATCTCAAAGGACGGCAAGCACTTCGAGGTCTGCGAGGACTTCGCGGTGCAGGACCTGGTGCGGGGCACGGTAGCCGATCCCGACCTGGTAGCCCTGGACGACGGCAGCTGGCGCCTCTACTACATGGGCGCCACCGTGGAGCAGCTGCTCGATCCCGAGCACTGGGTGGAGGGCACGCCTCACCAGGTCTACTACGCCAGCTCGGACGACCTGGTGAGCTGGACCCAGCAGGGCGTGGCTGTGGAGGGACCCTTTGCCGATCCCAGCGTGCACTGCCAGCAGGACGAGTGCTTGATGTGGTCCTTCGGCCTGGACCTCTCGCTGTCCACGGACGGGGGGGAGAGCTTCGAGTACCAGGGCTACCAGGACATCTGGGGCTTCGCGCCGGAGCTCTTCCCGACTGAGGATGGACAGCTGCGCATGTACTACAACAGCAAGCGCAAGGGGGCCCCCATCCTCTCCATGATCTCGAGCGATCACGGGGCCAGCTGGGAAGAGGAGGAGGGAGAACGGGTCGGGAGCCACGCCGCCGAAGCGCCCAGCCTGGCCGAGGCGCCCATGGGTGGTTGGATCATGTACTACCACTTCGCCTTCTAGGGAACGCCGAGCGCCGAAAGCCAGCGCCTGCCCATCCAGCTGCGTTATCATGGCTTCTTCCCACACCCTGGGGGCGCCCGACGATGCCGGTCCGACAAGCTGACGCGTACAAGCCATGCTACGCCAATGTCGGCTGGACCGTAGGCAACTACTGCAACGCCGCCTGCGGGCATTGCTACAGCTGGAAGGGCCGCAGGAGCAGCAGCGCATTCCTGACGAAGACCGAGGCGGACCGCATCGTCGGCCAGCTGCTGGAGCTGGGCGTGGAGACGGTCAACCTGGGGGGCAACGAGCCCATCTACACACACGGCCGAGACATCTCGGCCACCTTGCTGCCCTACGTCATTCGCAGCCTGCACCAAGCTGGCCTGCCCACCGGGCTGACCACGAACGGCATCAGCTTCGCCTACCTGGACGAGCATCACCACGACGAGCTGATGATGCTCAACGACATCGATTTCTCCCTGGACTCCCCCTTCCAGCGCGAGCACGACCGCAACCGGGGCCGTCAGCTCTACAGCCTGGCGCTGCGCCAGATCCGCCGCGCTCGCGAGCTGGGCCTGGACTGCAGCGTGGTCTCCTGCGGCATGCGGCGCAGCTTCACGCCGGCCTACCTCTCCGCCTTCCTGGCCCTGACCAAGCTGCTGGACTGCGAGTTCCGCATCAACACGCTCAAGCCGGTGGAGCGCAGCCTGCTGCCCCAGATGCCCAGCGCCGAGCAGTTCTACCAGGGCTTCGACTGGCTGCTGCGCAACACGCGCGCTGTGACCGTGGCCGAGTCCTGCCTCTCACCCTTCCTGGCCCAGGGCTGCCACGGCTGTCCCTGCGGCAGCAGCTCTTTCCGCGTCGATGGCAAGAACGAGCAGGGGCGCGTGCCCATCACGCCCTGCGTCTATCTGCACGATTTCAAGACCGGAGACCTGCTGACCGAGCCCATCCGCGACATCCTCTCAGAGCGGGACTTCCGCGTCATCAACGCCCGCCGCCGCGACCTGCCCTCGGCCTGTCGCGAAGCGGACTGCCCCTTCGCCGAGACCTGCCGCGGGGGCTGCGCGGCCCGCGCCTACCTGTGCCGCGGCAGCATGGACGCCCGCGATCCCTACTGCCCCCTTGAATACCAGGAGCGACACGGCCACGTGCCCTCCCTGCCCGTTGAGCCGGCAATGGCGGACAACGACGGCATCCGCGTGCACGACGACTACCTGTGCACCTGGATCGGCGTCACGCGTCAGCGCTTCGAAGATCCCCGCTACGCCTCGCTCGAAGACTTCCTCGCAGGCGGCGCATCATCCGATGAGCAGGGCATCCTCTCGGGCTGTCGCCAGGTGACCGCCGAGGCGGACGCCTCCTCCAGCCTGGCTCCCGCGCAGCCGGCGGCCGACGACTGAGCCCCATGCTCGTCCCCTCGCCCTACGCGCACCGCTACGATCTTGACGACGGCAGCTGCGCCGTCTTCCACGCCCTGAGCCTGGAGGTAGTCTACCTGGGCCCCACGGCGCGCCCCCTCTTCCGCCCCCTCTGGGATCGGCCACGCCCTTTTCCCGAGCCGCCGGGCGGCGCCGGCGACGATCCTCCGTCCTACAGCGCCCCGCGAGAGCTGCAGCCGCTACGAGCGTGGTTGGAGGAAACAGGCGCCGATCGCGAGCAGCGCACCGCCACGCTGGAGACCCTGCGGGAGCTGCACCTGCTGCAGCGAGAAGGCGATCCCTTTGATGGCGATCTCCTGGCCCGTCTGCAAGCCATGACGCGGCACAACCCCACAAAGATGCTGATGCTGGTGCCCACGCCGCGCTGCAACCTGCGCTGCGTCTACTGCCACCAGCGCGAGGAGACCCACAGCGCCTCCCAGATGATGAGCTTGCAGCAGGTCGATGCCATCCTCGACGCCTGGGCGCGCAGGGCTCGCCGCGATCCGGGCAAGAAAGACATTCTCATCTACGGCGGCGAGCCCCTGCTCAACCCAGCGGCCGTGCGGCGCATCGTCGAGCGCATCGCCGACATGCCCGAGGACGAGCTCGGGGGCGAAGTCAGCGTCATCCTGGTCACCAACGCCACCCTGGTCACCCCTGCGCTGGCCGCCTTCCTGGCCGAGCACGACACCTTCGTCATCGTCTCCTGTGATGGCACCAAGCAGGTCAACGACCGCGCCCGGCTCATGCGCGATGGGCGGGGCAGCTTCGACTTGTGCGACCGCGGCTTCCAGCTGCTGCGCCAGGCCGGCGTGCGCACGGCCGTCTCGGTGACGGTCACGCGCCACAACGCCGACTGCGTGGGCGAGGACTTCCTCAAGGTCATCGAGCACTTCCAGCCGCTGGACATCGGGCTCAACAGCTGCCTGCATCCCCCGCCGGATCGCGCGGTCAACGAGCACGCTTGCCTGCCGCTGGAGGGCACGCGTCGCATGCTGCAGGCCTACGAGGGCGCCCGCGCCCGCGGGGTCTACGTGGAGCAGTTCAACCGCCGCATCCGGCCTTTCGCCCTGCGCCTGCACCGCGTCAAGGACTGTTCGTCCTGCGGCGGGCGCCTGGTGGTGCAGCCCGACGGGCGCTTCTCCTTTTGCGACAGCTTCTCCTTCACCGAGCGCTACAGCTACCCCTTCCAGGGGGAGTTCGACCTTGAGAACAACCCCGACTACGCCCGCTGGTGCGCCCTCTCCCCCATCCACTGGCCGGCCTGCCACGACTGCCCCCTGCTGGCGCTCTGCGGCGGCGGCTGCCGCTACGACGCGGCCATGGCCTCGGGCCGGCTCGATGGCCTGGATCCGCACCGCTGCACCCAGGACCGCGAGATCCTGCGCTGGACCCTGCAGGATCTGGGGGGCATGGTGGGCGCCGCGGCACTGCGAGGCGCCGAGATCCTGGTGCCCTCCGAGGCCGCGCGCCGCAAGCTGATGGGCGAGCTGACGCTGGATCCCCTCACCATCCCCCTGGGCAATGCCAACCGCTTCGGGGAGGAGGTGGGGCGGGGGGGCTGAGAATGGAATGGGTGTCAGGCACTAGGAAATTAGCTTTTCTGTCTACAGAAAAGCTAATTTCCTAGTGCCTGACACCCAAATTCACTCGGGGCGGACCACCAGGTAGAAATCGTCGCCCTCAGCGCGCTCCGCCGGGGTTCCGATGACCATCAGGTCTCGGCCGTAGACCACCTGACCGTGGAAGCTGGTCCGGATCTCGGCGAGCAGCTCCCGCTCGTCGCAGGTCCAGGCCAATACGTGGGTGAGAACGAGCAGCTCGGGCTGCGCCTGGGCCGCGATCTCTCCCAGCTCCAGGCCCGAGGTGTGGCTGCCACGGTGGTAGGCCTGCCACACGGGCGGGCGCTCCTCCAACGCATGGGCGCAGTAGACCTCGTGGATCAGAATATCGCATCCGCGGTAGTTCTCGACCATCTGGGGGTGGGGCGCGCTGTCGCCCGAGATGCAGATCGTGGCGCTGGGCGTCTCGAAGCGGAAGCCGTAGGCCTTCTCCCAGGCGCCGTGCCGAGCGGGGAATGCCCCGATGACCAGGTCCTCGTCGCTGTGGATCTCGCCCGCCTCGATCTCCTCCACCTCGACGCGATAGCCCAGCTCGTTGGCGGGTTCCAGCCCTACGAGGCGCTTCTCGACGTCCTGCTGGTAGGCCTGCTGCAGGTGCTCGGTCATGGCGGCGGTGCCGGGCGGACCCCAGACGCTCAGTGGCTGGTCGCGCCCCAGCACCCAAGGAGTAAGGAGCAGATCGGGGTAGCCAGCGGTGTGGTCCGAGTGCAGGTGGGTGAGCAGCAGGCTGCGCAGGTTCTCCATGGCCAGCGCCTCGACGCCGCGGCGCTGGGCGGCCGCGGCGCGCCGCACCACGCCGGGTCCGCAGTCCACGATGTAGGGCGCACCGCCGGCCACCACGGCCAGCGCGGGACCGTGGGCGGCCGGATCCGCGTTGGGTGTGCCCGTGCCCAGCAGCACGACGTGGGCCTTGCCCTGGTCCAGCTGCTGGAGGGACGGGCTTGCTTGGGGAGGGGCGTCCTGTTCAGCGGACGGCTCGACCGCGGACCGGTGGGCGCAAGAGAGCGCCAGCAGCGTGCAGGGCATGAGGCGCCAAGCCATGGAACGATCCGTTCCCTCGCCGGTGATGGGGACGCGCCGATTGTACACGACACCCTTGCCCTGCGGCACTAGCCACCCGCCGCCAACGCAGCGCGGAGCCGCACCCTGGGGTCCGGATCGTCCAGCGCGGCACGCAGCGTGGGATGCGTGGGCGCCATGTCGGCCAGGATGCGAGCGGCGGTCCAGCGCATCAATGGCTCCGCATCCTGCAGGCAGGCGGCGATCTGATCCGCCGGGAGCGGATCCTGGAAGCCCAACACCGAGAGCACGGCCAGGCGCAGATCCAGCTCGGGATCCACGTCCGTGGCCCGGCGCCCCAAACCCTGCGCCGGGAAGTAGATGGCAGGAATGCCCTCTTCCCCCTCCATGTCGAAATTCCAGTGACTGCCTCGACGTGGGAGTCCGCCACCCTTGGCCGATCCCACCTTGTTGCCCCCACGCGCTCGGACGGGCTTGACACCGGACGGACAGAGCGAGCCGCCTAGGCGTCTGTCCGCAGCCCGCTTCGCCGCTGCGAAAGGCTCTGGGCAGCCCACCGTCCGCCAGGCCAGTGCGGTGCGGATGTGGGGCCAGGCTGCGGGTGAGAGATGGTCGAAGGGCTCGCCCGTCGTTGGATTGCGCATGTAGAGGCTGTCGACCACCATGGCCCAGTACAGGTCCGACATCTGGCTCTTCACGGTGGGAGCATGCTCCTGCCAGTACGCGAACAGCTCCTTCTCGCCTCGCTGCAGCTGGGCGTAGAGCTGGGCGCGCTCTCTCACCTCTTTGGGAATCATGCGCACCGTCAGGTGTCCGACGCAGGGCTGGATGTAGTCACCCGAACCCAGGCAGAGCGACATGGCGTCCCCGTAGCTCGTCGGAGCGACCGACACGGCCTCCGCGGCGTTGAAGAAGCAATCCTGCCGCCACTTCTTCGAGCTCGCGGCCTTGCAGAGGGCTGCGGCGCGCTCAGGGTGCCCCGCACGGGCCTGCTGCGAGGCTGCCTGGCTCAGGCAGGAATGGAAGCGCACCGATCCCTCCTGACAGGCTCCGGCATCGGGGGGCGTGGACTCCCAGGAGGTCAGCAGGGCGGCGGGGAAGGGCACCTCAGGGCTTGAGGGCCCGGACGCCGCACGCTTCGCTGCCTCCCCGGCAGCCTCATGGGAAGCGCCATGACCGGACAGGCCCAGGTGGGGCCGCCGGGCCAGGCGCTCGCAGAAGGCCATGGCGCCCTCGCCCTGCAATAGCTGGCAGAGCGGCCCCACCCGGCCGGGATAGGCCTCGGAGAGACGCAGGATGGTCGCCTCCTGGCGCAGGGGATCCTCTATGGCTGCCACCCGCCGCGCGGTCTCCTGGGGATCTTCGTCAAAGGCCTTCACCGGGTCCCAGGGCTCGGCCGTGCAGGCCACCGACAGCAGCGCCGCGCCCAGGACTCGTGCCGCAGGAAGAGACGCGTCTCCCCAGCTCCGTGGCATCCGGCGCCTCACCTGAACAGCTCCCTGGCTCGCGCCAGGTCTTCTGGAAAATCCACCTCCACCCAGGGTTCACCCGTGACGTCCACCACGTCCAGCCCAGGATCGCGGCGGTCCATCAGGGCCTGGAAGGCCCGCTCGAAGAGGAAACGCGTCTCCCCTTCTTCCGCCTGGGCCCGGATCACGGATCGCAGGCGCTCCAGGCCGGCCCCGCGCAACAGAGCCACGCCCACGAACTCGCCGTCGGCCCGCGCCGGGTCGATCTCCTTGCTCATCCGGACGGCCCGACCGTCTTCCAGGCGCAGCTTCATCTCCTCGTCGCCGCAGGGGTGGCGGTCCAGGCCCAGTACCAGGTCGGCCGAGGAGGCGGCCATGCGACGCAGCAGCTCCGGTCGCAGCAGGGTGTCGGCCAGCAGCAACCAGCCCCCATCCTCAAGGGCATGCATGCCCAGCCGGAAGCTCTCGAACAGGTCGGTGCTGGCGTAGCGCGGGTTCTCCACCCAGCTCACGCCGGACCGCTGGATGCGGCGCCGGAAGCGCTCCTGCTGAAAGCCCACCACCACCGCGAAGCGCTCCACGCCCAGCTCATTGAGGGCGTCCAGCTGGCGCTCCAGGATGCTCTTGCCGCCCACCGGCAGCAGGCTCTTGGGCAATCCCTGGCTGGCTTCGCCCAGGCGGCGGCCGCGGCCGGCGGCCAGGATCAGGGCGTTGCGAATGCTCATTCGGGCAGCTCCACAGCGGCAAGGACGGCGCGCAGACCCTGGACGCCGGCCCGCACCAGGGCTGCAGGATCCTCTCCCAGCTGGAAGAGGTCCACAGTCCAGGAGCCATGATAGCCCCGGTTCCGCAGCAGTCGCGCGGCAGGCAGCAGGTCGGCCTCGCCAGCGCCCGGCGGCAGGTGCAGGTGGCGCCCGCCGGCCATGTCGTCCCAGTGGGTGTGCGCGATCCAGGGGCCCAGGCGCTCCACAGCGACCGCGGCCGAGCCCTCGGTCAGAAAGGCGTGCCCCAGGTCCAGGCCCACGGCCAGGGCGGGGTGGTCCACGGCCTGCAGCAGACGTTCCATGCAGGCGACATCGGGCACGGCTGTGGCGGGCTCGGGCTCCACGGCTAGGCGCAGACCTAGGTCGGCGGCCAAGGAGCAGAGGCGGCGGCACATGGCGACGAAGTCGTCGCAGGCGCCCGGATCCAGTGGCGGGGCGATGAGCGCCACCCTGGCGCCCAGCTGGGGCGCGATGCGCAAAAGCGCTCGGGTGCGATGCTCTTTTGCATCGAGGTCGTCCCGCTTGCCGTGGTAGCTGACGCAGCCCAGGTCCAGGTCCAGCTCGTCCAGCAGCGCCAGCAGGCGCGGGGCCCGCTCGGGAGGCCAGGCCAGCGGCGGGATCTCGGGGTGCTCCAAGCAGACCTCCAGCTCCTGCACGCCGCAGCCCGCCAGCAGCTCCAGTCCCCGCCGCAGCGACAGCTGCCGCAGCCCCGAGTTGCGGAAGCCGATGCGTGGTGGCCAGGTCCCTGGAGCGCTATTCCCCATCGGTCTCGTGCCCGATGCCGATGCCCAGGCCCTGGGGCCGGCCCTTGAGCACGCCGCCCATGGGCGCGTAGCGGGGCACCAGGTGCTCCGGGCCTGGCAGCTCCTGGCCCACGCGGGCGTCGATGTCCCAGACCAGGAACTCCAGCATGCTGCGGGCCATGCGGCAGTAGCGCATGTCGTAGGCGCAGCCGTCGGAAAAGTGCAGGGCATCGTAGATGCAGCCGCCGCCGCAGATACCCAGGGCCGCGCAGCTGCGGCAGGGATCCAGCGCAACGGGCAGCTGGTCAATCCAGATGTCCAGGTCTTGAGGGCCCAGGGCGTTGACCGTGTGGCTGATGCAGTTGCTCTGGGAGCCGTCGGGGAAGACCACGATCTTCTCGCCCAGGGCCGAGCAGTCGTGGTGCTTGAAGCGCTGCTGCACCAGGGGTCGCACGAACTTGGCCAGCGGGTAGAGGAAGAGCTGGCGGTCGATGGCCAGCTTGAGCATGCGCTGCAGGTCGCCAATCACCTGCTCCATGTCCAGCTGGCAGCGCGGGTAGGCCCGGGTGTAGTGGGGCAGGTTCAGCCCGCAGCTGGCTGGCTGATAGCGGTCGATCAGACGCGGCACGTCCTGGGCCAGGCTGGGGGCGTTGTGGGGCCCCAGAGCCAGGGAGATGCCCGTCTCGCAGCCGGCCTCTTTCGCCAGCTGGAAGCCGCGGATGCTGCGAAGGAAGCTGCCCTTGCCCGCGGTCGTGCGCCGCGCCGCGTCATGGATCTCTTGGGGACCGTCCAGGCTGACCAGCACGTTGACCCGCAGGCGGGCCAGCTCGGCGGCGCGCTCGGCGGTCAGCTCGGCGCCGTTGGTGAACATCACGGTGCGCACCGGCGACTGGGCGGCCAGGCGGCGGCAGGAGTCCCAGGCCAGCAGGGGCTCGCCGCCGTGGATGATCAGCAGCCCGCCCGCAGGGTCCATCCGCCCCAGCAGCGCCAGGCAGCGGTCGATGGTGGCGTCGTCCATGTCGCGGTTGACCGCTGGCTGGGGCAGGTTGAAGACCGTGCAGTAGCTGCAGCGCAGGTTGCAGCGCGAGGTGATCACGGCCTGCAGCACCTTCTTCTGGGGAGCGGGACGCGGCGGGGGAGCCTCGTCCAGTTCGCCCAGCAGGGGGCGGATGGCCTGCAAGGGGTTCATGGCCCGGAAGCGTGCGGCGCCCAAAAAGCGCAGGCGCAGGCTGTGGCGGTGCAGCAGGGCCACGCGATCGCCGCGGCGCAGCAGGTGCACGGGGTATTCGGGACTGACCAGGGGTGGGAATTCGCCCGCAACGCGGACGGCGGTCGCGGGCTGGAAGCGCAGCTGGGGCGCGAGGCTGCGGACGGTCATGAGGGGGCCTGGGGTGCGGCGGGAGGCGGTTCTATAGCCGGGTGGGGGAGCGCCGACCTGGATGGTAGGATCGCCAGGACGAGGTCGCATCGGCCCGCGCAGCCAGCAGCGAGGAGAGAGAGACTTGCAGTTCCTCGGCTACGTCGCTCTTGCGACGGTACTTGGCATCTGCGGAACGCTGCTGGCGGGCTACGTCCGCCGGCTGCTGGCATGGCGCCGATTCGCCCGTCGGCACGGCATGCAGCCCCGCTTGTGGACCGAACATCCCTCGCTGCATGGCGAATGGCGCGGCGTGCCCGTGTCCGTGGAGATCATACGCCTCCCGCTGGGGCCTCGCAGCTGGATCACCAACACCTGCTTCGAAGGCCTTCTCGAGAGACCCATGCCGACGGGCCTGCACATCAGCTCGAACGATGTGGATAGGCCCGACGACGATGATGGAGACAAGTCCATCGCCACAGGCTGCAGCGTCACGGACCGCGGGGGGGGGGGCGGCCGCCGCGGCCGCCCCCGCGCCGCGCCGCGCGG
>CAYVQL010000077.1:0-6690 GCA_964454135.1 uncultured Enterobacterales bacterium | reverse complement strand
GTTGGACACATGTCCATCGCCCCCGGCTGCTGCGTCCGGGCCGGGGCGGTCCACTTCCGCAGCGCAGACCCGGAGGGAGCGCGTCGTCTGCTGGCAAACGAGGGCATGCGACGAGCGATCAAGGCCTTCATCGAGCATGAGCCCGGAGCGTGGGTGACCGACCTGGCCGTGCACCTGAACAAGCCGGGCTTCCTCGCCGACGAAGGGGAGCTGCAGGAAGCCATAGGCCGCGTCAGCGAGCTGGCTGGGCTGCTGCGTGCCTGGCGTCCCTCATAGATCCCCGACCGCACCACGACAAAGATCCAAGAACCGAACCAGCCTGCGATCCAGGCTCATCAGCTCCTGGCCGTTGATCAGTGCCGAATACGTCAGGTGCACGTCCACCCAGCCAAGCCCTCGCACTGGATGCCCGCGCGCGCGGACGAAAGCACGAACCTCCCGATGGGGTGCGATCGCTAGGAAAGACACGCCCCCCAAGAGCTCGTCCACAGGAGCTCCACCCAGCAGCAGCTCACCCTCGACGAAGGGATGTGTGCTTACCAGACCTTGTTCGAGAGCAGCGATCAGGCCGCTGTGTCCCTGCGCCTGCTTCAGGTGGGCGACCCACACCGAGGTATCGACCAGAATCACGATCTCTCCGGCAGGGGCGATCTGCGAGGAGGAGCTTCCAGCTCGGGCATGGAGCCCGCCAGGGCGATGGCGCGCCGGCGGGCGGCTTGCGCGACCAGGGCCCGCAGGCCTGCCTCGATCAAAGCGCGCTTTGTGGGCAGACTCGTCACTCGCCACGCCTCTTCCCAGAGGGCATCATCGATGTTCACCGTTGTGCGCATAGGCGACTCCTTTTGTATGCCTCTATATGCCTTAGTCTAGCATACACGCCAACATGCCGCTGGCATCGATGCCGCCACAGCAGGAGCTGATGGAGCTGCTGCGCAGACCGCTCATCGTCCCCGGGGAGAGACGAGCCTGATCCTCCAGCCAGCTGAACCACGGAGCCTCTCGTCGCGTCGCAGCAGCCCCCACAGGACCTCGGCCCGCGAGCGGTCGTCGACGAGATCCGCCATCGTCCATGCGTCTTCCACGTACTCCATCAGCTCGGCGACGCCGACCGGAGCGCCGTCATCGGGCAGAAGGGCCACGACGTCCTCCACGAGGCGGGCTCGAGCTGCGGCGTCGATCCCGAGGCGGCGGATGTGGACATAGGATCTCCCGCTGACGCGCAGGGCGTCAGCGGTGGCCAGCTGCCGCGCGTCGGTGGACAGGAAGGGCGCCTCATCCGCCATCCGTTCGTTGATCTCGGTGATGGTGAGGGGTCTCTCAGCCTGCAGCAGGACATGCATGGCGGGGCCGGCGATGGAACGGTTCCTGTCGAGCAGACTGTCGGCGTGCCCCACATAGGACTTGCGCAGCGTCACCACCTTTGGGTGCCGGTTCAGGGTGTCCTTGAGCAGGGTCGGGGTGAGCCCCGGTGGAGCGAGATCGTGGCGCTGCAGCTCGTGGAGCAGCTGACGCGTGGAGACGGCGGCCTGTTCTCCGCGGATGCGCTCGACGCACCACTCCGCCAGCTCCCACAGCCGCTCCCAGGGCAAGGGGAGGGCCGTGCGGTGAACGAAAGTCCCATGATCGACCCGATGGACGAAGGACGCTCTCTCGGTTGCCATGCTGATCCTGCTCACGAGCTGGTTTCGCTTGCGGATCGGCAGGCCGGCCAGGCGCTGCCCATCGTAGGCTGGGAGGACCTGGGGGACCAGCTCCAATGCGTGCATCGGGACCTTGGCCCTGGCCAGGGCGGCCTCCACACGTCGCCGCAGCGGCGAGTGATCGACGGTCGGCCCGAGGAGGAGGAGAAACTGTCGCCAGGTGTGCTCCGGCGGTGACCAGCCCAACGACCCAAGCAGGCCGGCGGGGCGCTCGTCC
The DNA here is from genome assembly GCA_964454135.1 of uncultured Enterobacterales bacterium. GTDB lineage: Bacteria > Myxococcota_A > UBA796 > UBA796 > JAFGLY01 > CAYVQL01. The sequence goes on along the minus strand of CAYVQL010000077.1, from coordinate 4,773 downwards.
GCGAGATCGAGTGCGCTGACGCAAGCCTCTCGCAACCAGGCCCTCGTCTTCCTGAGGACGAGGTTCGGCTTGATGGCGTGGCTGCTGTACAGGAAGCTGTCACGCCATAGGCGTATGCGTCGCGGCATGGTCAAGGACAGGCAGAGAGCCAGGGCCGCAGGGGGGAGCCCCTGGGCCTCCAGATCTCCGTAGTGCAGCATCCCTGCGGCTTCGAGCTGGGAGCGGATGGAGGCGACGAGGGGCTCCACCTGGTGGCCCCATCGTGAACGCAGCCGACCCAACACCTCGGTCACGACCTGGCTGACGCGCTGCCTGGACCACTGGAGCTCCACGGCGACGCTCGCCTGGGAGCGGCCCTGCAGCAGGTGCCCCCTGGCCACCTGGACCTGGAGAGCCGGAAGGCCGGCCAACGCGCACACCAGCAGCTCGGGGAGCGTCCACGGGATCTCTGCGATGCCTACGTCCAGGTAGCCCCGGAGGATTGCGCCCGCGCGGGTCGCCTGGGGGCTCTGGATCGCATCACGGCCCTGCTCAAGGGTCCACAACGCCAGATCGCCCACCGTGGCGAGAGACCGCTCCAGCTCCAATGCACCCAGCAGCCGCTCGCAGGCTGGGCCCAACGCGCGGAGAGGGCGCTCAGTCATCCCTTCCGTGTCCAGCTGAAACCACATCCGCAGCATGGCGTATTCGAAAGGGGAGGCGACCAGCAGATCGTGGCAAGCCTGTCGGATCCTGCGCAGGGTTATCCCGCCCAAGCCATCGAGGGCCAGCAGCTCGTCGTCCGAGGCCCGCAGCAGATCGGCGACCGTGCGCAGCCCATGGCGCCGCAGCTGGGATGACGCCCTGCAGTGGATCCGGAAGTGCTCGCTCCAGGGCGCGTTCAGCAGCGCCATCACCTCTTCCTTGACCGGTGCGGCTTCCTGCGCTCCACGCGGGCCCGGGCGGCAACCGAGCGCCGCCAGCAGCGCTCGTCGCAGCTCCGCCGGTGGTTTGAGAGGGTCGATGGGTGGAAACATCTCAAGACCGAGACCGCTGGCCGCCAGGGAGTCGACGACCTGCCCGACGCTCATTCGGCCCATCTGCCGCATCGCCAAGAGCTGCGTCTCAGAACACGAAACCAGCTGATGGACGCGGTGGATGCGCGCGTTGGCCAGCCCGTTCCTGGCTCGGCGCGGGAGCTCGAGGACGTCTACTGACTCGAGAAGGAGCCGGACGAGGCGCTCTCGATGGCTGTCACCGGCTCGTCGCGGCGTTGTCTCCTCTGCGCTCCGGTATCCCCAGAACGCCAGCTTCTCGCCCGCGCGCCATCGAACCCGCAATGCCTCCAACTCCTCCGCCGGCGCCACAGCGAGGCAGCGCGTCGGACAGCAGGCCACGCAGGCGGGCACGCCGCGCCCGGCGCAGAGATCGCAGCGCGCCGTGGGCCGCGGCACGAAGTCCAGCTCGCCCCCGAAGCGCTGGGGCCCGCGCCGCTCGACGCGCAGCCCGTAGCGCCCCAGCTCGTGGCCGTGCTCCTGCCGGCAGGCCAGCTCGCAGGCGTGGCAGCCCGTACACCAGTGGTAGCGAGCCACCAGCAGCCTCATGGGGCGCCCCCCTTGTCGAGGCCCGTGACGGACGACCAGTCGATCCCCTCGCCTGGGGGCTCGGCTGGCACCACACGACAACGCATGGCCCGGAAGGGGTAGCCGAAGCCGCTGTCCCCCTGCAGCTGCGAGGGCAGCAGGTTGTTGGTGCAGAGCTCGGGCAGATCGAACAGCCCCTGCCGCTCCGAGGGGCCGCCATCCGGGTTCCACCAGCTGGCCTGGGCGTGGGCGCAGCCCGGCAGCAGCTCCGGCGTGACGCGCAGCTTGCGCTTGCAGCGGCCGTAGTGGGTCTCCACCCAGCCCCAGGCGCCGTCGGCCAGGCCAGCGGCCGCCGCGTCGTCGGGGTGCAGCTCCACCCAGGGATGCGGGTTGAAGGCGCGCAGGGCTGGCACGTTGCGATGCTCGCTGTTGAAGAAGACCGGCACCCGGGCGCCCGTGATCAGCCGCAGCGGGTAGTCCCGGCAGAGCTCGGGCTGGCGCGCCGGGTCGTACCAGGGCTCCTGCCAACCCGGCAAGGGATCCAGGCCGCAGCGCTCCAGCTCCGTGCTGTACAGCTCGATACGACCGGTGGGGGTCTCGAAGCCCGGCTCGCCGTCGGCCCGCAGCTCGCCGCGCTCGTGGCGACGGTAGCGCAGGCCGGGCACCATGGGCTGCCGCTCCCGAAGGGCAGCGAATTCCACGCCGGCCGGGTGCGTCATCTGGCTGAAGAGCTGCTGCACGCCGTCCCACGGCCAGGCCTCGGGCGCCAGCCGCCTGCCCAGCTGCAGGCAGATCTCCATGTCGGAGCGCGACTCGCCCAGCGGTTCGATGGCCTTGTTGATAGCCGAGAGCTGGTAGAAGGCGTGCCGCAGGCCGTCGCGCTCGGCGAAGCTGCAGACCGGCAGCAGCACGTCCGCCAGGGCCGTGGCGCCGGGGGTCATGAAGAGATCCGCCATGGCCACGAAGCGCAAGCCCCGTAGGAGCCGCAGAGCCCGGGCGGGATCGGCGAAGGAGCCCGGCAGCAGGCCCGTGCTCTGCACCCAGGCCGCCTGGATGGGGTAGGGGCGGCCGCTCTCCAGCTGGTCCAGCATGCTGTCGCCCTGGCCGTAGGGGATGCCGTGGGCGAAGAGGGGGTAGCGCTCCAGGCCCAGCTTGGGCACGCGGATGCGGGGGAAGCCCTCGCGCTCGCCGCGGCGCCGGATGCCGTAGGGGTGGCGCGCCACCACCATGCCCCCGGGCACGTCCACCTGGCCCAGAACGGTCCAGATGGCCGAGACGGCTTGGGCGGCAGCCGTGGCGCTGCGCTGCATGTCGATGCCCAATCCCCACTGCACGGCCAGGGGCCTACTGCGCCCTACGAAGCGGGCGGCCGCCGCGATGCGCTGGGGCGCCACTCCCGTCTTTTCGGCGGCCCAGATCGGGGTGCAGGGGCGCACACGCGCAGCCAGCTGGTCGAAGCCGTGGGTCCAACGGGTCACGAAGTCCGCGTCGTGCAGGCCCTCGTCGATGATGACGTGCAAGAAAGCCAGCGCCAGGGCCACGTCGCTGCCTGGGCGCAGGGGCAGCCAGTGTCGCGCCCGCGAGGCCAGCCAGGTCTGACGGGGATCCGCCACCACCAGCTGGCTGCCGCGCTGGGCGCAGCGCACGATCCAGGAGCCCAGGAAGCCATCGGGGTTGGAATGCACCGCGTTGGAACCCCACAGCAGGATGGTCTCGGGCCGCCTCCACGTGGGATCGTCGTAGCGCGCGGCGTGGTGCTGGCTGCAATCGGCCACCTGGAAATCGCCGGCCGTGGCGAAGAGCAGGCTCTGGCGCGGCATGAAGCAAGCGTTGCCGCTGGCTGGACCGCAGGCCACGAAGTTGGGGCTGCCGAAGCTGTAGGCCAGACGCGAGATGTAGGGGCTGATGTCGCGGGCAGTGCCCTTCAAGAAGAGCACGCTCTCGGGGCCCTGCTCCCGGCGGATGGCGAGGAATTCCCCGGCGATGCGATCCAGGGCTTCGTCCCAGCTGGCGCGGCGCCACCTGCCCTCGCCGCGCGCGCCGGCTCGGATCAGGGGATGCTGCAGGCGATCCGGGTGGTAGATGGTATCTGCGCTCGCCAGCCCGCGCGGGCAGAGCGCTCCCTGGTTGAAGGGATTGGCGGGATCGCCCTCCACCTTCACAAGCCGGCCCTCGTCATCGACGTACAGCAGCACGCCGCAGCCGCCGTGGCAACCGGGCGCGCTCCAGCAGATACTGCGGGTGACCGTCAGCTCGCCCTCACGCCAGCGCCAGTTCTGCGGGCCGATGCCGCGGGGGTGAAGCGGATCGCTCACGGCCTGGCCCGGCGGCAGACGAAGATGGACATGGGTACGGCCGGGGCCGCCTCGTGCTGGTGGAGCCAGGCCAGGTGGGCCCGGCTCTGCGGGTCCTGCAGGGCTTCGTAGCGCGCCAGGTCCTCGGGGCGCGGCACGCGCAGCAGCTGCATCGGCTCGAGCCCGGCGCGCGCCAGGCGCCGCTGCCACTGGGCCTCGCTGGGGTGGATCTCCTCGGGATCGATGGCCTGGCGCAGGACGCCGCGCAGCGCCACCAGTCGTCGCTCGGCCTCATCGCCGGGCGTAAAGGCCCAGTCCTCCACCAGGGCGAAGCGGCCCTGGGGCCGCAGCCAGGTGGCCAGCCGCGCCAGCAGCGCGGCGCAGTCCGCCGGCCGCAGGTGGTGCAGGGTGGCCATGGCGTAGACGGTGTCCAAGCTCTCGGCTGGGAAGCGCAGGGCCTGGTGGCCGGACCGCAGCACCTGCACGTCCAGCTGCCGCAACAGGGCGCAGAAGCGGCCGGAGATGTCGGTGGCCACGTAGGCCGCGCCCGGCTGGCGCTGGGGGTGCTGCAGGGCCTGGCGCGTCACCACGCCGGGTCCGGCGCCCAGCTCCAGGACCGCGCCCAGGGGCGGAACGGCGCGCAGCGTGGCCCGGTCCACGTCAGACGGCTGCCGCAGGCGCGTGTACTCGTCGGCTTCGGCATCCCAGTACTCGGCCTCGTCCACGCGCATGCTGCCTCCGCTCGCGGGAAAGCGTATGGGGCGGGACGAGGTGGGGCCAGCTGCGGGGCGCTTGGCCCAGCCCAGCCCCTCCGCTACCCTGTTCCCAGCGCCCCCTCTCCCATGAGCCCCCCATGCAACGCCTATCCCTCGTCCTCACTCTGCTCTGCGCCTGCCAGCCCACAGTGTTGAACGCCA
>CAYVQL010000076.1:9789-37874 GCA_964454135.1 uncultured Enterobacterales bacterium | reverse complement strand
CGTCGGTATCCGCGTCGACATCGGTGTCCGTGTCGGCCTCCGGAGGCGCTGCGGAGTCCTCGGGCTTGTCGTCGCAGCCCACTCCCAGGCCCAGCAGCAACCAGAGCGCTCCCCATGGCCTCGCGCCTCTCGTGCTCATCCTGCCGCCTCCTGGTGCCAGGTTCATGGTACTCCCCGGATCCGCTGCGGTAAAGGTCGGTTCCCGCCGAGGGCTCGACTCCTCGCGTAGCGGATCATGGATGCTGGGGGCAGCAGCAAGCCGCGCCACGCGCCTCATGGATACCCGGGAGCGCGCGCCTGGAGTGGGCTTCGACAAGCCACAGGGAGTATAGGCCCTGATGCCAGGCGCCAGCCACGATGGCGCCATCTCCCGCTCGTCGCCGACGCGGAACAGCTGGCGGCCCCGCGGGAAACGCTTGCGGATTGAGAGGGCGCTCGGTTCCTCGTCGCACACGTGACCCCCAGCATGACCGCTATCACCGTCCGCCCGACGCTGAGGAGAGTGCTTCGCGAGCGCCGGACGCGATGCGGGCTAGGGAAATCGGAGCCGGGTCATGTCCGGGCGACCGTGCGCGAGGATCCAGGGCCCAGTCCCTGCTGCGATGGCGCGCTGCAGCAGCTGATCCGGATCACTACCCGGGATTTTCCCCTTGACAGTTTCCGAACCGCGCCATCGCCCTGGTCCGGGAGCCCCCCCCCGCGTGCCCCTGCGAGGCCCGGAGCGCCCGCAGGAGGCCTCGCGCGGGCTCTGTCCGCCTCGAAAGGGGTTCGAGGGCCCGGAAACGCCTCCAGGAGGCGCACAGAGAGCCGAAAAACAGCGAGTTATGTTCTTTGTAGCTTAACAATGGGAGAAGCGATGCAGACGATGCCCCATCATATGACCCCAGCCCAGGAGCTCGATGAGCGGATCAGGCAGGTCCACGCCAAGCTCTGCCGCGCCGAGCGCGATCTGGCGCTGCTCCTGGCCGAGCTGGCGGACAAGCGGCACTTCCTGGATCTGGGCTACGCCAACATCTGCGACTACGCCGAGACCAAGCTGCAGCTCAAGGCGCGCAAGGCCAGCGCGCTCGTCCGCATCGGCCGGGCCCTGCCCGACTTGCCCCGCCTGGACGAGGCCCTGGCCTCGGGCGCGTTGAGCTGGACCAAGGCCCGGGAGCTGCTCTCCGTGATCACGCCCGAGACCGCGCTGGGCCTGGCCGCCAGGCAGCGCGCTCCCCGAACGCCTCCCTCAAGTTGGGCATAGAGCGCGCCAAATACGCTGGTGGCTGCCGAGCTATGGGTGGAGGGCGCTTGAGCTGGAGCGCATGGTGGCCGCGCACCGCCCGGGCGAGCCTCCCAGCGGCGACACGAGCAAGGAGGCCGGGCCCGTGCGACTCAGCTTCTCCATGGAGCCGGTGGAGGCCGAGCAGGTGAAGGCCGCGCTGGCCGCCATCCGCGCCGCCGCGGGCGTGTCGCGGGAAGAGGTGGGGGACGGCGCGCTGCTGGCGCAGATGGCGGCGAGGGTCCTGGAAGACATGGACAGCTCCGAGGCGCCCACGGGCGAGCGCTTCCGCATCGCAGTCGAGCACTGCCCCCGCTGCGGAGACTTCTCCACGCCCGAGGCCGAGGTCTCGGATACCCACGTGGGTCAGGCGCTCTGCGACGCCGAGATCCTGGAGATGCGCCAAGGGCCCAGGCGGGGCCACCTCTCGCGGCTCATCCCGCCCGCCACGCGCCGGGCCGTGCTGCAACGCGACCGCCACCGCTGCCAGGTGCCGGGCTGCGGCAACCGCCTCTGGCTGGACCTGCACCACCTGACCTACCGCAGCGACTGGGGAGGCAACTCCGAGGAAAACCTGCTTACTATGTGCTCAGTACACCATCACCTCGTCCACGACGGGCTGCTGGGCGTCGAGCGCTGCAAAGGGGGGCTGGTCTACCGGTTCGGAGACGGCAGGGAGGTGCGGACGACCCACGTGGGTTGTCACGGGGCCACGGCGCGGTCGATGAAGCCTGCTGGCGGAGCGCGCGCTGGGGCGGAGGACGCTGTCGAGGGGCCATCGCCACGATCACCGGGTCCTGCCCCAGGGGCACCCACTCGGGAGGAGGCTTCGAGTCCGCATCTCTCGCGCGTCTGAGCGTCCGACAAGCGGGGCGACATCTTCCCGGCGACCTGTGGGTTCGCAAGCATCTCTCGCTGGGACGCAACGACGCCGTCGCCGCCGAAATCAGGCGCGACACCCTAGGGCAGCGCGCCAGCCAGGACAAGCCAGGCAGCCCCGGCGTTCGTCCCTCCCGCGCTGTCTCCGGGAGCTCCAATCAGGATATCATCTAGCCCATCGCCGTCAGCGTCTCCCGCGCCAGCTACGCAGAGGCCAGCGCCGTCGGCCCCGTCTCCGATGAACTTCACATCGGACAAGGCCAGGTCGTGCTCTCCGGAGACGGGGCCCAGGACGAGGTAGGCCGACCCTGAACCCCAGGGATCCCGCGAGCTCGCCGACGCACCGATCAGTATGTCGTCGAAGCCGTCAGCGTTCACGTCGCCGGCAGAGGCGACTGATATTCCGGCATAGTCATCCGGCTGCGCTCCTACCAGCTTCGCGTCCGAGGCGGACAGGTCGATGTCTCCAGATGGCGGGCCCGAGACGAGGTAGGCTGCACCCGCCATGTTTCCACCGTCGTCATTGCCAGGGGCGCCCACCGAGACGTCATCGCGGCCATCGCCGTCTACGTCCCCCGCAGAGGCGACCGAATATCCAGCGCCATCCGCCGCCGCCTCGGCGATGAGCAGCGCGTCGCCGCCACGGAAGTCGATATCACCGGAGAGCGGACCGAGGAAGAGGCCAGCCGTGCCGCCGTCCGGCATTGGCGCCCCGACAAGGAAATCACGCCAGCCATCGCCGTCCACGTCGCCGGCGGAGGCAACAGAGTACCCTATGTGGTCGTTCGAACTGCCGATGATGGCCGCGTCCGCGTTGGCAAGGTCCGATTCACCTGTCACCGGGCCATGAATGAGGTACGCCTTGCCGTCCCAGTAGTCACAATAGTCCCTTTTACAGGGGTCCCATCCATAGGCTCCGACGAACAGATCGCCGAAGCCATCATTGTTCGCATCGCCCGCCGAGGCGACCGAGGAACCGGCAATGTGACAATATCCCTCACCGAGCAGCCAGGCGTCCGCGTCAGCCAGGGACAGCTCTCCCGATATCGGTCCGGTCAGCAGGTAGGCGGCCCCCGAGCCGTCGTACCCTGGAACTCCAACCAGGACATCATCGAAGCTGTCACCGTTCACATCGCCAGCGGAGGCCACAGAGCCTCCGACATGGTTGAGGTCCCACTCCCCGACCAGCTTGGCTTCGGCTTTCGAGAGGTCCACATCGCCCGAAATCGGGCCGAGCACGACGTAGGCCGCACCAGACAGCGTCCCCTCCTGGTCATGTCCCGACGCGCCGAAGATGAAGTCCAAGACGCCGTCGCCGTCCACATCGCCCGCTGACGCCACCGAGATGCTGCTCTCGCAGTCCCCTTCCTCCTCCCCGATGAGCTTGGCGTGCGCGGTGGAGAGGTCGATCTCGAAAGCGGGTTCGGTGTCGGCATCGGTATCCGAGTCCGTATCTGCGTCCGTGTCGGCATCTGCATCCGTGTCGGCGTCCGTGTCGGCGTCGGTATCCGCGTCGACATCGGTGTCCGTGTCGGCCTCCGGAGGTACTGCGGAGTCCTCAGGCTTGTCGTTGCAGCCCACTCCCAAGCCCAGCAGCAACAAGAGCGCTCCCCATGGCCTCGCGCCTCTCAAGCTCATTCCTGCCGCCTCCTGGTGCCATGGTCCATGGTACTCCCCGGATCCGCTACGGTAAAGGCTGCTTCCCGCCGAGCGGCGGCAGAGGATGGCCGCACCGGCGTTCATGGAACGCCCAAGGCGGCTGAGCCCCTCCCCGCCCATGACCAGGCGCAGTCCGCGACATGGGGGCCTCTTTCTCAAAGCGAGATAGAGGCGAGGACAGCTCATCGCACCCATTTCTCCGGAGGACCGTCGATGGAGTACACGCACGAATGCAAAGCCATGGCCCGGCTGCAGCGCGGGCCCTACCACGGCCCAGCGCCCATTCCCCAAGAGGGCGGCTGGACCCAGGCCAAGGAGGTGGGAGACATCTCGGGCCTGACCCATGGCGTGGGCTGGTGCGCCCCCCAGCAGGGGGCCTGCAAGCTGACCCTGAACATCAAGGGCGGCGTCATCGAAGAGGCCCTCATCGAGACCGTGGGCTGCACAGGCATGACCCACTCGGCAGCCATGGCCTGCGAGATCCTGCCGGGCAAGACCATCCTGGAAGCCCTGAACACCGACCTGGTCTGCGACGCCATCAACGTGGCCATGCGCGAGCTCTTCCTGCAGATAGCCTACGGCCGCGCCCAGACTGCTTTTTCCGAGGGCGGGCTGCCCATCGGCGCCGGCCTGGAGGACCTGGGCAAGGGCCTGCGCACGGTGACCGGCACCACCTGGGGCGCCAGGGAGAAGGGCCCCCGCTACCTGGAGCTGGCCGAGGGCTACGTCACCGAGCTGGGCCTGGACGAGAACGACGAGATCATCGGCTACGCCTACGTGCACCTGGGCAAGATGATGGAGCACCTGGCTGAGGGCATGAGCGCCCAGGACGCGCTGGATGCCGCATCCGGCACCTACGGGCGCTTCTCCGAAGCCGTCAACACCATCAACCCGCGGCACAGCTGAGCCGGCAAGGAGGACGGAACCATGGTGACCTTCGAAGGATACGAGAGAAGGGAAGCCTCGATCCGCGACGCGCTGCAGGCCAACGGGCTGGCGTCGCTGGAAGAGGCGCTGGAGATCTGCCAGACGGCGGGCGTGGACGTGCACGGCGTCGTCGCAGGCGTACAGCCCATCTGCTTCGAGAACGCCAAGTGGGCCTACACCCTGGGCGCGGCCCTGGCCATCAAGCGCCAGCTGCGCGCCGCGGCGGCGGTGGCCGAGGTGCTGGGCGAGGGCCTGCAGGCCTTCTGCATCCCAGGCTCGGTGGCCGATCGGCGCCAGGTTGGCCGGGGCCACGGCAACCTGGCCTCGCGCCTGCTGCGCGAGGAGACCACCTGCTTCGCCTTCGTGGCCGGCCACGAGTCCTTCGCGGCGGCCGAGGGCGCGCTGGGCCTGGCTCGCTCCGCCAACAAGGCCCGCCAGCAGCCGCTGAAGGTGATCCTGAACGGCCTGGGCAAGGACGCGGCCTACATCATCTCGCGCATCAACGGCTTCACCTGGGTGCGCACGGCCTACGACTACGCCGGCGCAGAGCTGAAGATCGTGGAAGAGAGGGCCTTCTCCGCCGGCGAGCGCGGCGCGGTGCGCTGCTACGGCGCCGACGATGTCAGCGAGGGCGTGGCCATCAACCACCACGAGCAGGTGGACGTGGCCATCACGGGCAACTCCACCAACCCCACGCGCTTCCAACACCCGGTCATGGCCACCTACAAGCGGGAACGCCTGGAGCGGGGCCTGCCCTTCTTCTCCGTGGCCTCGGGCGGCGGCACGGGCCGCACGCTGCACCCCGACAACATGGCCGCCGGGCCCGCCTCCTACGGCATGACCGACACCATGGGCCGCATGCACTGCGACGTGCAGTTCGCCGGCTCCTCGTCGGTGCCGGCCCACGTGGAGATGATGGGCCTGGTGGGCATGGGCAACAACCCCATGGTGGGCGCCTCGGTGGCCGTAGCCGTGGCAGTGGAGAAGCGGCCCTGACCTGAACGCGGCTATCATGGCAGCATTCCAAAAAGAGGAGGGCTGCCATGAGCTGCCGAAGAGACCACCACGAGCACGGACACCACCAACACCGCGACCACGGTCACGGCCACGCCCCCCATGACCGCGGCCCTGGTCATCACGGGCACGGCCATCATGGCCATGAGCACGGACACCGCGACCACGGACACGCTCACAGTCATGGCCACCATGGGCACGGACAGGGACACGGGCACCGGCACCACGGCCACGGCCCCCACCACCACGATCGTTGCCGCTGCCACGGCCATCACCGCCGTGGGCGCTGCCGCTGCCATGGCCATGGCCATGGCGGCTTCCGGCGACGCTATTGGAGCCGTGCGGAGCAGCGCGCCGAGCTGGAGCGCTACCTGCGGGACCTGGAGGCCGAGGCCGAAGCCGTGCGCGAGAGGCTGTCCGAGCTGGGCGACGGGGAGTCGCCGGAGCAGGAGGGCTCCTGATCGCAGCCCTGGCCCGCGCCAGGATGCTGTATCCTCGGGCCATTCATCCGAACCGGAGGCTCGCCATGTGGACAGCCCTGCCTCTCCTCGCCGCCATCGGTCTCGCGGACGCCAAGGAGCCCGAGCCCCGCAAGCTGGCCTTCCAGCTTGGCCCGGCCATGGAGCTCAGCCAGGGCCCCGAGTACAACTTCGTCTCGCCCTGGGGCCTGGAGGCGGGACTGGCGCGCACCATGGTGGGTCCGCTCTCCTGGGAGGCGTGCCTGGGGCTGTACGGTTTCCTGGTGCTCCCAGACGACAACCCGAACGACGAAGAGCACCACCTCAGGGCGCTGGCCGGGGCCTCCCTGCGCGCCACATGGCGCCTGCGCAGCGGCCGCCCCCTGCTGTCGGCCGCCCTGGGGGCGGATCTCTCCCTCCACAACTACAACTTCTTCATCTACGGTCCCTACGGCTCCAGCTACTTCATCCAGGAAAAGGAGTGGATCCCGGCGCTGCGCATGGCCGGCGGCGCGCGCCTGCTGCACTTCCCCCCCTTCGCCCTGGATCTGGACCTGGGCTTCCGCTGGTGGCTGGGCGACCACGAGGTGCTGCCCTTCGCCCCCTTCGCCGCGCTGATCGCCAGCTGGGGCGCGAGCTGAGCTTCAAGGAAGGCACGAGATGACGACGAAACGGCGCTGGCTGATCGCCCTCCCGCTAGCCCTGCTGCTGGCTCTGGTCCTGGGCGCGGCGCTGCTCGTCATCCTGGTGGCGGCGCTGCTGACGCTCTGGCTGCCCCACGCCGCCCACGACTGGCCGACAGACGCGCCCCCGCTGGAGGTCCCCGCCGCGCCCTTCGCGGAGGATCCGGCGGCGCTGGAGGCCTTGCTGGCCATCGTCGAGGCCACGCCACGGCCCGACAGCCAGGCCCTGGGCGAGTGCCTGGATCCCCAGGGCGCTCCTCCGCCCGCCGCTGAACGGCTGCCTGTTCCGCCCCCGCCCGAGGTGCAAGAACAGCTGGCCGTGCTGGGCCAGGCCTCGGGCCTGCGCCTGCCCCTGGTCGACCTGGACGCGCCCGAGCGGCCGAACCTGATACCGGCGCTGCACTTCGCACGCCTGCTGCTCTGCCAGGCCTGGGACAAGCAGCAGGCCGGCGACGCCGACGGCGCGCTGCTGGACATGATCTACGCCCTGCGCCTGGGCGCCCTGGCAGAGCACTCCGGCGGCGACGCCAGCGCCGTGATGTTCGGCGTCGCCATCGGCCAGCAAGCCCTGGACGAGATCCTGCAGCTGCTGGACACCGAGCCGCCCCCCAGCCCCGAGCGCCTGGCCCTGCTGGCCCAGGAGCTGGAGCTGACCGCCGGCCTGGACTCGGCCATGGCCGCGGCGGTGCTGAGCGACTGCCAGCTCTTCGAGCGCTTCATCGTCTCCCTGAAAGACATTCCGTCCGCCGAACGCAAGCAGCGCATGCAGGGCATGGTGGCGGCCAGCCCGGGCGCAGCCCTGCTCTTCGACGCGCCAGGCACCATCGCCGAGCAGCGCCTGCGCTGCCAGGCCCTGGCGCAGGCCGCCCTGCAGCCTCGCGCCTCGCGCCAGGTCCCGCAGTACGAGCGCCTCTTCGAGACCGAGCGCCCGCAGCTGCTGCAATACCTGGACAATCCCCTGGGCCGGCTGTTGCTGGACCTGGGCGGCACGGCCCGCGGCAACCTGCTGGAGCTCGACGACCAGCTGCTCACCCGCCGCGCCCTGGCCCGGGCCGCCGTGGCCGCCCGCCGCTACCGCGCCGACCACGGCGGCGAGCTGCCGCCCGACCTGCAGGCCCTGGTGCCCGACTACCTGCCTGCTGTGCCCGTGGATCCCTACGACGAGCAGCCCCTGCGCTACGACGCCGAGCAGGCGCAGATCAGCAGCGCCTGGGCCGATGCGGAGAACGACGACCTGGAGGGCCTGGGGATGAGCCTGGCGCTCTGAACCCTACTCCTCCTCCGGACAGGGCCCCACGCCGTCCAGCAGCGCCTGGCTCACCTCGGACAATGGCAAAAAATCCGCCTCGAAGGGTTGCTTCAGTCCGCCGGAGTAGGCCTCGCGATCGTAGGTCAGGTAGGCGAAGCGCTGGTCCTGGTGATCGAGGTCGAAGGCGCCCCCCAGGTCCGGGGCCGCGGGCGGCTCAAACGGCGCCTCCACCACCCAGCCCGTACGGCCGCATTCCTCCTGGGCGTTCTCGCAGCCCGAGTCGGTGACCAGCAGCTCGGCCCCGTCCGAGATCAGCTCCACCTCGCGCACGAAGCCGAACACGCCGTTCTGCAGCACCAGATCGACCAGGTAGGTGGGCGGATCGGGCACGGAGATGCTGGCCATGCCCACCGAGCCGAACTTGCCGTCCAGCCAGTCGTTGCCCGCACCGTAGGCGTGGGCGTAGAGCAGGAACTCGCCCTGGGGGGATTGCTGCACGATGCCGCTGTGCACGGCGGCCAGGTAGCCCTGCTCCGGGTAGGACCACAGCAGATGGATCTCACCGGGGTTCGTCACGTCCCAGAGCTTGATGCGCCCACGGTTCTCGAGCTTCAGGGAACCCTTGAAGGTCGTCAACAGGTAGAGACGGTCATCGCGCTCGATGAGCTGCCCGGCGTTGGGCCAGCGGGCCTCGTCCACGCCGGGATGGAACTCGTCCAGCTCGAAGTCCACCAGGCTGGGCGCGTCTTCGCCCTCGGGAGCCGTCAGCCAGACCACGCGGTTGTTGGAGGTGTCGGTGACCACCAGGTGCTGGCGGTCGGGGGTCCACTGGGCGGTGTGGGGCTTGTTGAGCCGACAGCGCGGCTCGTCATCCTCCGGATCCAGGCAGAGCTCGGCCAGCTCGTGGCCCTTGTGGTAGCTCAGCAGGTCCACGCGCCAGACGACCTCGGGCGGGTGCTTGGGCTCCAGCAGCAGGATGCCGCCCGGATAGGCCACCGTGGACTGATCCACCTTGGCGTAGACCACCAGCAGCTGGCCCTCCTCTTCCAGGGTCAGGCCGAAGACCAGGTCTTCGGTGGCCCGGCCCTTGTTGCCGGTGTCGTCGGAGTTGGCGGGCCACAGGTCCAGCTCGCGCAGGCAGACCTCGCCCGTACGCAGGTCCTGGGCGTGGTCCGAGAAGAGGATGCGGCCGTTGCCCGAGTCGGCCATCATCATCATGCCCTCGGAACGCTGCTCCTCTTCGACAGGTTCCTTGCGGCAACAGGCGAAGCACAGCGCCAGCGCCAGCATGGGCAGAGGGATGGTCATGCGCTCAATCACCTGGCTCCTGGGGCAGAGGCAGCTCCGAAGGCAGCGTCCAGCTGGCCAGATCGTTCAGCACATAGCGCTGGTGGACCTGCATCAGCCAGGACTGCAGCAGGGCGGCCTCGCAGCCCTCGCCGGACCAGAGCCGCTCGGACGCCGAGCAACCCTCGGTATAGTCGTAGACGCCGATGGCCGGCAAGTGGTAGGTCCAGCTGTCCGGTCCGCTATCGCTGCGCTGCGCGATGGCCCGCCGCAGGAGCAGGTCCAGCACCAGCATGTCCTGCTCGTCGAAGCTGGCCCCGCCGCCCTGCCCCAGCTGGTTGCACTCCTTGACCGCCAGGTTGGGGCAGGCGCCCACCTGGAAAGCCGGCCGGTTGTTGCCCGGGTACAGCGCCATGGTACCTTCCTGCACCGGCTCGCTGATCGCCGCTGCGCTGGCGACCAACCAGGCCCTGGGCGCAGCCCCGCCCTCCCAGGGATAGGGATCCTTGGAGCGGGGATCGTCGCCGCTGATCTCGGGCAGCACGGACATGCCGAAGAAGAGAAAGCGCGAGGTGAATTCCGCCTGAGCCAAGCCCGCCACCCAGTCGTAGCCCTCGTCGTAGTGCGGCGCGATGCCGCTGGCCCAGGTCGAGTTGATGCCGTGCAGCGCCAGCGTGGCCACCTCTTCCGTCAGAAAGCCCAGGTAGCAGTCCTCGTCGCCCTCGCAGCCGTCGGGCTGGTCGTGAAAGAGCAGGCCGGGCTCGCTGCGTGGCGCGTCCCACACCTGGCGAAAGGCGTCGACCTGGCCGCACTGGGCCACCATGCGGGCCGCTGCCGGGGTGATCCCCAGCGCCTGGGCACCGGGCAGGTCGTCCATGAACGCGCGGTTGCCCTGAGCGGTCTCCAGCAGGCCCTGCATGCTGGTCTCATCGCCGCGGCAGGGGATCTGCTCGTCCCGGGTCTTGGGGTTCTCGGCGAAGGCCACGGTCATGACGTGCAGCGGCGCGGCGTGCCCCATGGCGCTGTCGTCGCCGTAGACGGCCAGCTCTCCCGCGCTGTCCAGCAGCAGGATCTCGTGGCTGCCGCTGACGGCCAGATCCGCGGGGCTGTCCAGCTCATAGAGCGCAGAAGCCAGCCCCGTATCCGCCGCCCCGGGATCCGCTGCCAGCACGCCGTCGTCCACAGCCAGGTAGAGCCGCTGGGCCCCGGCATCCCAGGCCAGCGGTCCCGTCATGCCCTGCGCGGCCACCTGGCGCTGCTGCTGGCCATCCGCGTCCAGCTGCAGGGCCAGGCCGGCATCGGGCAAGCTCGCCCAGACCCCGCCGACACCGTCCGGCGTCAGGCGCTGGCAGGCGGCCTGCAGGTCGATGACGGCGCCATCCGCCCAGAGCGCCTCGCCGGCCGCTGCCCAGGGCGCGCCGCCGGTCAGGACCAGATCGGTAGCCACACCTGGCAGGGCGATCTCCTGCAGCAGGCTGCCGTCGTCATCGAAGGCCAGCAAGCACTCGCCCAGGGCCACCCAGCGCTCCTGCCCCTCGACGGCCAGCAGCACCGTGGCATCCGGGGCGGCCGCCAGCCGCGCAGCCAGACCCTCCAGCTGCGGCCCCTCCTGCAGTCGCAGGCTATCCAGCGGATGGGCCAGCTGGGGGTGGGTCGAGGCCACGGACAGCAGTCCGTCGGCGTCCAGGACGAAGACGTCCAGGCTGTCCTGATCCGCCGTAGCGGCCAACGCCGCGGCCTGGGGCTCCAGCCAACCCCGCTGCACCTGCACCAGGCCTTCATCGCAGTCCCCCCGGCGATCCAGGCCGTCCTGCTCCCAGTCCCAGGCGGAGGCGTCCACGCACCAGGCCCTGGGATCGTGCCGGAAGCGCTCGTCCGCCACGTGCACGCCGCCGGCCAGGGGATCGCTGACCAACACCAGGGGCGGACGCTCCACCAGGGTCAGGCGCAGGGGCGCCTGGGCCAGGGGCAGCTCCGTGCGCGCCAGCTCGCGAAAAGGCTCCAGCTCCAGCGCCTCAAGCTGCTCCCAGGGCAGCGGCGCTCCGCTGTCGCCCGGCGCACTACGGCATTCCGCCGAACAGGCCGCCAGCAGCAACGGCAGCTGGGCAAGCAGGGGCTTGGCCAAGGGGCTGCCGATCCCTACTGGCCCCGGGGCCCTCGCCCCTTGCCCTGGCCGCCACCGCGAGCGCCGCGGCGACCGCCACCTCGGCCACGCATGCCGCCGCGGCGCTTGTTGGCGGACGTGGTGGTGGCCTTGTGCTCGCGCTCCGGAGGCGTGCCGCCATCCGCCACGATGAACAAGTCCTCGGCCCAGTCGGCGTACCACAGCCCCAGCTCCTGGGTGCTGACGTCGAACAGCGGCGCCTTCTCCAGCTTCTCCACGGTCAGGTTGGGCTGGAAATCGTTCAGGCGCACCCAGGGCACGCCGCCCTCCATGGCGGCCTTCAGCAGCGCGAAGGCGTGGGAGCTGTCGTCCTTGTGCAAGTGGTCCGACGCGCGCTGGATGCGCTGGTAGGGAACCTTCAGATCGCCGATGAAGCGCACCGCCTCGCGCTCGGGCCAGAAGCTCTCTTCGTCGCAGCGCTCGCTGATGGGATTGGAGGATTGCCCTGGACGGCGCTCGTTGCCGCATCCAGCGGTGTACTCCCGAGAAGATGGCCCCTCCCAGTCGATCAAGAAGCGCGCGCCTGTGGTGCCGCCCGCCAAGGCGCCAGCGGACATGGCGAGGCCGAAGGAGTAGGAGATCACCCCCACACCATCGTCGATCACATCTTCCCGACCGATGACATAGGCGATCACCGCCCTGAGCCCCTCCTGGTGGATCTTGCCGTTGTAGTCATCCTCTCCCCCGCTGTTGCCGCGGCCGTCGGGATCGAACTTGAAGACGGCGATGCCCTTGGCCAGCATGGCGTCCACGTGGGCCTGTTCGGACATCACGGTGCTGGCGTCGCCGACGGCGCCGGGTACGACGATCACGGCCTTGTGGGGGCCAGCTCCTTCGGGGAGCGCGAAGTAGACCGCCAGTTCCTCTTCGGATGAGGGATTGCTGACCCGCGCTCCGATCTGGTCCTCAGGCAAGGGCTGACGACCGGCGCCGCGCTCACGACCAGGTCCGCCCCGCGCCCGGCCCCCGGAGCCGGCCGCCTGGTCCTCTTCCTGGGGGGGCTGGGCCTCTTCCGCAGGAGGCTGCGCCGCGGGCGGTGCGGCCTCGGTCTGGCTGCGGTCGGCCTCCTTTTCGCAAGAAGTGGCGAAGAGCGACCCCAGGCCGAAGAGGGCCACAACCAGAGATGAGCGTCGCATGAGGCCTCCTCGTTGGCACCGGGCCTGGAGCCCGGGAGCTGGTCCTGAAACCTACCTCGTTTTGCTGCGGGGGAACATGATCCCCGGCTTTCGCAGCCGGGCCCTCTCTCGACCATACCCCCCTCATGGCACCCCGAAGAAGGGCGAAGCCCAGACGCGCTGCTCCTCCCCGCCCAGCTCGACGCGCAGCCGCAGGTAGCGGACCTCGCCGCGGGCCAGATCGAAGGGTTCCGGCAGGAAGGGGCCATCCAGCTCCAGCCAGAGCTCGTTCCAGGGATCCACCAGCTCGGCGCGCCAGGACTCCACATGCGGATCCTCCAGATCCACGATCAGGTGCAGCGGGCTGGCCGCCTCCGGCACGTCGCTGCCCGGCAGGTAGAGCTGCCCGTCGGCACCCCGTGCGGCCACGCGTAGCCGCTCGAAGCGCCAGCTGGCGGCCAGGGTGTTGCGGGCCTCCAGGGCGTCGAAGAGGGTGGCGCGTTCCAGGGGCCAGCCGGCGTGCAGCGCGGCGGTCAGGCTGCCCGCAGAGGACTTCCACTCCACCTGGCCGCCGGTGGCAGCCACGGGACCGCCCCCGTCTTCCACGCTGCCGGGGTTGGCCTCGTGGTTGTCGGTGCCGCCCACGAAGCCCAGCAGGTGCCCGTGCTGCAAGGCCCGCTGCACCGCGCCGAAGGGCTCGTGCTGGCTGGCGTCGATGTTCCAGTCGCAGCCAGGCAGCGTCAGGTCGAAGCACTCGGAGCTGCCGTGCTCGGAGTGGATCTCCACCAGGACGTCGCCCTCGACCCAGCTGGTCTCGTGGCCCCAGTCCACGGGCACGGGATGCTGCATGCCCGGGTGGTGGAAATAGGAGATGCGCCGCGCTTGCCCGCAGCTGGAGGCGGCCTCTTCCAGCTGGCTCAGCAGGCCGGCAGGGGTGTTGGCCACGGGCACGTCCCGCAGCAGGTAGCTCTCCCGGCCGAAGTCGTCCTTGCGGGCCTCGGGCGTGGAGCCCGGGATCCAGAACTCCTGGCAGGGATCCGCATCCTCGAAGAGCACGGTGCGATGCCCGCCCGCCGAGCCGCTGCCCTCACCCGAGTAGAAGGCGGTCCACTCGAACCCCGTCACGGGCAGCACAGGGCCGGACTCGGCCTCGGCGACCAGGCGCAGGGTCTCCTCGTGGATGTCCAGCTCCAGGCCTTCCTCCTGCAGCAGGTAGGTGTCGAACTCGGCGTGGTCCGTCAGGGCGGCGAAATTCAGCCCGTTCTCCTCGGCCCTGAGGAAGACCTCTTCGCCCGGCCACCCCCACAGCGGCCCGCAGGAGGCTTCGGGATCCTCGCAGGCGTCGTAGGACAGGTTGGTGTGGTTGTGCAGCTCGCCCCAGGCCAGGTGCCGGCCCAGCTCGTGGACCCGCGAGCTCGCCCGGGCCAGCGGCACATCCTGCCCCTCACGCGCCATGAAGAGCCAGACGTGCAGCTTGACCAGGCGCGGCTGCTGCTCTTCGGCAAAATACGAGAACTCCATGCGGTCCGGCAGCTCACCCGGCTGCCAGGTGGCCCAGGCCGTGGCCCGCTCCTGCCAGCAGGATTCACTGCCGCAGTCGGAAGAGAGCCAGGCGCCGTCGTGGTCGCGCTGCACGCCCAGGCTGACCGGCAGCTCGTCCAGCGCCGGCCCCGTCCGTACCGCGATGCGATGCACCAGCTCCCCCGGCTCGTAGAGCAGCCGCGTAGCGGGCGCCATGACGACCAGGTGCTCGTCGGCGCCGTCCTCGGGGGCCCAGCGGCAGGCGCCCCCCGCCCAGAGCAGGGTCAGCAGCAGCGTCGACCGATTCTGAAAGGACAAGGGGCCAGCTCCGCGGGGCGTCCCCTGGAGAATACACCCCCGGGGGCGGGGGCGCTCGTCGCGTTACTACCCATCGCAGCGCCCTCCACCTCGGCACAGCCATGAAGAGCGCCCATCTCACCGAAGGGCACATCGAGAAGACCCTGGCCAGGATGACCGGCCAGATGATGCTGGGCATCCTGGCCATGGTGGCCTTCAACCTGGTGGACAGCTTCTACGTGGGTCAGCTGGGCAAGGTGGAGCTGGCGGCCATCAGCTTCACCTTCCCTGTGGTGACCGTCTTCGGAGGCCTGGCCCTGGGCCTGGGCGCGGGCGCCTCGGCCGTCATCTCGCGCGCCATCGGGCAGGGCGATCGGCAGCGCGTGCGCCGCCTGACCAGCGACGCCCTGCTGCTGGCATTGCTGATCGTCTGCTTGCTGCTGGCCGTCAGCCTGGCCACGGTGGAGCCGCTCTTCCGAGCCATGGGGGTCTCGGAGGCGCTGCTGCCGCTGGTGAAGCGCTACATGCTGATCTGGTACGCCGGCGTGCCCTTCGTGGTCATCCCCATGGTGGGCAACAGCGCCATCCGCGCCACGGGCGACGCCCGCACCCCGGCCCTGATCATGCTGACGGCCGTGGGCGTCAACCTGGTGATGGATCCGGTGCTGATCTTCGGTCTGGGTCCCTTCCCGCGCATGGAGCTGGCCGGCGCGGCCCTGACCACCGTGCTGGCCCGCGCCACGGCCCTGACGGTCTCTCTGTGGGTGCTGGTACGCCGGGAAAAGATGGTGACGGCGCGCTTCGAGGGGCTGCGCGCCACCCTGGCTTCCTTCCGCAGCATCCTCCACATCGGCCTGCCCGACGCGGGCACGCGCATCATCCTGCCCGTGGGCGCCGGCCTGGTCACCCGCCTGGTGGCCGGCTTCGGCCCGGAGGCCGTAGCGGCCTTCGGGGTGGCCACCCGGGTGGACATCTTCGCGCTGGCCGTCTTCATGGCGCTGGCCTCCATGCTGGGCCCCTTCGTGGGCCAGAACCTGGGCGCCGGCCTGCGACAGCGCGTGCTGCGGGGCGTGGCCTCGTCCCAGAAGTTCGCCCTGCTCTGGGGCCTGCTGATGCTCCTGCTGCTGGCCGCCCTGGCCCGCCCCCTGGGCGGACTCTTCAACGACGATCCCCAGGTGATCGACAACATCGTCCGCTACCTGCGCATCGTGCCCTTCGGCTACGGCCTGACGGGCGTGCTCATGCTCTCCAACACCAGCCTCAACGTGCTCCGGAAGCCGCTCTACGCCGCTTTTCTGACCCTGCTGCAGATGTTCGGGCTCTACATCCCCCTGGCCTGGCTGGGCGCATCCTGGCTGGGCCTGACGGGAATCTTCGTGGCGGCGTTGGCCGCCAACGCGAGCACCGGCGTCCTGGCCTGGGCGGTGCTGCGACGAGAGCTGCGCCTCACATGAGACAGACGCGACACCAGGGGCGCACCACCCGCCGAATTCTTGACAGCACGACGTAATACTGGAATAATGGGCCGAAGCATCCGATAATGAGATAGTACACCAAGATCATGGAATACATGGGTTCCAGGAAGCGTCCGTCCGCCGCGAACGAGCCACCCTCCCCGCCCGCCTTCATCAGGCTGGAGGAGGAGGCCTCGACCGCCGCGCCAGCCGCAACGATCTCACTGCTGGGCGGCGAGAACGAGCTGATCATCCACCTGGAGCAGATCGGCCGCAAGATGGCCCGTGCAAGCGACTTCACCCAGCTGGGACAGGCCCTGCGCAGCGCCTTCGACACCGTGTTGCACCCCAAGTGCTTCGCTCTCTACCTGCGCATGCCCCGCGACGGCAGCCTGCGCCTGATCAACGCCGGGGGCCTGACCGATGAGGAGCGCTTAGCGGCGCAAGACAGTGCCGGCCACCGCCTGCCGGGCACGGTACTGCGCACCGGCTGCACCCACTACACGCCGGACATCGACACGACCACGCTGCCCGCCCACTCCAACTTCCCCAAGCGGCTGGCCCTGCGGGGGCTGGCTTTCCAGCCGGTCATCGTGCAAGAGCAACCGGTAGGCGCCCTGGGCATCGGGACCCTCGAGCCCATCAAGCCGCTGGAGCAGGTGCTGACGCTGCTGGCCTTCATCGCCCGCATGGTGGCCACGGCCTACGAACGCATCCAGCGCGAGGCGGGCCTGCGCATGCGCAACGCGGTCCTGTCGGCGCTGCCCGGGATCACTCAGCGCCTGCTGAGCCAGAGCTGGCAGGTGGCCGTGGGAGAAGCTCTGTCGCAGCTTGGCGAGGCCTTGGAGGTCTCCCGCATCCTGCTCTACGAGAACGAGCTGCAGCCAGGAGAGAAGATCGAGGCCGGGCTGCGCGGCGAGTGGTTGGCCACCGACTCCGAGGGCGTGACGCTCAAGGCCCTGTCCTGGGACGATTCCCGCTTCCGCCGCTGGCGCACGCGGCTGCAGCGCGGCGAAAACCTGGAATCCCTGGTGGAGGACCTGCCGCGCGTGGAGGCCGAGGGCTTGAACGGCCTGCGTTCGCTGCTGGTGGTACCGGTCTTTGCCGAAGACGAGTGGTGGGGCGCGCTCTGGCTGGACGACTCCCAGTCGGATCGCATCTGGACGGATGCCGAGCGTGCCGCCCTGAAGACCGCCGCCAGCACGCTGGGCGCGGCCATCCTGCACAGCCGCACCGGCGAGACGCTCTACCTGCAGGGCCGCATGTTGGACACGGTGGCCGAGGCGGTCTTCGCCACGGACGACCAGGGCATATTGATCTACTGGAACCGCTACGCCGAGCAGCTGCTGGGCTGGCGCAGCAGGGCCGTGCTTGGCCGGCCCTTGACCAGCCTGAAGCTGGGCGACAAGGCACGGGCCGCCTTCAAGCAGGCGCAACAGCGCCTGCAGCACCAGGGGATCCACACCGGCGAGGTGGATCTGCGCACGCTGGTGGGCCTGGATGTCTCCGCCCTTTGCACGGCGGCAGCGGTGCACAACGCCCAGACCCACAGCGTGGCCCACATCTGGGCGCTGGTGGACATCTCCGAGCTGCGCCAGACCCAGCGCATCGCCCGAGCGGGCGCCCGCAGGCTCACCCAGGCCTTCGAAGGCGTGGTGGGCGCCCTGGGCGCCATCGTGGCCTCGCGGGATCCGGCCACCGCCCTGCACCAGCAGCGGGTGGCCGAGCTCTCCCTGGCCCTGGCCCAGGAGATGGACCTGCCCCAGGACCGCAGCCGAGCCTGCTGGCTGGCGGCCCAGCTGCACGACGTGGGCCTGCTGGGCCTGCCCATCGAAAAGCGCAGGGGCGAGCTGGACGCCGAAGCGCAGCGCCTGCTGCAGCGCCACCCCGCGGCCGGCCACGACATCCTGGAGCCCCTGGGCCTGCCCTGGCCCCTGGAAGAGATCGTGCTGCAGCACCACGAGCGCTACGACGGCAGCGGCTACCCCCAGCACCTGAAGGGCGAGGCCATCATGCTGGAGGCGCGCATCATCGCGGTGGCCGACCACTTCGAGCTGCGGAGCCCGGCCGGCCAGCAGTGGTCCAACCAGGGCACGGGCGAGGCCCTGAAATCCCTGAAGCGCGAGCGGGGACGGGCCCTGGATCCCCGGGTGGCCACAGCCTGCTTGCGGCTTTTCCGCGACCGGCGCTTCTTCTTCACCACGGTGAAGCCCGAGAAGTGATGGTTGCGCAGAAACCGGTGACATCTCCAGCGCGCCGCGCTCCTTGACCTCGAACGCCGCCAGATGGCGGCCCCGTCGAGGAGCGAGACATGCACAAGGTGATCGTGGTGGGCGCCGGTCCGGCCGGCCTGGCGGCGGCGGAGGCGCTGCTGCACAAGGGCCGCGGGCGCGTGGCCGTGACCCTGCTCTGTCTGGAGCCCTACCTGG
This sequence comes from uncultured Enterobacterales bacterium, assembly GCA_964454135.1. Classification (GTDB taxonomy): domain Bacteria; phylum Myxococcota_A; class UBA796; order UBA796; family JAFGLY01; genus CAYVQL01. The sequence goes on along the minus strand of CAYVQL010000076.1, from coordinate 19,477 downwards.
GAGGCAGCGCCGCCTCCTGGACCACCGCCGACGGACGCGTGGTGGAGCAGGGCCAGCACATCATGGCCGGCTTCTACAAGGAGATGAGCGCCCTGCTGGAGCGCGCCGGCGTGCCCAAGGAGAGCAACACCGTCTCCAACCGCGGGCATATGCGCGTCTGGGAGGACCGGGATCAGCAGACCCACGAGCTGCACTTCGGCGCCAGCGCCGTGGGGGCGCTCTTCGATGGCCTGCGCTACTCCGGGCTGAGCTTCAGGGAGAAGCTGGGCTTCGGCAGCTTCATGGCGCGCAGCATCGCGCGAGTGGGCCTGGGCGTGCCCGAGGAGTGGGACAATCTCTGCCTGACGGCCTGGGCCCTGGAGCACGGCCTGCCGGCCAGCCTGGCGGCCACCAACCTGTTCCGCGCCTCGCGCGAGGCCCAGTTCAACTGGCCCGGCGAGATCTCGGCCTACTCGGTGATGCAGTCGCTACGCGAGCTGGCGCGCGACTACTCCAGCTCCGAGGTGCGCTTTCCGGCCGGCAGCATGAGCGACATCTGGTGGGAGCCCGTGGCCCGTCGCATCGAGGCCCTGGGCGGCCGCATCCTGCGCCGCCAGCGCCTGCTCAAGTTGGAGCACGACGGCCAGCGCCTGACAGGCCTGGTCTTCGACGAGCTGGACCCGCTGCAGGACTCGCAGGGCTTTCTGGAGCCCCCCTTCGCCATCCTGCCGGGCTCGCGCCGCGCCTGGCGCGACTTCGACGCCGCCGTCGTGGCCATCCCTGTGGGCGCCATGCAGCGCGTGCTCAAGTACGATCCGGTGCTGCGCCAGATGCCGGGCCTGGACGGCATCCCACGTCTGACCACGGTGGCCCCCATGGGCCTGCACGTCTGGCACCGGGCTGAGGTCACCAAGGGCCCCCGCACCCTGCTCTGCGGCCTGCTGCCCCCCATGGCGGTGGCCCTGGACAACAAGCCCTTCAACCCCGCGTATCGGGACAACCCGCGCTACGGCAGCGTGCTGCACTTCGTGGGTCAGGAGACGGGCTTCGAGGACTGGTCCGACGAGGCCCTGCTGCACCGCGCCCTGCGCGGCATCCGCCGCGTGGATGGCTACCAGGACATGGACGTGCAGGGTGTGCTGGCCTACCGCCTGGTACGCGATCGGGCGCCCCACCGCCGCTACTGGCTCTCGGAGCCGGGCTCGCTGCGCCACAAGCCCCAGCCCCGCACACCCCTGGACGGCTTGTGGCTGGCCGGCGACTGGGTCCGTTCCAAGGCGGATTTCCCCTGCATGGAGACCGCCGTGCGCTCCGGTCGGCACGCCGCCAGGCTGGTGCTGCGCGACCTGGGACGCAAGAAGCCCGACGACAGCCGGACCGAAGGGAGGGCGGCATGAAGGGGCCATCCATGACGTTCGATCTGAGCCAGCCGGGGGAGGGGGACACCCCCTCCCCCCGATCGCGCTTCGCGCTCCCCCTCACCCGCGATGTTCCCCACCGTGATAGCGCCAGGCCGCCCCTGGATGCAATATCCAGGGGCGGTCTGGCTGGCCGGTGGGGAACTATCTGCTGCTGGGCCCTCTGGCTGGCCACCCTGCTGGCCGCGCTGCTGGCCTCCATGGGCTGCGCCAGCTTCGCCCTGCGCGACATCGCCCCTGGCACGCCGGTGGCGCTGCCTGCGGATCACGGGCCCCATGACACGGCCCAGACCGAGTGGTGGCATGTGCACGCCTCGCTGCAGGACATGGAGACCGGCGAGCCCCTGCACCTGTTCGCCGCCTTCGTGGTGCAACGCACCGACCTGGACCGCGTGGCCGGCCTGCCCGGCCGCCTGGGAGGCAACCCCGTGCATACGGCCTACGTGCAGCTGGTCACGCGCGAGCGGCGCTGGGGCGCCGACCGCGTCAACGTGCCCGACTGGCCTGCGGCGCGCTTCGCCGGACAAGAGGGCCTGGACTTGCGCCACGGCGACTGGCGCATCGCCTGGGAGGGCGACGAGCTGCTGCTGTCGGTCAACGCCGGACGCCACGACCTGGAGCTGCAGCTGCAGCCCACCGCCGAGCCCGTGTTCCCCGGCGAAGAGGGATTGGTGGAGGTGCCCGCCGGCTCCCGCCACCTGTGGGTGCAGCTGGAGACCATGCAGGTGCAGGGGCGCTGGAAGGACGGGCATCGGCTGCGCTGGATAGAGGGCAGCGGCTTCTACAAGCACCAGTGGGGACGCATCTACCACCCCGACCTGGACGGTTTCGAGTGGTTCTCCATGGATCTCTCGGACGAGCATTCCCTGGTGCTGGCCTGGCTGTTGGACGACCAGATGCGCGGCGTGCCCGGCTCTTTGGCCTGGATCACCAACCGCCGCGGCGGCCTGGTGCAGCTGCCCGTGGAGCAGATCCGCATCACGCCCCAGCGCCTCTGGCGCAGCCGGCGCAGCGGCGCCCGCTGGCCGGTGGCCTGGAAGGTGGAGGGCTCTGGCCTGGACCTGGAGATCGTCGCCCAGCAGGACCACCTGGAGCTCTGGGCCTTCCCAGCGCCCGTCTACGCCGGGCCGGCCCGCGCCTCGGGCAGCTTCCTGGGCCAGCCCGTGGATGTGGAGGCCTACGTGGAGCAGGTGGGCGCCGGCGCGCCGCGGCTGCGGAGGCTCTTCCGCTCCGATGCTCCCCCCGCAGCGCAACCGAGCCTCGCCGACCGCCAAACGTCGCAACGATAACCTCGATATCGCCGGAGGAATTACCCATGTCGCTCTCCCCATCTTTCTCTCGCCGTGGCCTGCTGCTGGGCGGCTGCGGGCTAGCCACGGCCCTTGCCTTGCCCCTGGAGGCCCGGGCCGGCCTGCGTGGACGCGGCTACGCGCCACGCGCCGAATGCCCCCACCCCGGCTGCCGCTACCACCGCAGCCGCGCAGGCACCTCTGGTTTCTGCTCCCTCTCCCTGCACGGCGAGCTCGTGCCCAGCGTGGAGATCCCGACATGAACGCCCTTCTCTTTCTCGGTCTGCTCGCCACGGCCCAAGCCGATCCCGGTCGCACCGTCCTGGGCGCCACGGTGGGCGCCCGTCCCGCCGAGGGCCTGGTGCTGCGCGGCAGCCTGGACTACGGCTTCAAGCGCCACTTCGCCGTCAGCCTGGAGGCCGGCAGCCTGCCCGGCGAGTCCTCCCTGGCCCTGGGCGGCGGCTTGCTCTTCGCCCCCTTGGACGGCCGCTGGTGGCGGCTGGGCGTGGCCGCCATGCCCGAGCTCTGGGTTCCGCTGCGCCTCTCCCGGGACATCGATCCGCTGCTGGTGGAGGATCCCAAGCCGGGCATCCGCACCGGCATGGGCGACATCACCCTGGGCCTGCGCAGCGGCCTGCGCATCAACTGGCTGGTGTTCTGGGGCCTGACGGCCACGGCGCGGGCGGACCGCTGCTTCCCCCTGGATGGCTCAGGCGGCTGGTTCGAGCTGGCAGGCGGCCTGGCGCTGCGTATATGAGCAAGGGTGTCAGGCACTAGGTATTGATATTTTCTTTGAAAATATCAATACCTAGTGCCTGACACCTCCGACATACTACACAGGCTGCACATTGTACCTCAACCAGTAGACCGCCAGGTCGGTCATCTGCTTTGTGATAGCGGCAAAATCGTCTGGCTTGACCAGGTAGCTGTTGGCACCCGCATCATAGGCGGCCGCGACATCCCCCGGGGCGGCGGAGCTGCTCAACACCACTACCGGGATGGCTGCCAGCGCTGACGAGGACTTGATGCGACCGAGCACCTCCAGGCCATCCATCCCGGGCAAGCGAAGATCGAGAAGGACCAGGCGCGGGCGGCCGTTCGCAGGCTGCGCGTCCCGCAGATACTCCAAGGCGGAGGCTCCATCGCGCAGGTGGATCACGCGGGCCGCCTGACAGCCGCGCTCCAGGCCCCTCCGCGCCAGCTCGGCGTGGTCCAGGTTGTCCTCGACCAGCAGGATCAATGGATGCTGGCGGTCCATCTCACTCCTCGGGGAAAGGCACCGGAACCGTGTTCGGCTCGTCGTCGGGCAAGCTGAAGCAGAAACACGAACCTCTGCCCAGACCTTCGGACTCGACCCATATCCTGCCGCCGTGCACCTCAATGATGCGCCTGGTCAGGGCCATGCCGATGCCCGTGCCCTCGGAGTCCGGATCCAGCTTGTCGAAGAGGCCGAAGATGCGCTCATGGTGCTCCCGGTCGATGCCAACGCCATTGTCGCGAACGAAGCAGACGCAGCCCATATCGTCCTGCAGAGTCCCGATCTCCACCACAGGATCTGGTTGGTCGCCCATGAACTTCAGGGCGTTGTCCAGCAGGTTCTGCAGCACCTGCCGCAGGCGCAAGCGATCACCGTGCACCGTCGGGAGATCATCCGCTATCTCCACCTTTGCACCGCTGCGCCGGATCTCGCCGGCCAGCATCCCCGTCACCTCCAGGGCCAGCTCCACCAGCGGCACTTCTTCCACCGGATTCGCGACACGCCCGATGCGCGACAGCTCCAGCAGATCGTCCAGCAAGAGCTTCATCTGCCGGGCGGCGTTGGCGATGCGGTCGATGTCGTGCCGCGCGCGATCCCGATCGCCCACCTCCATGTCGTCCTCCAGCAAGCCCAGAAAACCCGTGATGGTGATCAGCGGGCTCTTCAGGTCGTGGGACACGGTGTAGGTGTACTGCTCCAGCTCGGTGTTCTTCTGCTCCAAGCGCTCGATCAGGGCCTCGCGCTCCTCCTCGGCCCGCTTCAGGGCGCTGATGTCGGTGAAGCTCTCCACCACGGCCAGCAGCTCGCCCCGCTCGTTGCGCAGAGCCGTGGCCGAGACCAGGCATGGCAAGGCCGGGCCCTCGGGGGGCCCGATGGCGGTCTCGCGGTCGTAGCGCTGCACGCCCGGATCCCGGAAGAGGACCAGGGGACAGCTGGGCGTGCCGCAGGCGGCGCTGCGCAGCACCTGCTTGCAGTGACCGGCCCCCAGGGTGGCGAGATCGCAGTCGAACAGGCGCGCGAAGCCCTCGTTGGCCCGCAGGAGCACGCCGTCCGGGCCGATCACGCAGAGGGGGATGGCTGCCGCCCAGACCTGGCTGAGCTCCTCGTGGGCCATGGTCAGCGCATTCTCGGCGCGCTGGAGATTGCTGGTGATGGCGATCTGGTAGAGGGAGAAGCCGAGCAGGGGCACCAGGTAGGCCAGCACGCGGTAGACGTGACCCAGGGCGCTGTAGGCGTCGAAGAGATCCCGTGAGACCGAGAGCACCACCTGCCCCACCATGAAGATGCCGATGGACAGGGCCACCCACCAGGTGAGCATGTCGCGCTCGCGAACATAGGCGCGCACGAAGGCCACCAGCGCCGCAGCCAGCACCAAGGCCGAGACGAAGTCCCAGGGCCGCGAGATGAGCGCGTCGGGATCCATGAAGTGGGGCAGAGAGCTGGCCGCGAAGATGCTGCTGGTCACGACGAAGGTCAGCGCCACCACTGAGAAGGCGAACCAGTGGGTCTCCTTCACGGGGTTGTGGCTGCGACCGAAGAGGTGACGCGAAAAAGGGGTCACCAGCAACAGCAGCGCCATCACCAGCCGACCCGCCACGTCCGTGGCCAGGATGGCGTCGCGCAGGCCGGCGGTCAGGGGCGCCTGGGCGATGGGACCCAGGGCGAACAGCCCCTGCACCAGGTCCTCGGATCCCGCCACGAAGTAGGCCAGGCCCACCAGCAGGTGGAAGCGGCTGCCGAAGTTGCGGAAGCGGATGATCAGGGCGAAGCCGGTGACCAGGGCCAGCAGGGAGCCCGTGATCTCGCTGGCAGCCCGAAAGCCGACGCCGCTGCGATAGGCCGTACCCGCCAACGCGGGCATCAGCGCGGACAGCCCCACGATCACCAGCGCCAGCACGCCCAGGTAGATGGGGACCTGGGCGACCTTGTGGCGCGCGATGAAGGCCCGGACCTCCGGGGGCGGGCGCTGCGCGGGCTTCGCTCGTTGCGCCACCTCGTTGTCTCCGGGGCCGGGATTCCGGCAAGAGTATATCCCAGGCGATTTTTCCGGTGACATCGCCCGCCGGGCGCGCTCCTGTCCATCGAATCCCGCAGCAGGCGCCACGCGCCCGAGAGGCCCTCGATGTTGATAGTTGCCCACCGGCCAGCCTGGTCGTCCCTGGATTATGAAACCAGGGGCGGCCTGGCGCTTTCACGGTGGGGAACATCGCGGGGGAGGGGGAGCGCGAAGCACGGTATGGGGGAGGGGCCCTCCCCACCCCCATCTATTCTCTGGTCAGGAAGACCGGACCGCAGCTCCGAGGGACGCGCAGCCCTTGCGGTGCCGCGATGACAGCGGTATGCGCAACGCTGGCCCTTCCAGGCCTTCTCCTACCAAAAACGAGGAGCGCTCGACGCGTTGCCATGAACCCGATCCGCGCCCCGGCATCCCTGGTGGTCGCCCGCGCCCGTGCGGGCGATCCTGCTGCCCTGCGCCAGCTCTACGAGCAGCACTTCGACGCCGTCTTCGGCTATTGCCTGGCCTTTTGCCGCGGCGACCGCGAGCAGGCGCGCGATCTCAGCCAGGAGGCCTTCACGCGCGCCTTCGCCTCGCTGCCCGAGCTGCGCGATCCGGCCGCCTTTCCCAAGTGGCTGAAGACCACCACACGCCGCTGTTGCCTGCGCTGGATCGAGCGCAAGGAGCGGGAGCGCGAGGCGCTGCGGCAGCTGGCCGACGAGCCGCGACCCACGGCCCGCGACGAGCGCAAGGCCAGCCGCGTCGTGGCCGAGGTGATCCAGGCCTGTCCGGATGAAGCCCTGCGCGAGACGGCGCGCCTGTTCTACCGCGAGCCGCCACACTCCACCGCCGAGATCGCCGCGCGCCTGGGCATCAGCCGCACCGCGGTCACCACCCGGCTGATGCGCTTCCGCAGCTGGGCCAAGCGCCGCATGCTCCGGAAGCTGGCCAGCGCCCTCGAGGAGGACGTGCCATGAAGCACCTCACGCCCGAGAGCCTGCAAGCCTTGCTGGACGGCTCGCTGGATCCGGTCCAGGCCGCCGCGCTGCGGCAGCACCTCGAGCAGGACTGCCCCGCCTGCGCCGCCCTGCTTCAGGAGAGCGGCCCGCGGCTGGACATCCTGCTGCGGCTGCTGGAGGCGGATGATGGCTGGGACCAGGGCGCCCTCGCGGCCGAGCAGGACAAGGAAGAGATCTGGCGCCGTGTAGCGGACTGCCTGCCCCAACAGGAGGCGGCGCCCAGCCCAGAGGGAAACGCGGAGATCGTACAGCTGCGCCCCCCCGGTTCGCCTCCCCCCCAACAGCAACGCCGCGCCCGCTGGCGCCTACCCCTGGGCGCAGCCACCGCCGTGCTGGCCATGGCCGCCGCCCTGCTGGTCTTCATCCACGATCCGCAGCCCTACGACGGCATCAAGGGCGATCTGCCGGCCCCGCCCGAGGTGCATCTGCGGGTGGTGGCGGGTCGCCAGAGCGGCACGGATTTCGAGCTGACCGGCCGCCTGGCGGACGGCGACCGCGTGGCCCAGGACCTGACCCTGCTCTTCGAGCTGGAGACTGACCGCCTGGGCGCCCGCTACCTCTTCGTGGTGGACGGCCAGGGCACGGGCACCCAGCTGGCCCCGCCCCCCGGAACCCTGCCGGAGGTAGAGGCGGCGGGCAGCCGCCGCGTGGAACAGGACGGTTCCTGGGTGGCACTGGACCTGGGCGACATGCAGGGCCCCCTGACTCTGGTGGCGGCGGCGTCCGTGCTGCCCCTGGATGCGGACGCCGACGTGATGCGGCCCTACGAGGCTGGCCAGCGGCCCGCCTGGCTGGACTACGACAGCCTGTCGCTGGAGCTGGACCCATGATCTTCTTGCTGCTGCTGCTGCTGCTGCACGGGGCCTGGGCCGGGCCAAAGGTGCTGCCGGCGGGCGCGGTGGACGCCGAGCAAGCCCAGGCCATGTTCCGCGGTCGCCGCATCGCCCTGCTGGTAGGACCCGTCGGCTTCGAGGATCCGGGCTTCTCCCAGCTGCGCTACACCGACAGCGACGCTCAGGCCCTGGCCACGGTCCTGGCCGATCCGGCGCTGGGCCGCTTCGACGAGGTGCGCACGCTGACCGGGACCGACGAGACAGACCTAGCGACGGTCAGGCAGGCCATGGCCGAGGTCTCCCAGCTGTCGCTTTCCCACGACGACACCGTCTTTGTGTACTTCTCCACCCACGGCACCCTGGCCCGCGACGGAGAAGGCCAGCTGCGCCAGTACCTGGTGCTGTCGGACAGCCGCCTGAACGACGTGCGCGGCAGCGCGCTGGCCCACGACGAGCTGCTGGCCTGGCTGGAGCGGCTGCCTTCACGGCGCAAGGTGCTGCTGCTGGCCACCTGCCACTCGGGCCAGGGCAAGAGCGTCTTCTCGCCCGAGCTGGCCCAGGAGCTGGAGGGCACCAAGGGGCCTGCTGCGCCGCCGCTGCGCGAGGTCTCCGAGGCGGTGGTGCTGATAGGCGTCTGCGCCTGGAACGAGGTGGCCCGCGAGTCGGAGCAGCTGGCCCACGACATCTACACCTGGTTCTTCCTGGAAGCGCTGGAGAGCGCCGACCTGGACGGCGACGGCGCCGTGACCGTCACCGAGGCCCACGACCACGCGCGGCGCCGCACCTACGAGTTCACCGGCGGGGCGCAGCGCGCCTATGCCCGGGCCGAGATCCTGGGCACCGACCCGGTGGTGCTGGCCGGCGAGCGGCGGCGCAAGGGGCACCCCCTGCTGGGCAGCTACCGCGCCCAGCTGGAGGGCTTCAAGGTCAAGGTGGACGGGCTGGTCAAGGGCCAGCTGCCCGGCCAGGTGGCCCTGCCCCCCGGCCGCCACCGCGTGGAGCTGCTGACTCCGGACGAGGGGCGGGTGGTGGCCCGCCACCGGCTGCACCTGCGCGAGGGCGGCCGGCTGAACGTGGACCGGCTGCTGGGCCGTGACCGTCTGCGCTTGTCCGGGGGCCTGGCCTGGCACGCCTACCGCGATCCCATCCCCAGCGGCCCGGCAATCAGCGGCGAGCTGCACCTGCCGCGCTGGCCCGGGCGCGGCTGGGAGCTGGTGGGTAACGGCGGAGCGGCGCTGCGCTGGCCCCGGCCCGTGCTGGACGGCGGCCTCTCCCTGGAGCGCGCCCTGCTGCCCGGCGACTTCCAGCTGCGGCTGGGAATGGGGCTGCAGGCCTACCTGCTGCGCGACGATCCGGACGGCATGCTCTTCCAGGACGAGCCCCTGCCCGCGGGCCAGGAGCCGCTGCTGGAGCCCTCGGTGGGCCCCCTGCCCAGCCTCTCGCTGGCCTGGATGCCCACCTGGCCGGTCTGGGCGCGCCTGTCGCTGGCCGGGGGCTACCTGTGGTTCACCGACGACGGCCAGTGGAACCACCTCTGGCACGCGCGGCTCTCGCTGATGGCGGGGGGCAGGTTCTAGGTTTCCGGCCCAGCTCCGCCCGGGCGCAGGTGTCTCAAGGCGGGAGCCGGACACCCCAGGCTGCCGACGATTTGCCCCGCCTGCCCGCGGGTGCAGATTGGCACGGAAATTGCTAGTTTCTCGGGACGCACCCTGCCCGTCGGTCCCTCCATGCTACCTCTCCGACGCATCCTCCTGGCACTGACGCTGCTGGCCGTGAGCGCGCCCCAGCAGGTTCAGGCCCGTCCCCGCGGCCCCGGCCGCGGCCTTCGCCGCCCCCGTCACCCAACCGGCGGGCGCCGCCCGCGCCCCCCCGGCCCCCCCCGCACACAAATGGGCC
>CAYVQL010000076.1:0-9779 GCA_964454135.1 uncultured Enterobacterales bacterium | reverse complement strand
CGGGGGGGGGCCCCCCCCCCCGCGGGGGCGGGGGGGGGCGCCCGCCCCCCGGGGTCCGCCTCCGGGCGGGCGCGGCGGGCCCGGCGGGCGCCGGCCCTGTCCGATCTGGGCCTCCGAGGCCGGGCTCTGCGGCGATCTGCGGTCCATCACCGAGACCGAGACCCAGGTGGAGCCGGTCACCGGCGAGCCCGAGGAGGGCGGCAGCGACGGAGGAACCACCACCGAGGAGTCCGCTACCGAGCAGCCCGCCACCGAAGAAACCCCGGACAAGAGCACCGAGACCGAGCAGCCAAGCACCGGCAGCGCGCAGAACGTGCCCTACTTCTACCAGTACGCCAACAAGCTCAACCCCGAGGCCAGCTGCCAGAACAGCTCGCTGGCCATGCTGCTCAACCACTACGGCGTGGATGTCACCCCCGACCAGATCACGTCCAGGTTCGGCAAGGACAAGGCCCAGAGCCCGGAGGGGCTGGCCCAGGTCTTCAACCAATACGCCTCCGAGGCTGGCATCTCGGAGCGCCTTGTCGCCCACCGCGACGGCAGCATGTCCGATGTCAACGCCCAGCTGCAGTCGGGCACGCCCACCATCGTGCACGGCTACTTCACCGCCGGCCACGTGGTGCTGGCCACGGGCTTCGACGGCAAGAGCTACACGGTCAACGATCCGGCCGGGCGCTGGTCCGGAGTCTTCAAGGGTGGATACGGCGGCGCGCAGAGCGCCACCTCGGGGCAGGGCGTGCAGTACGGCTACAGCGCCTTCCGCGGGGCCATCGCCACCTGGGACGGCTACACCTCCGCGCCCATCTGGTGGCACGAGGTGGTGAGGCAGTAACGCTCGACACTCGCAGCCCTCAGATGGCGAACACCCACGAGGCCTTGGCCTGCACCTGCCAGCTGGGATCCCAGGCCTCGTCCCCCACCGGCAAGTCCAGCTGACCACCCAGGTAGATGGCGCGCCCCGGGGCGCGCTCCCACGCCAGCAGGACCTCGGTGCTGCGGGTATCGGAGAAGGTGCTCAGATCGCCGATCAGGCGCGCCCAGAGGTAGCGCGTGGCGTAGAGATCCAGGCGGGCCCGCCCCACCCAGCCCTCGTAGAGCGCCTCGACCTCGTCGGTCCCTCGCTCCCAGATGGCGCTGCCCCCCAGGGCCAGGCGGGGGAAGGGCCGCAGGGCGACCTCGCCCTCCAGCTGGGTGATGGTCGCGCTGCGGGGATCCTCGGGATCGTAGTAGGGCGCCCGGCCCAGCTCGCCGCCCAGCGAGGCCTCGAGCCACTCGGTCCAGCCACCTCCACCCCAGAACTTCGCCTGCCGCGTGCGGAGCCAGGCGTCCTCGTAGAGCTCGCCGCCGTGCTCGTAGCAGAGCCACAGGCCGGTGCCATTGCCGAACTGCAGCCAGGCGTGGGGCTGCATGTTGAAGCCCCGCAGCTCACCCTGGGTGTTCCACATATACCAGACGTTGGCCGGCGTGACGGAGATGCGCGGCAGGGCCTTCCAGCCCGGCCGGAAGGTGGCGCCGGCCCAGGAGCCGCCGCCCTGCTGGTCGGCGTCGGTCACGAAGCCGTTCTCGGCCCGGAAGTCCGGATCCACGTACCAGCCCCAGCTGCCGGCGTAGAGGCGATCGGCGCTGTAGGCCAGCCGAGCGTTGGCCGCAGGCACCCACATGGTGGCGCGATCCGCGAAGACGGTGGCCGAGGTCAGGGCCGCGCCCGATGCCGTCCAGCGGTCTCCCAGGCGCAGGCGCGTGTCAGCCCCCACCAGGCGGTTCGACAGAGAGGTGCCCAGCACGCTGCGGTCCGAGGCCAGCAGTCCCACGTGCCCGTCACGCCCCAGGCGATGGCGCAGACGCATCACCGAGGCCAGGGCCTGGTGGCCCTCGAGATCCTCCTCGCTCCAGCCGCCACCTTCGGAGACCGAGGGCCCGGGCTGGGCGTCCAGCACATGCAGGACCGCCGCCGTCCCCTCGCCCTGCTCCACGGTGGCGCGGGCGCCGTACAGGGGCAGGGCCATGGAGCGCGTGTAGACCAGCTCGCCGAAGGGGTGCTCGAACCACTCGCGCCCCTCCAGGAAGAAGGGACGCTTCTCCTCGTAGTACAGCGCGTAGCGCCGGTTGACATCGATCTGGGCCTCGTCCGACTCCACCTGCGAGAAGTCCGGGTTGACCGTGGCCTGCAGGCCCACCGCCGGGTTGGGCGCGTAGCGGGCCGTCAGGCCCGGAAAGAAGCCGTAGGCCCCCAGGCGGTGGTTGGTGGGCCCTTCCTCGGTCCAACCAAAGGCCAGCTCGGGGATGAGATCCAGGCCGGCGCTGGCCGGCAGCTGCCCGGGTCCGGCCACCACGCCCTGCTGCACCAGCAGGCCCTCCATGTCCGGGTCGATGGCGGGCCAGGAGCTCTTCTCGCCGCTGCGGGCGATGACCCGGAAGAAAGTGAGGCCCAGCTGCCTGCAATGGGCGGGATGCCGCACGATGCGCCAGGGGATGGCCAGCTCCACCTGATAGCCCTGCTCGGTCAGGCGTCCCGAGGAGCTCCAGATCCCATCCCACGAGCTGTCGTCGTTGAAGGAGCCGGCCACCCGCGTGCCGTCGAACTGGATGCCCAGCGGGTTGGCGCCGAACAGATAGGCCCGCTGCCCCTCGCCCTGGGTGTCGAGGTAGAACCCCACGAAATCGTCGCTCCAGCGCGTATCTCGCCGGCCGATGGCGGCTCGCACCTTGTGGGGCTGCGGATCTGCGGCTTGCACGAAGACGTACAGCGCCTGGTCGTCGGCCAGCAGGCGCACTGTGGTCTGGCCGCTGGGCTCCTGGCCCTCGACTGGGTCGAAGGTCACGAAGCCGGTGAGGCGCTCCGCCTCGCGCCAGGCGGGCTCCTCGGCCAGGCCATCCACTGTGATGGCGGCTTCCTGCACGTAGGGCACGGACACGTCGGCTATCAGGGGCATGGTTCGCTCCTGGCGGGAATCCCCGGTCCGCCGGGTCTCCCCCCGCATTGGTGCGCGGCATGGAGGCTGGGTTTACGTCCCGCAGCCGAAAACTACTTCGTGTTCAGCTCCACATCGCCGCTGTGGGTCACCACCTTGAAGCTGGCGTCGGCGGAGCCCTGCACCAGCTGCATGGTGGTGCCGGGGCCGAACCCGGACACGCGCCGGCCGGCCAGGTCACCCTCGATCCGCCCTGAAAAGGTGGAGACGGCGAAAGAGCCCTCCACGTTTTCGGGCAGCGCGAGCTCCACGTCGCCGCTGTGGCTGGCCAGCTCCACCTGGGCGGTCTGCTGGTAGCTGCCAGCCACGCGGATGTCGCCTGAGACGGTCTGCACCTCGAGCTTCTCGAAGGGCCCGCCCTGCACGATCACGTCGCCGCTGACCGACTCGGCCTCGACGCGGCCCTGCGCCCCCCTCAGGTTCAGCATGCCGCTGACCGACTCGGTGTCCACCTCGCGGGCGGCCCCGATCAGGTCCACCGTGCCCGAGACGGTCTCGATCTCCGCCTCGCTGGGCGCGCCCTCCACCAGCACGTCGCCGCTGACGGTCTCGATCTCCAGCGGGCCGCTGGTGGCGGCGGTGCGCACGTCGGCCGAGACGGCCTCCAAGCGCAGCTTGGAAGCGCTGGGCACGTAGACCTGCAGGTGGGCGCAGTCCACATCACCGCTCTTTCCCTTCTCCAGCGAGATGTCGATGCGCGAACCGCTGCGGACGATCTCCAGCTCGTTGTCGGAGTCGTCCAGCGTACCCGTGACGCGCAGCTGGGGGTTGTCCCAGCCGGTCACGGTCAGCTCGCCGCAGATGAGCTCCACGGTCACCAGGCCGTCGGTGGCGGCGGCGTGGGAGTCGTCCACAGTGGCCGCAGCCAGGGAGAGAGACGGGACGGACAGCAGAAAGAGGGTGGCGGTGGTGCGGATCATTTCCTTGCTCCCTTGGTTTCGGGCTTCATGAGCGAGTAGGCAGGCGACTGGCGCGCTCCAGCAGGTCCACCTTCTTCTGCCAGGTGGCCAGCAGGGCGCTCTCGAGCTGTTGGTTGGCGGGATCGGCGGCCAGGGCGGCGTGGCAGTCGGCGATGGCCATGTCGATCAGCTTCAGGTTCTCCTCGATCACGATCACGGTGGCCGGATCCAACGCAGCGCGGCGGGAATCGAGGGTCTGGGCCAGCTGCTGGCTGGCCTGGCGCATGCCGGGCTCCCAGTCCAGCGGGGCCTGGACGAGCTGGGTGCTGGACTGTTCCTGCGGCGCGCTGGGCGGGCGCTCCAAGAAGGCCGTGGCCAGGGCCGCGCCCAGGCCCACCAGGGCCACTGCGGCCAGAGCCAGCTGCCAGGCGGGGCGCGGAGCGCGGGCGACCCGGGGCTCCTTCTCGGCCAGCTGCGACTCGATGGCCGGCCAGAGGTCCTGCTCGGGCAGCAGCTCTCGCGGCAGATCGGCGGCCTGGGCCAGCAGCGCGCGGGTCTCTTCCACGTCCGGACGGCAGCTGGCGCAGCCGGCCAGGTGAGCCTCGCAGGCCTGCGCCTGCTCCGGGGAGAGATCGCCGTCCAGCAGATCATCCATCAAGCGATGCAGGTCTTCGCAGGTCATGACGCCAACGCCTCCCTCAAGAGCTTGCGAGCCCTGTGCAGCTGGCCCTTGGACGTGCCCACCGTGATCCCCATGGCCTCCGCCACCTCCGGGTGGCTGTAGCCCTGCACGTCGTGCAGCACGAAGACCGTCCGCGCCCTGGGTGGCAGCAGGGCGATGGCCTGCTCCAGGTCCAGGACGGTGCCGGCCGAGCTGCGCGTGCCGCCCTGCGCCAGGGCCGCCGGGTCCTCCACCGGGACGATACGCAGCAGGCGGCGCCCCTGGCTGCGCTTGTCCGACAGGACCTGGTTGACGGCCAGCCGGTGCAGCCAGGAGGAGAAGGCGCTCTCACCGCGGAAGCTGCCGAGCTTCTCCCAGGCCCGCACGAAGGCCTGCTGCGTGAGCTCCTCGGCCGCAGCCCGGTTGCCCGTCATGCGCAGGCAGAGGGCGTAGATGCGCCCCACCTGCTCGCGGTAGAGAGCCTCGAAGGCCCGCCGGTCCCCAGCCTGGGCCTGGGCCACCAGGGCCGGGATGGCGGGGGAGCGGGTGCGGGCGGGGGTCGTTTCCATGTCTGCCCCTTGGATGCCAGGTGGGGGCCAAGGGTTGGAAGGACTCCGTGTTTTTTTTTCGCTCACTCCTCGCGGCGGCGCGCCGCCAGCCCCAGCACCGCCAGCACCAGCCCCCCCGCACCCGGCAGCGCCCCCGGCGCCAGCGCGCAGGGTCCGCCGCCCGTGCCCGACCAGGGGCTGCTGCCGCCCTCGTCGTCGAGCAGCTCATCGGCGGTCTTGACGTCCACGTAGTCCTCGATCCAGTCGCGATGGGTGTCCAGGCGCGTGGCGCCGGCCAGGCCCTCCTCGCAAGGCCGATCCGTGTTGCCGGCCACGAAGGCATTGACGCCCACCAGCTCGAAGAGCCCGTCGCTGCGCAGCCAGAGCGCCGGTCCTCCCGAGTCGCCGGAGCAGATGTTCTGCATGTCCTCCTTGTCCCAGGCGTAGATGATCTCCTCGTCGTACATGTAGACCGGCATGTCGGCGTAGCGCCGGGTGCCGTAGTCCTCGGCGTCGTCGCCCGTGATGCCGAAGCCCACGAAGCGCAGCTCCACGTCGATCCAGGTGTCGTTCACCGTGGAGTCCCGCACGCCCATCACCTCGGCGGAGGCCAGGCCGGGAGAGGCCAGCTCCAGCAGGCCGATATCGTCGGTGTAGAGCGTCGAATCGTAGTCGGGATGCATGATCGAGTCGGTCACGGTGGCGATGGTGTCCACCACGCCGTCGCTCCAGTCGTCGTCCGCCACCACCACGGGGGTGAACTTGCCGTAGTCCAGGGTCATGGCCTCGATGCAGTGCGCGGCGGTGACGGCCCAATAGGCATCCACCAGGGTGGCGCTGCAGAAAGGGCCGTAGATCAAGTTGCCATCGCGCATCCCCAAGGCGATCACCGCGTCGTGCCCCGTGGTGGGCGTACCGTTGACGACCTTGGGCGCGGCCTGCCCGTGGGATGCCTGTGCGCAGGGCAGCATGGCGGCGAAGAGAAGGGCTATCATTGGCGCTCCGGACGGGGTGGCAAGCAGCTATCAGCTTGTTGCGCCAGACACGGACCGTCAAGCGCGCCCCGCGCACCATACAGAGACGTTCCTGCCGACGAGTCCTTCATTCAAGCCGCCCTGAACTCGGACTTGGGGCACTGAAGAGAGGGAAGACTACCTGTCGCGGCGGTATTGAGAGATAATGAAGACGCAGCTCAGCGCGCGATCGTCTCGAGCGCCCGGAGGAAGCGAGATGGACCTGAAACTGGCACTGCTGGCCGCGGCCGCGCTGATGGGCTGCCGCCAGGAAGAATGCACGGACATGTCCTGCGTGGATGGCGTGGAGGTCTTCTTCCAGAAGGACTCCTGGGATGCGGGCACCTACATGGTCGAGATCGAGGCCGACGGGCAGGTGATCAGCTGCTTCGGCACGATCCCCATCGTGGCGGGAGACGGCAGCGGCTGCGACACGGCCGGCGCCACCCTCTACATGTCCGATGGCTCTCTGCCGGTGGAGGAACAGAGCCTGGATGGATTCCTGTTGGCGCGCACGGGCCTGCCAGAGGTGTTGATAGCCATCTACCGGGGCAAAGAGCTGCTGGCCTACGAGAACTTCCAGCCCACCTACGAGACCTTGACCCCCAACGGCGAAGACTGCGGGCCGGTCTGCGAGTACGCCAGCTACGATCTGCAGATCGAATAGGCACGCTCCGGCGCCCGCTCCCGCTCTGGGGTATAGGCCCCGTCCCCCGAGCGGAGCGAAGGCATGCACGAAGCGGATCTGCACAACCACACTACCGCCTCCGACGGCGACCTGACGCCCACCGATCTGGTCTCGGCCTACGCCGATCTGGGCATGCGCGCCATGGCCATCACGGACCACGACACCATCGGCGGCCTGCAGGAGGGCCTGCGCGAGGCCGAGCGGGCCGGCATCGAGCTGGTCTGCGGCGTCGAGGTCACCCTGCGCTTCGCCGAAGAGCTCTTCCGCGGCTCGTTGCACCTGCTGCTCTACTTCTCGCAGGGTCTGCTGGACGACGAGGGCTTCCTGCATGCGGCCGCAGTCACCTTCGCCAAGGGGCGCGGGGACTTCCTGGTGCGCGCCCGCCTGGCCGAGCTGAACCGCTGGTTCGGGCCCCAGGGCCTGGAGCCGCGCCTGGAGAGCGACATGGTGGCCGAAGAGCTCTACAGTCAGACCAACCAAGTCAGCCGACGCCACTTCGCCATCGCGCTGAAGCGCCGCGGCATGACCGACCGCGAAGAGGTGAGCCACCTGATCGGCAATGACAGCCCGGCCTACATCCCCTCGGGCATGACCTTCCAGGACCTGGCTCCGCTGCTGCAGGCCTACCCCTTCGTACGCGTGCTGGCCCACCCGGCCGCCGGTTCCTTCCCCGGCGAGAGCCACTACAAGGAGGTGCTGCCGCCCCTGGAGACGGTGGAGCTGCTGCTGCCCCACTTCCTGGTCCTGGGCCTGGACGGCCTGGAGGTGCAGTACCCCGGGCACACGCCCGAGCTGTCCCAGCGCACGGACGAGCTGCGCCGCGCCCAGGGTCTGCCTTTGGCCACGGGCGGCTCCGACTGCCACGACCGCCAGATGCGGCCCCCCGGAGCGAGCGGCGTGGGCTACGACGCGGTGGAGAGGCTGCGTGAGCTCTTGGCCGCGCGCAGCTGATGTGAGCTGCGCTGCAGCCCGGCCCCATTTCCCGGCTGCCCCCTTGACGACCGGTTCACGGGCTGCATCTTGGCTCTTGCGACGTGCTCTCGCATTGCGGAGCCTCCATGCTCGACTGGCTCACCTCCTGGGCCCTGAACGCCCTCGATCTCTGGCGCTTGATGGCGCCCTACGTGCTGCTTGGGTTGCTACTGGCCGGCCTGCTGCACGTGGCGGTGCCCCGGGCCCTGGTGTCGCGCCACATGGGCGGCAGGGGCTGGCGCGCGGCGCTGAAGGGGGCGGTGGTGGGCGTGCCCCTGCCGCTGTGCTCCTGCGGGATCATCCCCTTCGCGGAGTCGCTCAAGCGCCAGGGCGCCTCTCGCGGGGCCATCACGTCTTTTCTGATCGCCACCCCCCAGACGGGCGTGGACTCGGTGCTGGCCACGGGCGCCCTGCTGGGCTGGCCCATCGCCGCCTGGCGCGTGCTGACGGCCCTGGTGTCCGGGGTGCTGGGGGGCACGGCCGTCTCCTGGGCCGTGGAAGACGACGCCTGCGGCGACCCCGGGCACGAGGCGCCCCAGGTGGGCCCCGAGCCCGGGCTGACGTCACGGCTGCGGGAAGCCCTGTCCTACGGCTTCGGCATGCTGCTGGAGGACATCGCCTTCTGGCTGAGCGTGGGCATCCTGGTCGGGGGCGCCATCGGGGCCTTCGTGCCGCCGGATTTCTTCTCGCAGCACATCGCCAATCCCTACCTGCAGACCGTGGCCGTGCTGGCCGTGGCCGTGCCGCTCTACGTCTGCGCCACCGGCTCCATCCCCATCGCGGCGGCCCTGGTGGCCAAGGGCTTGCCGCTGGGGGCGGCGGTGGTCTTCCTGATCGCCGGCCCGGCCACCAACGTGGCCACGCTCAGCGTCTTCGCCAAGGCACTGGGCCGGCGCACCGTGGCCATCTACCTGGGCACCATCGTGCTCATGAGCCTGGCGTTCGGCATGGCCTTCCAGCTCCTCTTCCCGGAGCTGGGGTTGGCAGGCGGGGGCCAACACCACCACCACGACGGGCCCCTGGCCGATGTGGCCTGGTGGGAATGGGCCAGCGCCGCCCTGCTGGGCCTGCTGACCGCCGCCGCCCTGTGGCGCCGCGCTCTTCTGCGCCTGTCCGCTGAGCGAGCTGAGCAACCCCTGGAAGACGAAGGTGACGACATGCAGACCATCGAGCTCGAGGTGCAGGGCATGAACTGCGGCCACTGCAGCGGCAGCGTGGAGCAGGTGCTGGGCCAGGTGCCCGGCGTGCAGCAGGTGCAGGTCTCGCTGGAGCAGGGCCGAGCCACGGTGCGCGGCGAAGGGCTGGCCCTGGAGCCCCTGGTGGAGGCCGTGCAGTCGCGGGGCTTCGAGGCGCGGGAGGCGAGCTGAAGGGCTATCTCTCCGCCTCGAAGGTCCCCACGTAGTCCACGGTCAGCCCCGAGTAGGTCAAGCTGCCGTCGAACTCACCCTCGATGGTGATGTCGTCGGGGAAGGTGCCCTCCCAGTCGTCGCTGATCAGCGTGCCCACCGTGATGGTGCCGTCGCAGTCGGGGTCGGTGCTGATGTCACCCTCGAAGCTGCCGGTCTGAGCTGAGAAGTAGTGGGAGAAGAAGCCCGAGAACTCGCAGGTGCCGCTGCCGGTGATCTGGGGCGAGTCGGCCTCCACGACCTCGATGGTGATGTCCCCGGCGCAGACATCGGTGACGCCCATGGCGGCCAGGCTGACGTCGATCTCCACCGTGCCCTCGTAGGTGCCGTCGCGGTAGCCCCCGGAGCCGGTGTCGCCGGTGTCGCCGCAGGTGTGCGTGACAAGCGGGTTGCTGTCGTCGCAGTCGTCGTCGTTGCCGACGAAGCTGGTGGGCTGATCGCAGGCTACGACGCTGAAGTCGGGATCGCCAAAGAGGTCGCCGTCGGAATCGCGATACCAGGTGCTGGCGTCGGAGGGGGGCCCCTCGTCCGTCGATCCGTCGCAGTCGTTGTCCGCGTCGTCGCCGACCTCGCTGGCGCCGGGGTTGCTGCTGGCATCGCCGTCGTCGCAGTCGCTGTTG
>CAYVQL010000075.1:21835-37902 GCA_964454135.1 uncultured Enterobacterales bacterium | reverse complement strand
CTGCAGGGCTTCTTCCGGATGGTGCCCCACGCCAAGGCCACTCTGGAGAACATCCTGACCCCACCAGGGGTTAACCTCCCTGCGAAGCCACGAACGAGATGTTGTAGTCCACGGTCAATCCCTCCAGGACTGTGGAATCCTGGTTGGCGCCCGTGACCTGGCTGCCGTCGTAGCTGCCGAACCAGTCCAGCGCCGTCTCCGAGCCCACCAGCGGCACGGTCAGGGTCATGGTTCCCGTGACCGCGTTGTCGGTCCCCAGGGTGGCCGCCACCGGCAGATCCTGCTCCCCCAACAGGGCGAAGTGGCAGGTGGCCTGGCCCCGGATGGGCGGCGTGTCGGTCTCGTCCACCTGCAGCACGATGACCCCGCCGCAGACATCGGTGCCGTAGTCGGTCTCGACGGTCAGATCGAGGGAGCCGGCGAAGCTGTCGCTGTCCGCATCGCCGTCGCCGTCGGCGTCGGCGTCGGTGTCGGCGTCGGCCTCATCCGGCGCCGGGCCGCTGTCCTTGCCTCCGTCGTCGCAGGCGGCCAGGGAGGCCAGCAGGGACAGAATGATCCAGGGGGTTCTCATGATCTCGCCTCCAGCTTGATTCTGATCTGGTCATCCGCTTCTTCCACCTCGTATTGGATGACCGCTCCGCGGCCCGGGCCGCCGAGCTTCTGGCAGTCGTAGTCGTAAGTGGCCGCGTTGATGCTGCAGCACTGGATGGTCCCAGTCTGCGGCACCGGATCCAGACGCCGCCCCACGTGTCCGCAGCGGTTGCGATAGGCGTGCAGGCGCTCGTCCTCTCCGCGGATGATCAACACCCGCTCCGGGCAGCCGCCCCCTTCCAGCCGCACGGCGCCCCAGGGCCGGGAGAGCTCGGGGACGCGCGCCGCGTCGAGCACGATCCGGTCGCCCTCCACCCGCCAGCAGTCCGCATTGGCGGGCTTGTTTGTGGCGGGGATTCCGAAGATGCGCTGGAAGATGCTGCGGGGGAGCTTCTCGATCGCCATGGGGCCTCCTTGGGGTGTCCAGCCTAGCACATCCAGGCTCCCTTGCTCAGCTGCCCACTGGCGCTCCTACCTGCGACCTTCACGCTCCGCGCAGCCACCGCGGCGGTCAGCCCGCCTGGTGCCAGCTCCAGCGCACCAACGCGCGACCCGGGAGATCAGCCGCAGGTGACCGTGATCTCTGCGCCCGAGCTGCTGCAAGAGGAGTAGCTCTCGCAAGAGGATGACTGGGCGCTCGCATCCTCCTGCGCGCAGTCGCAGGCGCTGCAGTCACTGGGCAGCGCATAGCAATTCGCGGCGGACACCGTACCGCTGTACATCGTCAGGACGCAATACTCGCTACCCGACGTGCAGGTGGTGGAGTCGCACGCGAAATCGTAGCTGTAGTAGCCCGAGTCGCTCCAGGAATCCTCGATCTTGCCGTCGCAGCCAGTGGCGAGAAACAGCGCGAAGAGTGGTCCGATCGTGGTGATGAGTCGCATGGTCTTCTCCTGTCTGGTTGGAGGACCATGCTACAGGCTCGTGACGCGCCGAAACAAGACATGGAAATGTCAAACACCGGATCCCGCTTAAGCGCTCAAGCCCCGCCCAGCCGCCGCAGCGGCCAGCTCAGCAGGCGCCAGCACCAGCGCGCCAGGCGCCCGAGATCGTCCAGGATCAAGACCAGGCAGGGCAGGAAGAAGAGCGTCAGCAGGGTGGCGAAGAGCAGGCCCCAACCCAGGGCGAACACCATGGGCTGGATCCATCCCGCCTCGCCGCCGAAGCCGTAGGCCAGGGGCAGCACGCCGCCCAGGGTGGTCAGCGAGGTGAGCACCACGGCCTGGAAGCGGCGCTGCGCGCCCTCCAGCACGGCCTCGCGCGCGCTGCGCTGCGGATCCTGGCGGCGCAGATCGTTGATGGTGGTGGTCATCACCAGCGAGTCGTTGACCACCACGCCCGCCAGGCCCACCACGCCGATGACGGCCATCAGGGCCAGGGGCATGTCGTGGGCCCACAGCGCCAGCACGGCGCCCGTCAGGCCGAAGGGGATGGCGAAGAGCACCACCACCGGCTGCACCAGGGAACCCAGGGACAAGGCAAGGCACAGAAAAATGAGCCCCACGCAGGTCACGCCCAGCTGGATGGCCCAGGCCTTCATGCGCTGCTCTTTTTCCCCGGGCGAGACGGAGATGTGGTAGCCGGGGAACTCCTCGCGAACCGGCTCCAGGCTCACTTCCACGCCATCGGCCACAGCCTCGGATTCGATCTGCTCGGCGTCGTAGAGCACGTCCACCTGGAAGGCGCGCAGCATGTCCTGGTGCTCGATGCGCCGCAGCACCTGGCTCTCTTCCCAGCGGCCCAAAAAGCGCAGTGGGATGGCGACGGCCCGCGGGCCCATCACGGTCAGCTGCTCCAGGGTGGCGCGCTGCAGATCAGCCGGATCCGCAAAGCCTGTGAAGACCTCCACCTCCTGGCCATGGAAGCGCACGCGCGTCAGCTCCTGGCGGGCGAAGTGCTCCCGCAGCTGGGCGGAGAGCTGGGAGGTGGTGAGCCCGTAGGAGAGCACGGCCGCTTCGTCGGGCCGAAAGCGCAGGGCGCGCTGGAAGCGGGCCTCGTCCATGAAGATGTCCTTGACCTGCTCCACGGAGCGGATGGCCTCCCGGATGCGATCCTGGATGGCGGTGAAGCCGATGCGGTCTCCGCCCGAGACGTAGACCGTCACCACGTCGCGTTGCTCACTGGGATCCTGGCTGCTGCGGACCACGTGCAGCTTCGTGAAGCCCCAGGGTGCCTGCCCTTCCTCCAGGCCCTGCTCGGCGGCCAGCGCGGCCAACCGCTGCTCCAGGTGCTCGCTGATCAGGGGCGCCTTCTCCTCGGCCTCCACCATGGTGCCCCGCGGCACGACCGAAATGGCGGCGTACTTGAAGCCCCGCAGGGTGGAGCGGCCCACCTCCACCTCACCCAGGGTGGTGGTGTAGTAGTCCAGCAGCTCTTCGGGCAGCTCGGCCACCAGCGCCTCCACCGGGCGCAGCTGCTGTTGCAGGTGTTCCAGCGAGACCGACTCGGGCAGCTCGGCGTAGACCTGCACCTTGTTGCCCAGGGACAGGTTGCCCTCGAAGGGCACCTTTCCCGTGCCCAGCAGGAAGCCGGCCAGGGCGAAGAGCCCCAGGACCGCCAGGATGGAGAGGTAGCGCAGGCTCAGGCTCCAACCCAGCAGCTTGCCGTAGACGCGCCGCGCCGCGCGCACGAAGCCCCGATCCCCCACCCGGCTGCCGGGCTTCATCCAGTCCCTCAGGTGGTTGGGCAGGATCAAGAAGCTCTCGACCAGCGAGAGCAGCAGGGTGAGCACGATGACGATGGGCAGCGGCCGCAGCAGGTCCGAGGCGTCGCCTTTCAGGAAGAGCAGGGGCGAGAAGGCCACCACGGTGGTGGTCACCATGCCCACCACGGGCTTGGCCACCCGCATGACCGCCTCGATGGCCGCCTCGCGCGGCGCCAGGCCGCGGCGCAGCTCGGCGCAGAAGGCCTCGCTGACGATGATGGCGTCGTCCACCAGGATGCCCACCACCAGGATCAGCGCCACCAGCGAGATGAGGTTGAAGTTGACCCCGAAGAAGCCCAGGGCCACCACCGTGCCCAGGTAGACGAAGGGCAGACCCAGGGCGGTCATCAGCGAGGCGCGCCAGCCCAGAAAGACCAGCAGCACCAGCAGCACGATGGCCACGCCGCCCAGGCCGTTGACCGAGAGCACCTCCAGCTCATGGGCGATGAAATCCGAGGCGTCCTGCCCCAGGCGCAGGCTCAGGGGCGCGGGCAGATCCGCGCCCAGCTCCTCGTCCACCAGGGCGCGCACCTTCTTGGACAGCTCGATGGTGTCGGCGTCCACGTCGATGGCCACCTCCAGCGGCACGAAGCTGGCGCCGTCCATGGTGTGACGCACCAGCTCGTCGTCCATGCCGAAGGCCACTTGCGCCACCTCGCCCAGCGTGATGCCGCGCCCGGCGCGATTGACCACCAGGGGCAGGGCGCGCAGGTCGTCCAGGCTGGCGAAGGGCTTGTCCAGCTCCACGGCCACCTGCTCGTCCACCACCGTGATCTCGCCCACCGGAGCGTAGGACAGGTGCTCCAGCAGGCGCAGCCGGGCCTGGGTGACGGCTACGCCGCTGCGGTCCAGTGCCGCGCGGTCGAAGGTCACGTACAGGTCCATGTCCTGCAGGCCCACGACCACGTCCACCACCTGGGGCACACGCCGCAGGCGCTCGGCCATGGCCTCCACCGCCCTGCGGTGCTGCGGATCCTGGTGGTCCACGCCCAGCACCAGCAGGTCCATCAGGGGCATGGATGTGAGGCGGTCCTCCTGCACGATCAAGGGCCGCAGATCCTCGGGCAGGCGGTGCTGGATGGCCCCCAGCCGGCTGCGCACACGCTCCAGCGAGCCGGACATGTCGTCGTGGGAGGCCTTGAACTTCAGTCTCAGCGAAGCGGCCCCGTTGACCGTGGTGGAGGTGAGCTCGTCCAGGCCCTCCAGACCCTGCAGGGCCTCCTCCAAGCGGAAGCTGACGAAGCGCTCCACGTCCACGGCCGAGGCGCCGGGCAGCATCGCCTGCACCGTGATGCTGCGGCTGGACATGGGCGGCAGGAAGGCGCGGGTGGTGTTGGCTGCCGCCACGATGCCGAAGATGCAGACCATGACGGTCAGCAGGTTGACCACCAGGGAGCGGTCCACGAAGAAGGCGATCAGCTTGCGCATGGCTCGTTCTCCCTAGGGCTCAGTGCGTGGCGGAGGGCTGGCAGGATGGGGGCAGGGGGCCCAGCGCGCGCAGCAGATCGGCGCGCGCCGCCCCGTCCAGGGCGTCAAGCTCAAGGGCCTCGAAGCGCGCGGCCTCGTAGGCGGCCCAGTGCTGCAGGTAGTCCTGGAACTCCAGGCGCCCGTTGGCGAAGGCGGCGCCCGCTTCGGCGATCTGCTTCTCGATCACGGCCAGCTTCTGATCGCTCAAGGCGCGGCGGGCGGCCACGCCGGCCAGGGCGGCGCGCGCCACGGCGGCCCGTTCCCTCAGGGCGCGGCGCAGCTCCTCGGCTTCGGCCTCGGCCTGGCGCTGCCGCTCGGCCAGGATGGCGGTCTCGTACTCCGGCGCTGGCTGCACCAGGGGCAAGGAGAAGCTCAATCCCACCCAGGCCCCCAGGTCCACCAGCGAGGAGGGACCGCTGGCCACCTCGCCGAAGCCGTAGCGCGTCACCCCGAAGCCGGGAGCCAGGTAGACCTGGGGCGCGTAGGAATGCTCGGCGTAGGCGGACTGGCTGGCGTAGGCCAGGCCGGCCTCCTCCCAGATCCGCAGCGCCGGGTGGGCTTCCAGCTGAGATTCCAGGGCCTCGGGGCCAGCCGCGGTCCAGGTCCGGAGGGCGTCGCCGGGGCTCTCCAGGGCACCAGCCTCCCCGCCCAGGTAGACCGCCAGAACCGCCAGCGCCTCCTGCCGGGCGGCGTCCAGCTGGGCCGCTCGCTGCTGCGCGGCGATCCAGTCCGACTCGGCGGCCAGCACATCCAGCCTGGGGATCATGCGCCGCGCCCAGTCGTGCTTGGCGGTCTTGAAGGTCTTCTCCTTGTGAAGCAGCAGATCCTGCCAGGTGGCGGCCTGCTCCTGGGCCACCCAGGCGGCCAGGTAGAGCTCGGAGGCGGCGGCGCACTGCCCCAGCAGGTGGGCCTGAAGCTCGGCGCTGCGGGCCTCGCGCTCCCGCTCGCGCCAGGCGGCCTCCAGGGCGTGCAGGCGGCCCATGGCGTTGTAGGCCAGCGGCAGGGCGTAGGAGACGCCCAGGCCCAGCTGGCTGCCATCGGCCAGCTCGGGCTGGCTGGAGAGCACGGTGGCGGCCTGGGCCGAGAGCACGCCGCCCTTCTTGTTGGCCCAGCTGGCCTCCAGGTCGGCGGCCGAGAAGCTCATCAGAGCCTCGGGATCGCCTGCGTCGTAGAGCAGTTCGTCGAAGCCGGCGGCCGGGCTGCCTTCCAGCGTGAGCGTGGCTGGATCCTGGGCCCAGCGCAGCTGCAGCTCGGCCACGTCGCGCTCCAGGGCGGCCACGCGCCAGCTGGGATCGGCTTGCAGGAAGCGGTCCAGCCAGGTGGAGAGGGTGAGCTGGGCCTGGGGCGCGGCCGCCGGTGGCGGCTCTTCGGCCTGGGCAGGCGCCAGCAGGGTGCAGAGGGAGAGGAAGCGGAGCATGGGGCCTCCTGGGATGGCGTTGGGATTATGGCAGAACGCCCGGCCGGACGGTCGACTCCGCCACGCTGGCATGCGTGTAAGGGCAGTCAGGGCCGTCGGCGATCAGAGCGCGGACCAGGCCTCACCCAGGGTAGGAGCCCACTTCCTCCTGTTCATCTGCAATCCTGTAGGTCGCACGGACGGCCGACCCATCGTCCATGAACAGCGTGAACTCCACCGTGGTGGTGCCCACTATCAGCTCGCCGTCGACGACCCCGCTCGTGTCGGACGTTCCGACGCGGTCGGGCTGATACGCACCCCGAGGGAAGAGGTAGGCCCAGCACGTCTCGCAGGTCGGACAGCAACTCCCGAGCGGCAGCAGGAACGAAAAGACAATCAGAAATCGAAGATAGTCCCGCATACTAGTACGCCTCCACCCACGTACGGATGGGACAGTCCTGATGGGGGCAGCCCTCCGCCTCGCCCTCGGAGTTGGAGATCAGCTCCGAGCGCTCTTCCCAAAGCGATTCATCTGGTTGTTCGCCGGTATCCTCGACCTTCTCCACGCGCAGCAGCTCGAGCTCGAGCCAAGAGCCGTAGTCGCACTTGGCCAAGGCCCCTCGCGCTGCCAGCAGGCCTCCGAACGTCGCCAACGCCGCGACGAACGAAACGCATCTTCTTCGGCGCATTGTCACCTCTCACGTGAATCCGCCACAGTGAGCGTACCACGGGGCGCCGGCCTCCATGCAGCCTTCTTCGCCCGCGATGCAGCCCGGCGTTAGGCTTGATGCGCCGCCCCTGGCCCCGGAGAGCGATGTCGAGCCGATGAAGCTTTGCAAGAGGATCGCCTTCACCGCGATCCTGGCCCTGGCAATACTCGCCATGGCGGAAGCGCTGCTGCGCTGGGCCACAGGGCCGCCTCCCCCGCCCACCGAGGTCCACCAGGTCTCCCCTCCGGGCGGCAGCTACCTGCGCGAGTCGTCGGGCGAGGTGAGCGCCCTATTCCAGCCTCGCCGGACCCGGCAGGCCTTTCCCGCGCAGGCGAGCGCACCCCGCTTCGCGGTCCTGGGCGGCAGCAGCGTCTTCGAAGGTGGGCTGGGCGTGGGGCCCCAGCGCGAGTTTCCCAAGCTCCTGGCGCAGCGCAGCGCCTTCGAGGGCGTCAACCTGGGCGCCCCCGGGCTGGACAGCTTCGACCTGCTGCGCATCTGCGAAGAGCTGCTGCAGTGGTCGTTCCAAGCCGTCGTGGTGTACGCCGGGCACAACGACCTGGGAAACGCCTTCTTCCAGAAGCGCTACCAGGGGGCCGGCGTCCGGAACACGCGCGGCCTGCTGGAGCGGCTGCGCCTGTACACCGCGCTGCGCGCGCGGTTGGCGCCCGATCGTCTCGAGGGACC
This sequence comes from uncultured Enterobacterales bacterium, assembly GCA_964454135.1. Lineage (GTDB taxonomy): Bacteria > Myxococcota_A > UBA796 > UBA796 > JAFGLY01 > CAYVQL01. The sequence goes on along the minus strand of CAYVQL010000075.1, from coordinate 30,350 downwards.
TGGGACCGATCTGCTGACGCCGCAGCGGCGCAGCAAGGTCCGCGAGCAGCTGCGCGCCAACTTGCAGGGCATCGCCGACCTGACCCGCTCCCACGGCGTACCCCTGGTGCTGGTGGTGCCGGTCTCGCGCCTGACCTGGCGCCCCCAATCCCAGCCCTGCCAGTCGCCCGACTGTCCCGATCAGATCTTCGATCGAGCAATGGAGCTGCAGGGGCGCGATCCCAAGGCCGCAGGCGAGCTGCTGCGCCGTGCCAGGGATCTGGACGCCATGGCGCTGCGCGCCGACTCCCAGGTGCAACAGCTGGTGCGCGATGTGGCGGCGGACGAAGGCGCGATCCTGGCGGATGCCGCCGCGCTGCTGCCGCGCGATCCCCAGCTCGACGTGCCGCGCGACGGGCTCTTCACGGACTTCCTTCACTTCTCACCCGATGGTCACCAGGCCATGGCGGCGCTGATCAGCCCCTTGCTCGAGGATCTGGCCCGCGAGGAGCCCGCGCACTGAGCGATCAGCGGACACCTCGCCCAAAACAGCTCCCCTCCGTATCGACCATCACGGGCGCGCACGAGCCGTCAGCAGCCGATCCAGCGCGTTGGCGAAGCGCTGGCGGTCACTGCGGCCGAAGGGGGGCGGCCCGCCTCCGGCCAGGCCCGCCGCTCTCATCTCGTCCATGAAGTCACGCATGTTCAAGCGCTGGCGCACGTTCTCGGCGTCCAGCAGCTCACCGCGCGGCTGCAGGACGAGGGCGCGCTTCTCGATCAGCAGCGCCGCCAGGGGAATATCGGAGCTGATGACCACGTCGCCGGCCGCCACGTGCTCCACGATGTAGTCGTCGGCCACGTCCAGGCCCTGGGCCACGCGTACGAAGCGCACCAGCGGCGAGCGTGGGATGGCCTGCTGCCGGTTGGCCACCACGATCACCGGCAAGCGCAGGCGCTCGGACGCGCGAAACACGATCTCCTTGACCGCACGCGGCGCTCCGTCGGCGTCGATCCACAGGGTGAGGGAGGGGCTCATCGTGCGACTCTCCGGGGCGAGAGTCCCCCTATCGCGCTGGGGGCGGACGAGACGCAAGGCCGCCGGCGCTGGGATAGACCAGAGCCGAGCCCAGCCAAGGGAGCCTGGATGACCGCCGAGAGCCGCTCGCCGCCCAGCGCCCCTCCCCTCTGGCACCACCCCCTGGCCACGGGCCTGCTGCTCACCGCCCTGGCGCTGGGCCTGCGCGTGTACACGGCCTGGGACGTGATGGGCGACGACCCGCTCGTGCTGGGTCCGGACGCCGACGACTGGGCGCTGGCGAGCATGGCCTTTCTGCGGGGCAGGCTGGAAGAGCTGGAGGCCCACCGCTACCCACTGGTGCCCTGGGCCGCCGCCTGGATGTCGTGGAGCCTGGGCATGGCCGTGCCCAGGGCGCTGCTCATCATCTCCATCGCCTGCAGCTGCCTGACCCCCTGGGCCACCCTTGAAATCGGCCGCCGCTTCCTGCCCTTCGGCCTGGCCGTGGCGGCCGGCGCCTGGGTCGCCCTGGCCGGGACCGAGGTGGCCTTTGGGGTCTACACCATCGCCTACATCCCCTTCGTGCTGGGCTTTCTGCTCCTGGCGGGTGCGATCTTCGGTGCGGGGGGGCGGGCGGGGCCCGTGGTGGCGGGCGTGGGTGCCTTCCTGGCCGTGGCCAGCCTGTGGCAGGGCCTGCTCAGCGTGCTGGCGCTGCTGCCCGTGGTGCTCGCCTCGCGCCGCTGGAAGAGCGCCCTGGGCTGCGGCGCAGGCGCGCTCGCAGGCCTGGCGCTGGTGCGCTGGCTGCATCCCGGCGCCGCCGGCCCCATCGGCGGCATGCTCTCCGACATGAGCACCAACGTGGACATCAACATCGAGCTGCAGCAGAGCTTCGACGGCACCGACTACTGGACCACCCTGCAGCGCTGGCTGCGCAACTCCTTTGGCATGCACTGGGGCTGGATGGCGGCCGTGGGTGCAGTGATCGCACAGGGGCTCCTGGCCGCGGCCTCTCCCAGGTTGCGACCCACGCGCCTGCTGCCCCAACCCTGGCGCGTCCCCCTGCCCCAGCTCGGCTGGACCTGGGCGCTGGCGCTGGCCTGGTCCCTGGTTCCCCTGGCGGTGCTCATCGTCAACCTGGACAGCTTCCACCACCTGGCCCACCTCAAGCCCCTGGCCCTGGTGGCCTTCCTGCTGGGCGTGGCGGCGCTGCTTCCCAACCCGGGGCGCTGGGCTCCCCTGGCCTTGCTGGCCTGGCTCGTCTTCCTGCCGCTGGGCTTCTATCCACCCCACAGCCACATCCTGAGCGGCTTGGCGCTGCAGTCGTGGCACGAGCGGCAGTTCGCCGGCAAGCTGGCCGCGGTGATCGACGGCGAGGGCCTGCTGCTGCTGGACGAGAACCGCGATCTTGGGCATTGCGGAGGCGCTATTCGCTCCAAGTGGGCCTTTCCGCTGGAGGTGGAGCTGGTGGCCCTGGCGAACCAGGGGCTGCGCGCGCCCACGCAGCTCGAGCACGCCATCCGCACTCAGCTGCCCCTGGCTGTGGTCTCGCAGCGGGAGAGGCGCCAGTGGCTGCAGGAAAACTACCTGCTGGAGCCCAGCGGTCCGGAGGTGGCCGTGGGCTTCGGGCCGCTGGGGACCAAGTCGATGGTGATTCCCGTGGAGGCGAAGCTGGCCAGGTACCCCGACTGAGTCCCGTTCCGGGATAGGATGGCCCACCCCGGGCAGGAGCCGTCGATGTCCGCCAGCAAGCCAGCCCCCCGTCGCAGCGCGCTGGCGGGCCTCATCGTCGCCACGCTCGCCTGCTGCACCGACAGACGTGAGCCCCCGGACCCCGTGGCACCCATCCTCGAGCTGGGAAGCCGGGACTGGGCCCAGGCCTGCCGCACCCTCGACGGTCTGCCCGACGAGCTGATCCAGCTGCAGGCGCTGGAGGCCCTGGTGTTTCAGGGTAGCCAGGAGATCATCGACCTGAATGCCTGTTGCGCACAGCTGCGAAGTCCTCGAGTGGTGGCGCGCTGCCAGGTCCTTGGGAGGAGGCCGCACCTGTACTACGCCGATCCGGAGCGCATGCGGCTGATGGCCCAGGCCGACCGGGAAGACGTCCCCCGAGAAGATTGCGGCACGCCCTGCGACGCGAGCTGGACGGAGCTGGAGTGCGCCGAGCACGCCATCGCCCTGGCCATGAGAGACAAGAGCGCCGACATGGTGGCGCCCTGCGACTGCCTGCGCCAGCCCATCGCCAGGCACGAGTGCCTCTTCCTGGCTGCCGAGTCCCTGGTGGCACGAGACGGTGGCGCGGCCCTGCCGCAGGCCGTGGCGGTCTGCCAGCGAGCACTTCTGTTCAAGGAGGACTGCCTGGCCCACCTCGTGCAGCCCCTGGCCGCGGCACCTCCCTCGATGATTTCCGTCGAAGCCTGGGATGGGATGACGAACACGGCGGAGCAGGTGAGGCAGGCCTTCGAGGGCACGCCTTGGCCTGGGTCCGCAGAAGCCGTGCATGCGTTCTGGTCCTTCAGCCTGCGCCGCGCCTTCGAGAGCGACGCCCGCTTCTCGGGTTCGTTGCACGGGCAGCTGCCCCCCGAAGCGCAAGCCCACCTGCGGGCCACGCTGGCCTGGGTGCTGATCTCGCAGCGCTCCGCCGACACCTTGCAGGGCTGGGCGGACCACCTGCAGGAGCTGCTGGTCGACGGCCAGCAGCAGGCCCCCCCCTTTCCCCGCTTCGAGCCGAGGGGTGGGGGACGTTTTCCCGTGGTGCTCAACGGCCCGGACACGCTGGGCCTGATCCCCTACCTGGCAGATGGACGCCGGACTTCATCGTCGGACTCGGGAACCGACGCCGCCATCTGCATGCTGGAGGCCCTGGCCAGGCTGCGGCCCGAGCAGCGAGGGCCCTTCGAAGAAGCGCTGCACAGCGAGGATGAGGTGCTGAAGGCCACGGCGGAGAGGTTGTTGGGGGTGCTGGAGGGGGGCTGATCAATCCAGTCCCGCCCGCATCCCCTCGTACAGGCCCCGCACCTCAGCCTCATCCAAGGCCTCGTCCAACAGCAGCAGCTCGTCCAGCCTGCCCACCAGCCGGCTCCCCAGCGCCTCCAGGCGTATGGCGTAGCCGTCCGCCAGGATCCCGCTGGCCACTGGCAGCTGCAGCGACTGGCTGCCAATGGATTCGCCATCCGCAAAGAACTGGACCGCCAGCTGCTGGTCGCTGGACCTGCGGGCCGAGACGGCCAGCTGATGGAACTCCATGTCGCCGCCAGGGCGTGTGGCGGGCTCGAAACCAAGCGTGGCGCTGAAGCGCTGCTCGCCGCTGGACAGGTCCAGGCTGAGCTCCTGCCCGGCGCCGGGATCCTGGGGGCTGGCCTGCCGGATGCCGAAGGCCAGGCCTTCGGCCCGCACCAGCTGCTGGAAATCGAGCTGGGGCAGCTCCGCAAAGCGCGCCCGGTCCGGTGCCCACCAGCCCACCAGGCTGAGCTCGCGGCCCAGGGGCACCAACAGGCCGTCCCGCGCGCCCTCAGCGCCCGCGGCGCTGGCTTGTTCCTGGGCGTCCTGCTGGAACTTCAGCGGATCGGTGAAGCCGTCCAGCTTGATGCAGGAGCCCCGCATGCAGGCCCCAGCGTCCTCCAGCAAGGCGTTGCGCAAGGACAGATCCGCCCCGCGCCGGCAGACCTGCTCGAAGATGTGCGCGGTGTGGAGGTGATCGCTGACGTGCACGCTGCAGCCGTGGAAGATGGACCTGGAGCCGGCGTCCTCGTACTGTTGCAGCGCCTGGCAATCGACCTGCGCGGGGGCTGGCGCGTGCGCCTCGGCCACAGGACCCCGGCCGTAGCTGTGGCGCGCATCGAAGCTATAGTGCTCGCGCACCCGCTCATCCTGGCAGCCGGGGATCACCTCCCTGGGACCCGCGGGCTCGACGACATCGGGATCCTGCACGCAGGACAGGCCGCAGCCGGCCAGCAAGGGGAAGATCGCGATACGCGGCACGTGTACTCCCGGGTTCCGGGCCAACCCACGAGGAATATCGCCACCGCGGCCCGGCATGCCACCGCCAATGTCCCCGCGATGCTATGTTCTTCGGGCATTCATGGCCCCCAAGGCGACAGGAAGACCCGCCATGGACGAAAGCAGGATCCACAACCTCTGCCAGGCCCTCGAACACCGGGGCATCGACACCGCCACGCTACGCGACCTGCAGCAGGAGCTGGACGTGGTGGAACGCCCGCCAGGTCTGCTGGGCCGCCTGCGCGACAAGATAGCCAGCGCCATCGGCCGCCAGTGGTCCCACGTCTGGGGCGAGGTGACCGAGAGCGGCGAGGCGCTGACCCTGATCGCCCGCCAGCTGCGCGGCAAGGAGCCCCTGTCCCCCGAAGAGACCGACATGGTCAAGGCCCAGCTGCTGGACTTCTTCCGGCTGGTGCCCGCCGGCATGTTCGCCGCCGCCAACGCCTCGCTGCCCATCCCCGGTACCTCGGTGCTCACCCCCGTGGCACTGCAGCGCATGGGCCTGCTGCCCTCCCGCTGGCGCGAGGCGCGCGTGCTGGCCATCCTGCAGAAAGAGTCCAAGCGCCTCTCCGAAGAGGGCCACAGCAACGCGGCCGGCGAGGTGGAGGCACTGCGCCGGCACATCGCAGCCGAGGCCGACGCCCGCGAAGACGTGGGGCGCAACGCCGACCTGCTCTCCCACTGGGACGCCAACCAGAACAACATCTGGGACGAGGACGAGATCCTGGCCTACCGCGAGGAGCTGGCGCGCAGCCGCGGCATGCTCTTCAGCCACGGCACCCAGAAGCGCTGGTACATGCAGTACAAGGGGCAGGTCTTCGGCCCCGTGCGCGCCAGCGGCCTGGTGGACCAGGTGGCCGATCTCGATGACGACCTGCTGATCTGCTACGACGGCGAGACGGGTTGGGTGGACCTGAAGGACTTCGCCTCGGGCGAGAGCCAGATCTGAAGCGCGGCCCTCAGCGCCGCAACCAGAGCGCCTGGCCTGGGTGGATGCGATCCGAGACCAGGTCGTTCCAGGCCTTGAGCTCGGACACGCTGCAGCCGTGCTGGCGCGCGATGGCCCCCAGGTTGTCGCCCTTGCGCACCGTGTACTGCTGCCACTGGGAGGCCAGGACGAAGATCGACAGCACCTGCCCGGCCTGCAGCGCCGAGGCGCGCGAGATGCGGTTCCAGCTCTTCAGCCGGCCGACGCTGACGTCGAAGGGCTCGGCGATTTCCGACAGGGTGTCGCCCCTGCGCACCGTGTAGGTCAGGCGCAGGCTGGCCGCGGGCATGCCCTTGCGGATCTCCAGGCGCTGCCCCACCAGGATGCGGTTGGCGTTGGGGATGTCGTTCCAGCCCATCAGGTTGTCGACCGATACGCCGTAGCGCCGGGCGATGCTGTCCAGGGTTTCGCCGCGCCGCACCACGTGGTACTGCACAGAGGGCGTGGCGGTCTTGACGGGGGGGGCAGCCTGGACCACCGCCTCCTCGACGGCGGCTTCCTCGCTCTTGGAGGGCTGGGAAGCGGGCTCGGCGGCGGCCGCGCCGCTGTCCTGCTCCGAGGCCTCTTCTCCGCTGTCCGCCGCGACCGCGCCGGGCTCGGCCGAGACCTCGGAGGCCTCCCCCGAGTCCTGCGCCCCCGTGTCCGCTATGTCCGCCGCAGCTGCGGCCTGGCCGCTGTCCGTCGCCGTGTCGGCCGCCGCTTCCGCGGGGGCTTGTTCCGCTCCGGCGAGCGCGGCGATGGCCTGGGCGCGCTTGGTCGCGGCTTGCTCTGCCGGCTCCTGGGCGGCCTGTTCCTCCTCGGTCTCCGCAAGCAGGGCACCGTCACGCTCCACCCCCGGCCCCAGCTGACCCAGCAGGCGCGGCTCGGCGGCTTTGCCCTTGACGCCGCTGGATCCCGGCACTGGGATGACCAGCTCCATGCCCACCTTGATGTGGTTGGCATTGCGGATCTTGTTCATGCGCACCACTTCGGAGAGCGACACGCCGTAACGGCGAGCGATGGCCGAGAGGGTCTCACCGCGGCGCACGCGGTGCACGGCGAAGGCCACGCGCTCGGAGGCGGGGATGGTCTTGACGCAAGCGATGAAGTCCGCGCCCATGTCGAAGGGCACGTGCACGGGGTAGGTGTCCGAGTCGGCGGGCACGGCCCAGCGCCGCAGGCCCGGGTTCAAGGCCTGGAACTCCTTCTCGCTCATCGAGGCGCAGCGGGCCAGGGACTTGATGGAGGTGCTGTTGGGCACCGCCACCGTGTCGTAGGCCAGCTCCGGCTGCAGCTGTACATCCGCGAAGCCGTAGCGCTCGGGATCGTGACCGATGATGGCCGCCGCGATGAGCATGGGCACGTAGTTGCGGGTCTCTTTTGGCAGCCCCCCGGGCTTGGCCACGGCCCAGTAGTCCTTGCCGCCGGTGCGGCGCATGGCGCCACGCACGCCCCCAGCGCCCGCGTTGTAGCCCGCTGCGGCCAGATACCAGTCATCGAACTGGTCGTAGAGCCCCTGCAGGTGCTGCAGCGCCGCGTAGGTGGCCAGCTCCGGATCGCGCCGCTCGTCGATCCACCAGTCGATGCGCAGACCCTCGGCACGACCGGTGGAGGAGATGAACTGCCACAGGCCCACGGCCGACGCGCGGCTGTAGGCGTTGGTCTTGAAGCCGCTCTCGATCATGGCCAGGTAGTACAGATCCTGCGGCATGCCCCGCTTTCGCAGCTCGGACGAGATCAACGGCTTGAAGCGCGCCCCCCTGGAGAGCGAGTTCTCAAAGAACTTCCGACCCGTCTTGTTGTGCAGGTAGTAGTTCATCCAGGACTTGACCTTGTCGTTCAGCACGACAGGCAGGTCGAATTCGCTGGGATCCACAGCCTGCAGCAGCAGGGGGTCATCCGCAGGGGGCTCGCTGGGCTCCTCCTGGTAGTCCTGCTGCGAGGTCTGCTCCTCGTCCAGCTCCCGGCTGGCGGCCAGCTCCTCTTCGGTGGGTGGCTGACCCTCCATGGCCTCTTCGATAAAGGCCCATAGGCTGCCCTCTTCGGGCTCCTCCAGGGGCTTTTCGAAGGCCTCGTCGTCAGCGGCGGGTTGGGCGTCGGCTTCCTGGGAAGCGCCCTCCCGGGAGAGGTCTTCTGCAGGTGAGGTGGCGCTCTCGGGGCCAGCGGGGGGAAGGGGAGCGCTATGGGCGCGGCAGCCGACGAGCAGGAGCAGGGGGAGCAGCAGGCGGGTCATGGGTCACGCGGGAGGAGGGAGGGACTGAGGAAGGGGAAGTTAGCACGTGAGCCCCCTCCACCCATCCGACAAGCGTCGTCAAGACGAGAAAGGGGCCACCCGCCAGGGGTGGCCCCTCGATTGCGCAGCGTTCAGCGCCTGGGCCAGGCGGGAAGGTCTCCCGCCGGCACCCCTCAACCAGCGCTCGACTCGGAGCGTCCACCCGTCGCGCGATCCGGGCGCTGGCCGTTGCGATCGGGGCGCTCGCCTTCCGCGCCGTCCGGCAGCTGGCCGTTGCGGCCGGGGCGCTGGCCCTCCGCGCGGTCCGGGAGTTCACCGTTGCGGC
>CAYVQL010000075.1:0-21735 GCA_964454135.1 uncultured Enterobacterales bacterium | reverse complement strand
GCCGGGGCGCTCGCCCGCCGCGCGGTCCGGGCGCTGGCCGTCACTGCCGGGTCGCTGCCCTTCGGCGCGGTCCGGGCGCTGGCCGTTGCTGCCGGGACGCTGCCCTTCGGCGCGATCCGGACGCCCGCCGTTGCGATCAGGACGATCTCCCGCCCGGGCGCGGCCCGTCTTCGCCTTGGAGCCGTGGCTGCGGCCGGTGTGCGCCTTGGCCCTGCGGGCAGCGGCCGCACGCTTGGCCGGCGTGGTGCTGTGGCTGCGAGCCTTGGCCTTGTGCGCGCTGTGGCTCTTGTGGGCCGAACCCTTCACCCACTTGCCTGCCGTCCAGCGTCCATTGGCGTAGGAACCCGCCACCCAGTGGTAGCCGGAGCGCGAGGCGGGACGCCAGTAGCCGTCCACGTAGCGCGTGCCCACCCAGTAGCCGGACACCCACGAGTAGCCAGCACGCGCCTTGGCGGGCTTCCAGTGGCCGGGAATCCAGACACCGTGGTCGTAGTGGCCCGCGACCCACACCCAGCCAGCGCGCGGCGCGGGCTTGTAGTGGGGGGACCAGGGATCCACCGAGATGTGGATGCCGGGCAGGTGGAAGTCGAAGTGAACGCCAGCCTCGGCAGGCGCGGAAACCATGGATGCGACAAGGGCGAAAAGGGAAACGAGCATCGAGCACCTCCGCGGCTGCAGACGGAGGCGCCGGCCATCCATTCAATACAATGCTCAGTCCCGCGTGAAGCCCTGCACCAACCAGGCCTTTCCGGACGAGGCTCCTCCAGCGTCGCTCAGCGCGGCGCCCACCAACAGATCGTCCAGCCCATCGCCGTCGCTGTCGCCCACCCAGGCCAGGCTGCCACCGGCGTGGTCGTAGGCCTGCTCGCCAAGCAGCGCGCCTCCAGCCTGAGAGAAGCTGACCACCCCAGCCAGGGGATCCCCGGCGCTCCCGTACCACAGGGCCGCCTTGCCCGCGGCGGGACCGACCTCGCTCTCGCCCCAGGCGCCCACCAGCAGCTCGTCGAAGCCGTCACCGTCCGCGTCCCCGCCACTGGCGATGGAGTCGCCCACGTAGGAGTAGGGCTCGTCTCCCTCCACAACCGCGTCGGACTGGGACAGCCCGACCTCACCGGTGATCGGTCCGTAGACCAGGTAGGCCCTACCGGCATCTACGCCGCCCTCATGGTCGCAGTCCGCGGCGCCCACCACCACGTCGGGATGCCCATCCCCGTTCAGGTCGCCGGCAGCCACGGTCCGCCCCACGCCGTCACCCGAGTCCTCTGCCAGCAGGCGGGCCTCGGACTCGGCCAGGCCGCTCTCGCCCGAGTAGGGCCCATGCACCAGGTAGACCGACTGGTCCGTGCCCGAGGCGCCCACCAGCAGGTCGGCCAGGCCATCCCCGCTCACATCCTCGGTCGCGACGATGCACTCCCCTGCGTGGTTGTAGGCCTCGTCCCCGGTCAGCCGGACCTGGGCGTCGTCCAGACTGGCACCGGCGCTGACAGGGCCGCGCAGCAAGAAGACGGCTCCTTGGTATTCCTCCCACTCGGGGGCGCCGATCCACAGGTCGGACAGGCCGTCGCCGTCCGTGTCGCCCGAAGAAAGGCTCCAGCCGGCGAGGTCGCCCTCGGCCAGCCCCGACAGCACCGCGTCCGCCTCTTTCAAGAGCCCGTCGGCCGTGACGGGCCCGCGGACCAGATAGGCCGCGCCGGCCTGCTCACCGCCGGCATCCTGGTTGGGGGCCCCCACCAGCAGGTCGTCGAAGCCATCGGCATCCACGTCACCGGCAGAGGACAGGACCGAGCCAGCCAGATCGCCAGAGGCCCGTCCCCCCAGGGCCCAGCCCGCAGCGGCCGCGGAGGACGCGCCGCTGACCGGCCCGTAGACCAGGATGGCCGCACCCGCCCCGGAGCTCCCGTACTCGCCGTGGGGAGCGCCCAACAGCAGGTCGGCGTGGCCATCGCCGTCCACATCGCCAGCGCCCGCCACGCTGCTGCCCAGCCGGTCGCCCGCCTGCCCCGCGAAGCTGGCCTGGGCCTGGCTCAGCGACATGCTCCAACCCTCCCCCTGCTCGCCGCAGGGCATGTCCTGGCCGTCGCAGTCCTGGTCCACTCCGTCCCCGCAGATCTCTTCTGCGTAGGGGTGCACGCCGCTCTCGAAGTCGTCGCAGTCGAGGCCGTTGTAGACGTAGGCCGCGCCGTCGTCCTGCCCGGTCAGGCAGTCCGCGGCACCCCAGTACTCCAGCCCCTCGGGATCGCCGAAGCCATCCCAGTCCCGATCCCGGAAACAGAGATCCTCTGGAAGCGGTGGCTCCGAGCAACCCCACGCCACCAGGGCCAGAGCCAGGAAGACGCCGCTGATCCTCGCTCGCATCGACGCCTCCTACTGTACGGAGTCCAGGCCCAGGAAGAGGGCCGCCTCGTTGTCGCCATGGCCACCCACCAAGAGGTCGCGCAGGCCGTCGCCGTCCACGTCGCCGGCCGCTGCCACAGCGGCGCCCACCGAGTAACCATCTTCGACGAAAGCGGCGGCCAGAGACAGGTCGAGCACGCCTGTCACAGGCCCGTAGATCAGCGCGGCGTAGCCCGTCTCGCCCGCCGAGCTGTACGAGTCCTGGGGTGCGCCCACCAGCAGGTCGGGCCAGCCGTCGCCATCTACGTCGCCCAGGCCAGCCACGGCCGCGCCCGCCTCGTCACGGGCCTCTGCGCCCACCAGGATGGCGTCAGCGCCCGCCAGGTCCAGCCGCGCGCCCGAGCTGCAGGAGGCTCCCAGCACCAGGTAGGCCTGCCCCGTGCCTTCGCCCAACACGTCGTTTCCGGAGGCGCCGATCAGCAGGTCGCCCAGCCCGTCGCCGTCCATGTCGCCGGCGGCAGCCAGCGCCTCACCGGCTCCGTCGTCGAGCGCCTCGCCCAGGAAGTGCATATCCGCCTGGCCCAGCTCCAGGGCGGACACGCCCTGGCCCCAGCTGGCCCCCAGCATCAGGTATGCGATCCCGGCGTTGATCTCGAAGCTGTCGCTCTTGGGCGCGCCCACGAGCAGGTCCGCCAGGCCGTCGCCGTCCACGTCCCCGGCCGCCGCGACCGCAGCGCCGGCCCGATCGCCCTCGGCCTCTCCCTGCAGCGCCAGATCGGCCGAGCCCACATCCAGGACTCCCGTGACCGGGCCGCGGAACAGGTAGGCCATGCCCGTGCCGTCGTAGGGCTGGTGGGCGCCTACAAGCAGCTCGTCGAACCCGTCACCGTCCACGTCGCCCGCCGAGCTGACGCTGCGGCCGGCGTAGTCGTCCTCCGCCTGGCCCACGAAGCGCGCGTCAGCGGCCATCGTGTCCATCGGGCCGACGGTGATGGAGGCACCCAGCACCAAGAAGGCCTGCCCAGCGTTGTCCGCGGCCTCGTTGTTGCCCTGGGCGCCCAGCAGCAGGTCCGCCAGGCCATCACCGTCCACGTCGCCCGCCGAGGAGAGGCTGCCGCCCACGCCCTCGTAGGCATCCCGGCCCGACCAGCTGGCAAAGGCCTCTCTGGCCGATCGTTCCCCGCTCCCATCGAGGTACTGTCGCCCCAGGAAGAGGTAGGCCTTGCCCGCCGCGTTGCCACCCTCGTCGTTGCCAGGAGCGCCCAGCAGCAGGTCCGCCATGCCGTCCGCGTCCACATCGCCGGCCGTGGCGAGCGCCTGCCCCAGCTCGTCGTAGGAATCCTCCCCCTCGAAGTGGAGGTCGCCATCGGAGAGTGAGATGTCGCCGTCCAGGCCGCAGTGGCTGTCGCGGCCGTCGCAGTCCTGATCCACGCCGTCCGCGCAGATCTCGTCGACCCCGGGATGCACCAGGCGCTCGGCGTCGTCGCAGTCGTCGCCCCCATCGCAGAGCGCCGAGACGTAGCCGTCGCCGTCGGCGTCGGTCAGGGCGTCGTCCACGTAGCCCGTGCAGTCCTGGTCGATGTCGTCGCCGCAGATCTCGGTGGCGCGCGCGTAGACCCGGGGATCCCCGTCGTCGCAGTCGTCGTAGTTCAGCACATAGCCCTGGCTGCAGGCTTCTTCTTCTTTGGGCTGCAGGAAATCGCCGTAGCCGTCGCCATCGGCGTCACGGTAGCAGGTGCCCGGGCCTGCGGGCCGCTCTTCGCCGCAGGCCGCGCACGCGAGCACCAGCAAGCTGGCACGGATGGGGATCTCCATTCCTGACCTCCGGAGAGCTGGCCTCATGGCGGTTCCGCCTGGCCGCCCCAGTTGGAGCCCCAGCAGACGACGCGGCCCTTGTCGTCCACCCCGCAGCTGAAATCACCGTCGGCAGCGCTGACCTGGCGAAAGCCGCCCCGCGGCGGGTCGGCCTGGCCGCTGTAGTCGCTGCCCCAGCACTGCACCAGGCCATCCGTCCCCACGGCGCAGGCATGGGTATAGCCCGCGCTGACCTGTTCGAACTGGCCGGCAGGAGGCTGGGCGCGACCCTTGCCATCGTCGTCACCCCAACAGGCCAGCGAGCCGTCATCCAGCACGCCGCAGCTGTAGTCGCCTTCCCCCGCGCTCACCTGTTGAAACGCGCCATCGGGAACGGGCTGGCCGTCGTTGGGATCCGATCCCCAGCAGGTCACCGAGCCGTCCTCCCGCAGGCCGCAGCTGTGCGAGCTGCCGGCGCTGACCTGCGCGAAAGGCTCATCCGGCGCCTGCCCCTTGGCCTCGTCCGCCGCGCCCCAGCAGAGCGCGATGCCGTCGTCCCGCAGACCGCAGGCATGGGACGCGCCAGCGTCGATCTGCAGGTAGCTGGCCTGCGGCGGGTCGCAGACGCCCTCGTGATCACTGAGCTCGTTGCCCCAGCAGACCACCGAGTCGTCGCTTCGCAGGCCGCAGCTGAAGCTGGTGCCCGCCGCCACCTGGACGAAGCTGCCATCCGGCGCTTCGGTCTGGCCCGCTCCGCCGTGCCCCCAGCAGGCCACGGAGCCCTCCTCATGGACGGCGCAGGCGGTCTGGGCGCCGGTGCTCACCTGCAGCCAGCCGTCCTCCGAAGAGGTGTTGACGCAGGCCAGGGCCAGGCCGGGAAGTAGCGCTGCTGGGAGAGACCGCACCGAGTGCCCTCCTGGAGCGGGAATGCGGGGGGATAACGGCTATCTTCCCGCGTGCCCAGCACCAAGAGCCCCAGTGCGGGGGCGCCTCATTGGCGAGTTGCTATGCTGAGGACGAAGGGAGGCCCATGCCGCCGAGGCTCTCGCGAACCGCCGTATTGCTGGCGGGCTTGTTCTTCGCCGCAGTTCCGACGGTCGCTCAGGGGGGCGACAAGCGCTGCAGGCTCCGGGAGAAGAAGCTCGAACCCGCAGCGATGCCCACGCTGCTCGGCGAAGAGCGCCAGCTGGAGCCAGGTGAGAAGGGCATGGTGGTGAGCGTCAACCTATGGCTCCACCTGCGCTGCCAGAACGAGGACGGGGGCAGGCGCCTGCAGGCTTGCCTGGGCTCAAGACCGGAGGCCGAATGTCATCCCCTGAATGCGTTCCCCCTGGAGCGAGACGTTTTCAGGATCGAAGTGACGGACCAGAGCGCTGAAAACGCCACGTTCCGCGTCAGGGAGCGTGGCTGCGCGGATGAGGCCTTCTACGACGATCCAACGCTCTGCATGCCAGCCGTCGATCGGGGATGGCGTGGCATCGCCGTGCGCGGGCCCGCGAGCGTCAGCTACGCCCGCGGTCTGGAGGTGCGCCGCGAGACGGCGGTCCGATCCGGTCGAACTGGACTCGCCCTCACGCCCGGGATGTCCTGGCATACTCCGCAGATCTTCATCTGCGGGCGCTACCTCTACAACCACGGCGTGGTGGTGGAGCTGGGGCTATGGCCCACCGGTTCGCCGAGCATGACGATCCTGGATGAAGGGACGGGTGAGCGTGTCTCGATGACTGTCCGGCAGTTCGAGCGCCACAACCGGTATGTCATTCTGGGCATCGGGGGCAGCTGGACCGAGAGCCGCCCTTTTCCCATGCCCGAGCCCGACCACAACCGGGCCGGGGGAGCGGATTTCAAGCTCGACATCGGCCCCTACATCGCGCAGCCCGACCGCCCCACCACCTACCACATATCGCTCCAATACGGCCCCTACCGCAGCAACGAGCTGAGCATCACCGTCACGCCTTGAAAGAGGAGCGCATTGAAGCTGGTCTACGCCACCGACCTGCACGGCCGCCGCCACCTCTTCCGCAGCCTGGCCCGCCTGCTGCGGCGCGAGCGGCCCGACGGCCTGCTGCTGGGCGGCGACCTGCTGCCGAGCTTCCGCTGGCCGCTGGAACAGCTGCGCGAACTGACCGGCACCGGGCTGGCAGCCAGCGGCCGCCAGCCCGGACCACCGCGCGGCGCCCTGTCCAGCGCTCTGCTCCACAGACTGCGCAGCTTGGCCTACCGGGTGTCCTTCCACGATCAGGCCCGCTTCACCACGTCCTTCCTGCTACCCTGGCTCGCCGAACAGGCGGTGCCCTGCTTCCTGCTGCGCGGCAACCACTGCTGGGAGGGCTCGGCGGGCCGCATCCTGCGAAGGCTTACGCAGCGGGAAGGCGTCTTCCTGCCGGAAGAGGGCCCCTGCGCCCTGCCCGACGGCACCCCCCTGCTGGGCTGCGGCTACGTGCCCCTGTCCCACACCCGGCAGAAGGACTGGGAGCTGCGGGACCTGTCCGACGAGCCCATGCCCCAGCGCCCGGAGTTCGTGTGGATATCGGAAGGCGACGCACCGCGGCGCGTGCGCTTTCCCCGCTGGTGCGCCCAGCGCCCAAGCCTGCAGCAGCACCTGGCCGCGCTGCCCATCCCCGAGCGCCCCTGGATCCTGCTGGCGCACTGCGCCCCCCACGGCAGCGCCCTGGACCGCGATCATCTCAACGGAGGGCGTCACATGGGCAGCCGCGCCATGCGCAGCTTCATCGAGCGGCGGCGGCCTCTGCTCTCCCTGCACGGCCACTTCCACCGCTCCCACGAGCACTCGGGGCGCTGGTGGGAGCGCATGGGAGCGACCATCGCCGTCCAGCCCGGGCAATCCTACCGTGCGCTGCACGCCTGCGTGTTCGACACGCGGGACATCCAGGGCTGCCTGCGCCACAGTGCGCTTTCTTGAGGGAGGTGTACAAGGAGGCTGGGGTGAATGACAGGCGTGTACAAGGAGGCCGGGGCGAGTTGCAGTTCGTCTGCGTACACAAGGGCATCCAGGCCTCATTTCGCACCGAAAACGACTCACAGCATGCCCAAACAGGTGTTTTCCCGAGCCCAGTCTGCAACTCGAGGGGGTCTCCTTGCTCAGGTCTGCAGTTCAGGGTGGCCTCCCTGCACACCAACCCGGTGCGGCCTATCGCTTCGCCTCGAATTCCCGCCAAGCCCGCTCCCTGCGGCGCCGCTGACGGGCGGTGCGCTCCAACATCAGGTAGGCACCGCGACGCTCACGACCCCGGTGGTAGGCCCTCCACGAAGCCGAGTGCCGGAGATCGTGCGTGTGGAGCGCAGCGAAGCGATGGTCGCAGAGCAAGCGCTCCACCAAGGCGACCTGCCCATCCAACTCCACGCCCGTCTTCCAGACGGTGGTCAGGGAGACGCCCGTCTGGCGCGCGATCTCACGAGCATTGCACTCGCACAGGATCTTCAGGCTCTTCACGAGCAGGCTGCGGCCCGGCCCCCGCTGCCAGAGCAGGGGCAGAGGCAGGCGCGTCGCCGCCGAGACCGCCTGGATCACCTGCTCCGAGGAAGGGGCGCGCATGCTGCGCTGACCATAGGGCAGGTCCGTGCCGTCCACGCGGACCGAGGGATCGCCAGAGATGTAGCTATGAAAATCCGCGGCGTCCCTCTCCTGCGCGACCACCGGGGAGAGGGTCAGGCCGACGGCATCGCGATGGGTGGAGAAAGGCCAGGCCAAGGGGTCGCCCACCAGGTGATCCCGGCAAGGATTGAGATGGATGTAGCGCACGGAGCGCCGCACGTGCTTCCAGCCCTTGAGGATCTCGGGGGCTTCGGCCGGCAGCCAAACCTCACCGCGCTCGCCGCGGCGGTGGTTGCGCCAGCGGGCATAGCCCCGAAGCAGCTCCAGCCAGCGCTCGCGCTCCAGCGCGCGCAGCATGGCGTGGATGTGATCAGGCATGATGACCATGGCGCGCATGCCGGGCAAAGCCCGCATGCGGTTCCAGAGTTCGTGGGCTTCCAGCCAGTCGTGGAAGAGCCAGCTGCCGATGACTGCGTGGGCTGTGAAGTGGCGCATGCATCGTCGCTATGCAAGCTCCACGCCAGACAAGGCCGCACACATGAAAGAACGCTTGCGAAAAGCATCTTCACCAAACCACCCAGTGGGGCGCCCCCGAGAAAAGCGTCGAAGAACCGTCGAAAAGCGTCGAAAACCGTCGAAGTTTCGACGCCTGGGATCGCCGCCATGGGAATGCCGGAGGCACCCAGGTATTGACGCCGCCTCAACGGCGATTACCCGAAAGCGTTCGAGACGAACACGCAGACAGCCGCGCAGAAGGAGCTGATTCGATGATCTCTGCGAAGAACCTCGGGAAGCGCTACGGCGACGTGATCGCCGTCGAAGGCGTCTCCCTCGAGATAGGCCAGGGCGAGGTGGTCGGCCTGCTGGGCCAGAACGGCGCCGGCAAGACCACCATCATGCGCCTGGTCACGGGATTCCTGGAACCCACGCACGGCAGCGTCAGCGTCGGCGGCATCGACGTGCTGCAGGACCGCGTCGGGGTGCAGGCCAAGATTGGCTACCTGCCGGAGAACGCCCCGCTCTACCCCGAGATGCTGGTGCAGGACTACCTGCTGATGGTGGCCGAGATGCGCGGCATCCCCCCCGAGGCCCAGCACCAGGCCGTGATCGAAGCGGCCCGCGCCACGGGCCTGGGCGGCTATATGGTGCGGCCCATCGGCCAGCTCTCCAAGGGCTACCGCCAGCGCGTGGGCATCGCCCAGGCCATCGTGCACCAGCCCGAGGTGCTGATCTTCGACGAGCCCACCAACGGCTTGGATCCCTTGCAGATCGAGTCCATCCGCAAGCTGATCCTGCAGCTGGCGAAGAAGAGCACGGTGCTCATCTCGACCCACATCCTGCAAGAGGTCGAAGCGGTCTGCGATCGCGTGCTGGTGCTGATCGACGGGCGCCTGGTGGCCGACGGCTCCATCGACAGCTTGATCTCCAGCCCGGTAGTGCTGCTCTCGGTGCAGGCCGGCACGGATGGCGTGCCCGAGAAGCTGCGCGGGGTGAAGGGCGTCAGCGGCGTGCAGCGCCGCGGCGACGACGAGCTGCTGCCCGGCTTCGAGCTCTGGGCCATCGACTACCGCCAGGACCTGCCCCCCACCCCGGCCATCGTGCAAGCCGCGGCCCAGGCCGGCTGGACCGTGGGCCGCGTGGCCCCTGAGCGCTACAGCCTGCAGGTGGCCTTCCAGCGCCTGCAGCAGGAGGTGGCCCGCCGCAGCGCTGAGCCCCCGGCAGGGAAGAGCAAATCACCCCTGGCTGGCAAGAAGGAGGTGTCGGCATGAGCGCCCAGACCGTGGCCGGCGGCGTGCGCGCCGCCGTGGACACCGTGGCCCACAAGGAGGCCCGCGCCCTCTTCCTGTCGCCCATCGCTGTCATCTTTTTGGGCGTCTTCCTCTTCGTGACAGAGTTTTCCTTCTTCACGCTCTCGGGCTTCTTCGCCCGCAACCTGGCCGACCTGCGCCCCCTCTTTCAGTGGATGCCCATCCTGCTGATCCTGCTGGTCTCGGCCATCACCATGCGCCAGTGGGCCGAAGAGCGCAAGATGGGTACGCTCGAGGTGCTGCTCACTCTGCCCGTGCGCACGCGCGACCTGGTGCTGGGCAAGTTCCTGGCAGGCATGCTGTTGGTGTCCCTGGCCCTGCTGCTGACCCTGCCCATCCCCATCGCCGTCAGCTTCATGGGCCAGCTGGACTGGGGGCCGGTCGTAGGCGGCTACCTGGGCGCCCTGCTGCTGGCCGCGGCCTATATGTCCATGGGCCTGTGCGTCAGCGCCTCCACCGACAACCAGGTGGTGGCCCTGATGGTCACCCTGGTGGCCGGCGCCGCCCTCTACCTGGTCGGCAGCGACGCCTTGGTGGCGCTCTTCTCCGACGACTGGGCCGCCGTGCTGCGCGGCCTGGGCACAGGCAGCCGCTTCGCCAGCATCGAGCGCGGCGTGCTCGACCTGCGCGACCTGGTCTACTACGGCAGCTTGACCGCCATCTTCCTGGTGCTCAACGTTGCCATGGTGGAGGCCATCCGCCAGGACACCCAGTCCGACAAGGGCTTCGTGCGCGCGTTTTCACGGCGCTTCACCGTGTTCCTGGTGCTGGGCAACGCCATCGCCCTCAATATCTGGCTGGCCCCCTTCCACCACGCCCGCGCCGACCTGACCACCGAGGGCCTGTACAGCATCAGCCCGGTCACCGAGAAGGTGCTGGGCGAGCTGGACGAGCCGCTGGTCATCCAAGGCGTCTTCTCCGAAAAAACCCACCCCAAGCTGGCCCCCATCGCGGCCCAGATCAAGGACTATCTGCTGGAGTACCAGGTGCGCAGCGGCAGCGGCGTCGCGGTGGAGTTCCTGGATCCCAGCAAGGACGAGCAGCTGGAAGAGGAGCTGGGCGAGCAGTACGGCATCCGCAGCTTCCCCTTCCGGGTCTCGGGCCGCCACGAGCAGTCGGTGGTCAACTCCTACTTCCACGTGCTCATCAAGTACGGCGACAAGCACGAAGAGCTCTCCTGGGAAGACCTGGTGGAAATCGGCATGACCGACGACGAAATCGACGTGCGCCTGCGCAATCTCGAGTACGACGTCACGCGGGCCATCCGGCGCGTCAGCCAGGAATTCCAGACCATCGAGTCCCTCTTCGACCGCTACCAGGGCGAGGCCAGGCTCACGGCCTACCTCTCGCCGGAGACCATCCCCTCCGACCTGGCCGAGCTGCCCGATCTCATCTCGAAGGTGGGCAACGACCTGGCGGAGAAGAGCGGCGAGAAGCTGGCCTATGCCGAAGTGGATCCCCTGAAGGACCCGCAGCTGCAGCAGAAGCTCTACGACGAGTACGGCATCGCGCCGCTGGCCGTAGACCTCTTCGGCCGCGAGAGCTTCTACCTGGCCATCGTGCTGGAGATGGGAGACAAGGTGCAGGCCGTGCAGCCGCGGGGCGAGATGAGCGAGAACGACCTGGAGACGGCGCTCACCTCGGCCATCAAGCGCGCCCTGCCGGGCAACCTCAAGACCCTGGGCATCTTCACCGACGACCCGGATCCGGTGCCCCAGGACCCGCGCATGCCGCCCCAGTTCCAGCCCCCCCAGCCCCAGGCCGACTACCAGCTGATCCAGCAGCTGCTGACCTCCGAGCTGGAGATCGAGAGCCTGGGCCTGGAGGACGGCGCGGTCCCCGACAACGTGGACGTGCTGCTGGTGGCCAAGCCTGGAGAGATGAGCGACGAGCAGCGCTTCGCCCTGGACCAGTACCTGATGCGCGGTGGCGCCGTGGTGGCCCTGGCCGGCCGCTACGCGGTGGAAGCCAACCAGCTCGGCCTCTCCGCCAAGGAGCTGGACGGCGGCCTGGCCGAGCTGCTGGAGCACTGGGGCGTCAAGGTGGGCCAGGGCATGGTGATGGACCCCTACAACGCCGCCTTCCCCCTGCCCGTGCAGGAGCGCGCCGGCGGCTTCGTCATCAACCGCGTCGAATACCTGGACTACCCCTTCTTCCCCGACATCCGCCAAGACGGCTTCGCCAAGGGCCATGCCGTGGTGGCCGGGCTGCCCAACGTCACCGTGCCCTGGGTCTCGCCCGTCGAGGCGGCCGAGGGCAAGGAGGGCCTGGAGAGCGAGGTGCTGATGCGCACCAGCGAAGAGAGCTGGGTGCACATCGGCAGCGACATCCTGCCCGACTTCGAGGCCCATCCCCAGACCGGCTTCGGCCGCGAGGGCGACATCGGCGCCCGGCCCGTGGCCGTCACCCTGAAGGGCAGCTTCGACAGCTGGTTCGCCGAGCGCCCCTCGCCCGTCTGGGATCCCGAGCAGAGCGAGGGCGAGGGCGAGGCCGACCGCACGGGCCGCACCCTCAAGAAGTCCATGCCCGACGCACGGCTGGCCGTCATCGGCTCCTCCGAGCTGACCTCCGACATCATGCTCTCGCTGGCCCAGCAGATGGGCGGCGAGGTGCACCGCAGCAACTTGATGCTGCTGCTGAACCTGGTGGACTGGTGCACGGAAGATACGGATCTGCTGAAGATCCGCTCCGCCGGCACCTTCGCCCGCACCCTCAAGCCCCTGGACGAAGCCCAGAAACTGATCTACGAGGTGGTGGTGGCCCTGCTGATGCTACTGGGCCTGCTGGCCATCGCCCTGCTGCCGCGCTGGTCGCGCCGGCTGCGCCAACCCCTGTTCGAGGAGGCAGCATGACCCGCCTCAACAAGATCCTGCTGGCCGTACTGGCCGTCCAGGTGCTGCTGGCCGTGGGCGCCTGGTGGCCCCGCGAGAGCGGCAGCATGCCGGTCCGCCCCCTGCTGACGCTCGAGAAGGACAAGATCCAGCGCATCGTCGTGCAGCGCAGCGGCGAGGACGTGGTGCCCGTGGAGCTGAAGCGCGAGGGCGACAGCTGGAAGCTGGCCTCGTCCCACGACTACCCGGCTGAGAAAGAGACCGTGGACGAGCTACTGGACAACCTGCTGGGCGTGCAGGTGCGCCAGCCCATCGCCACCAAGGCCGTCAACCACGACAAGCTGAACGTGGGCGCCGAGGAATGGGGCAAGAAGCTGACCATCGAAGCCGAGGGCGGCAGCGCCGCGCTGGTGATCGGTGCCGCCTCCGGCAAGGCCGTGCACATGCGCCTGGCCGACAGCGACGAGGTCTACCAGGCCCGCGGCTTCTCCGAGTGGTCCATCAAGGACCGCGCCTCCTCCTACTGGGACGCCAGCTACATTGAGATCGACAAGGAGTCCCTCTCGGCCTTCAGCATCGAGAACGCCCAGGGCGCCATCAGCATGCAGCTGGCGGACGGCGAGTGGGTGCTGGACGGCGAGCTACCCGAGGGCGGCGTGCTGGACCTGGACGAGGTGGACAGCCTGGTGGGCAAGCTGGTCAAGCTGCGCATGCAGGAGCCCGTGGGCAAGCAGGTGCAGCCCGCCCACGGCCTGCAGCCCCCCGCCGTGCAGGTCACCTGCACCGTGACCGAAGAGGGCTCCAGCAGCACCGTCAGCTACGCCATCGGGGCGGAAGACGACGGCAAGTACTTCGCCAAGGCCCAGGGCCAGGACTACGTGGTCAAGGTCAGCAAGTGGTCGGTGGAGAGCCTGCTGGAGGCCGGCCTGGAGGGGCTGCTGGTGGGAGAGGAGGAGGAGGGGGAGTAGGCACGCCTACAACCCGTTCCCCGAAAACACCATCACAGCCCCGCCCGACGTACCTCCCGAGTCCTCGTAGGGCGCGCCCACCACCACGTCGTTCACGGGATCGCCGTCGAGGTCGTAGCCCCCGGCCACCGCGTAGCCGACCTTGTCCCCAGAGTTCTCGCCCTCCAGGCACAGGTAGGAGCCCGACAGCTGGACGGTGCCGCTGACGGGTCCCAGCATGATGTAGACCGCTCCCGTGTCGCTACCCGCGGAAGAACGACCCGCGGCTCCCACGATCAGGTCGCCATAGCCGTCCTGGTCGATGTCCCCGCCGGACGCCATGGCGCCGCCGGCCATATCGCCGGAGTCGTCGCCTATGAGCTTGCCGTCGGCACCGGACAGGTCGCTGGTGCCCGACAGCGGCCCCAGCAGCAGGTAGGCGGCCCCGGCGTTGGTGTCGCCCTCGTCTTCGAAGCGCGAGCCCACCAGCACATCGTCGTGGCCGTCGCCGTCCACATCGCCGGCAGCAGCCACGGCGTAGCCGGCGTAGTCGAAGGTGGCCTCGCCCTGCCGCTTGACGTCGGCGCTGGCCAGCGAACTGCTGGCGGTGACGGGCCCGTAGAGCAGGTAGGCCGCGCCGGCGTAGGTGGCGAACGAGCTGTCTCCCTGGGCTCCTACCAGGATGTCGGCCATGCCGTCGCCGTTGACGTCGCCGGCTCCGGCCACGGAGAAGCCGGCGTTGTCGCCAGCGGCCTCGCCGCTGAGGGTGACCGTCATGTCGACCAGCGAGCCATCGGAGATGAAGGGCCCGTACTCGAGGTAGACCGCACCGGTGTCGGCTCCCAGGCTGGAGACGCCGTAGGCGCCCACCAGCAGGTCGACGAAGCCGTCGCCATCCACGTCGCCGGCGCCTCCCACGCTCCAACCGCCCAGGTCGCTGGCGCTGCCTCCGGTCCAGGTGGCGGCGGCGGCGGACAGATCCTGCTCACCGATCAAGGGACCCTCGACGTAGTAGACCGCGCCGGCATCGGCGCCGGCGCCAGCCACGCCCGGCGCGCCCACCAGCAGGTCATCCGTGCCGTCCAGGTCCGCGTCTCCAAGGTTGGCCAGGCTGAAGCCGGCCTCGTCCCCGGAGCTCTCGCCCATCAGGCTGGCCTGGGCGTTGGCCAGATCCACATCGCCGCTCACGCTGCCCCCCACTACGTAGACAGCGCCGGGACCAGAGGCGCTGGACCCGGGCGCGCCCACCAGCACCTCTGGCGAGCCATCACCCATGACGTCGGCGATGCCCACGGCCCAACCGGCGTTCTCGCCCGGGCTGGCCGTCAGCTTGGCAGAGGCCTGGGACACGGAGCCACACCGTTCCAGGGCCAGGACGTCGCTGGTGAGCACGGTGCCGATATCCTCGCCGTCCCAGGCGGAGACCTCCACGTAGATCAGGTCGCCCGGCTCGTAGCCGGTGAGATCGACGGACGAAGAGGCCCCAACGAGGTTGCCGGCGACGTACCAGGCGTAGATGTAGCTCTCGGCGTCGCCATCGTCGTCAGAGAAGCCTGAGGGGGTGACCGTCAGGATGTCGCCCTCACTGGGCTCGTCAGAGTCCAGGCTCAGGTCGGTGAACACGGGGGGGGTATTGGCCACGGTGACCGTGGAAGACGTCACCATGGCGCCGTTGTCGATGCCGTCGTCGGGCGTGACCTCGACGTAGATGGACTGGTGCTTGTCGAAGCTGGACCCGTCGATCTGCGAGCTGCTGGAGACCTTGGTACTATCGACGTACCAGTCGTAGGAGTAGACGATCTCGTCGCCGTCGTCGTCGGCGGCGTCGCTGATCTCGACCGTGAGGGTGTCGGCCTCGTAGGGCGTGCTGGGCGAGATGGAGACTTCGCTGACCGTGGGCAGGCTGTTGAAGATGTCGAGCGTCATGGAGGAGACCGTGGGGCCGTCATCTTCGCCGTCGTTGGGGGTGATGGTGCAGTAGACCGCGTCGTCGCGATCGAAGTAGGCCCCCTCGAGCTCGTAGTCGGTCGAGACGGCCTTGTAGTCCACGTACCAGACGTAGCTGAGCTCGATGTCGTCCCCGTCGTCGTCGTGCAGGCCCTCGTCTACCTCGCAGCCGAGGGTGCTGGACTCGTAGGCCTCCTCCGGCTCCAGCGCCACGCTGTCCAGCTCGGGGGGCGTGTTGAGGATCTCCACGCTGTTGCTGGTGACCGCCTCGCCCTCGACGTAGGGATCGGAGGGCGTGACGACTACGTGCACCTGCTGGTGCTTGGAGAAGTAGGAACCAGCCAGGCTGGTCTGACCCTCGACCGCCAGCGCGTCGTCCACGTACCAGGCGTAGGCCAGGTCCACCTCGTCGCCGTCCGCGTCTTCGTAGGAGATCTCGACCTCCAGCACGGTCTGCTCGTAGGCCTCGGCGGGCACAAGCTCCAGGGAGGTGATGACGGGGACGGAGTTGTCCACCAGCACCGAGGCGCTGGCCGAGGCGCCCTCGGCTTCGCCATCGTGGGGGACCGCGGTGACCTTCCAGGTCTCGCCTTGGGCGGTGGAGCTGGCCGGCACGGTGGAATCGACCTCGTTGGTGACGCCATCGTCAAGGGTCCAGGTCCAGCTCAGGCTGACCGTGTCGCCATCCAGATCGGCGGTCTCCGCGTTGGCGACCAGGTCGTCCTCGGTGTAGGGCGCCTCGGGATCGATGGACACCGCCACCGTGGGCACGGTGTTCAGGATGGTGAGCTCGGCGATCATGGCCGGCCCATCCAGACCCTGGCTGTCACGGGCCACCACCTCGACGCGCCAGACCTGACCCTTGGCGGTCTCGCTGGCCGGGAGGACATCGGCCTCCTGCCCCTCTACCAGGGTCTCGTCGCGATACCAGGCGTAGAGGTACTCCACAGCTTCGCCCTCGGGATCGAAGGCGTCTTTGTCGATCACCACCTGCAGGTCATCGTCGGTGTAGGCTTCAGTCGGGGTGAGGCCGACCACTGCGGGCCCGGGGGCCTGCTCGCAGGAGATGGCTGAGAGAATCAACAAGACCGTTGGCGAACGCATAGGCCACCTCACTCCGCTTGGGTCTCGACAGGGCTTGACTCGCCCTGTCCGCTCGTGGCTTGGTCTTCGGCGGCCTCAGGCTCTGCAGCCTCCTCCGCAGCTGGCTCGGCGGGCTTGGCCGTCTGCGCCCCGACCAAGGGCAGGGAGAAGAAGTCCCAGGGCTCCACCTGCACCCGATCGGCCTTGCCCCGCCGGAAAAGGACGAAGCTCACCGTGGCTCCGGCGATTCCCACGGCACCGCTGGCGCCAGCGAAGATGCCGACCTTGCGCAGGCTGCGGCGACCTTCGTCCTTCTGGGCGAAGAGGGACCAGGCGTCCTCCGCGTTCTGGTCGGCCAGCGCCGTGTTGTACGCGCTGGTGGTGGCGTCCAGATCGTTCTTGTTGGCGATGACGCGCGAGGTCAAGAACCCGGTCGCGCCCAGCACGGCGGCGCTGGCGGCCGTGCTGATCCAGGCCAGCTTGGTGGCCTTTGGGGTCAGCTTGGACTGCGCCAGGCGCTGCTCCCAGTCCTGGCGCGCCTGCTTGACAGCAGTGGCGGCGGACATGTCTTCCCAGCTGAAGGACTGCTCGCTGCGCTCGCCGGGCCGGGGCTCGAGCACCAGCTGATGCGAGCCCAGGTTGGGATGGCTCACCTGCACGCCGTGGTCCCCGGGGAGCAGGCCCTTCAGCACCAGGTTGCTGGCGATGGGCACGCCCTGGTCCACCTCGGCGGGATCCTCGCGTGGTACCGATTCCTGCGCCAGGACGCTGCCCTCGGGGCCGTCGAGCAGCTCCAGGCTGCTGCCCGCGGGCAGGCCGGTCAGCTCGACGATGCCCGGCAGGTTGGGCTTGACCTGCAGGGCCACGGACTCGGACTCCGCCACCTCCAGCTCGAAGCGGTGGCTGCCCGTGGGCCCGGACAGCAGGATCTGCTGCCGGCCGGCCGTGACCTGCAGCGCCCCCCCCTCGGTGGGGGTGTGCTGCTGGTCGGCGTCTTCGATGATGACCTCGACGCCCTCGGTCCAGTCGCTGACCAGCAGCTCGCCCAGGCCGAGCCAGGTCAGGGAGGCCGAGACGCGTTCCTTGGCCTTGCGCTCCACCGGTTCCACGGCCAGCTCCAGGCGCTGGTAGCCGGGATCGCCGATGCGGATGACCAGCGCCTGCTCCGCGGGCACGTCCCGGAAGATGAAGCTGTTGCGGTAGCTCTTGTCCGGGGGGAAGGGCTCGCCCTCGGGCGGCGCGAGCAGGATCGTGGGGGGGTGCTGGCTGTCGATCCCTTGGACCGTCAGGCGCACCGAGCACAGGCGTTGCTCGATGGCCTTCAGCAGCTTCAGGAAGCGCGGATCGTCGTCGCCCGCCTTCTTGGCGACGCGGTAGGCGGCCACCGCCCGGTGCAGGTCCTTGGCCTTGACGTAGGCGTGGCCCTTTTCCCGCAGAGCCGACAGCTCCGCCTGCCGGGCGGCCTCAGCAGCCTCTTCCTCGGCGCGCGCTGCGGCCTCTTTCGCCTCGCGCTCACGCTGCTTGGCCTCGGCCTTGAGCCGCGCCTCTTCTTCGCGGGCCTGGCGCTCGGCCTCGATGGCGGCGAGCCGCGCATCTTCTTCGGCCTGCTTGGCCGCCGCCAGCGCCGCTCGCTCCGCCTCGCGGGCGCGGATGATGTCCTCGGCCCAGACCAGGTCCAACTTCTCAGCGCCCCAATCGACGGTCAGCTTGCCCTTGGTGACCTGGTCCACCGAGATCACTTGCGTGATGTTGGCGGCCATGTACTCGGCCTTCTTGAACATCAGCTTGTGGCGGCCGTCGCCGACGGTCACGATGATGGGCGTCTTGCCCTTCAGCTTGCCGTCCACGTAGACCAGCAGCCTGTCGCCGGTGCTGACGACCTTCAGCTGCGCCGCATGCAGCGCGCTGACCAGGAGGAGGAGTTTGAGCAGCATATCGACCCTCGTGGGGGCGGCGGCTCGGCATCACTCGACCGCTGGCGGGCGACGGAGCCGGACCGACCGTCTCTATTCCTTGTTTTCTTTGCGTGCTTTGCGGCCCTTGCTTTCTTCTTCTTTTTCTTCTTCCTTCTCGAAGATCTTGTAGACGACCCGGATGGGGCGATCCCACAGGTGCTCGCCATCCCGGCTATGGGCCTTGTGGGCGGAGGGCTTGGGGCTGTCCGGCTTGGCCCGGCGCAGCTTGCCGGCAAAGACGGAGGGGATCTCGTCGGAGACGGAGTCTTCCACCAGGCCCGACCAGATCACGGTGCCGTACTGCGCGTCGATCAGCCGCAGCTGCAGCACGATGTTGGCGTGGCGCTGGATGATCTCGTCGTAGGCGTCGTCGCGGATGGACACGTCGACGATGCGGAAGCCCAGGATCTTGGTGGCCGTGAGCACATCGTTGACGAGCAGGGGAGCGGGCGGCAGGTCGATGCGGGTCAACACATCGTCGCCGGCCTCGGGCCCCAGGTCCAGCAAGTCGGTGCCTTCGGGCACCTCGAGATAGGTCTCGCCGTCGACCAGGTAACGGGAGCCGGGCACGTAGCGCCGGGCGCCCATCAGCTCGGCGTCGGTGGTCATCTGCACGCCCGCGTCCTTGGAGTAGCTGGTGACGCCGTAGGAGATGCGCTCGCCCGAGCCTTCCTGGGCCAGCCAGCGCACGGCGTCGCTGTCCCGCTCCACCACCGTGATCCCAAGGCGGTTGATCCCGTAGATCAGCGCATCCTGCACGATCCTGGGGGTGAGCTCGTCTTCGGCCATCACCGAGTCCAGGTTGACCACGGCCACGCGATCGTCCTTGGTCCAACCGCGGACCTCTCCCATGGCTTCGCCCAGGATCATGTTCGCCGAGACGTTCAGATGGGTGTGGTAGGTGGGGTAGTTGCCGTGGGCGCCGCAGCCCGAGAAGAGCAATAGGGAAGCAGCGAGTTGCAGTGCAGTTGGGCGCATTTCCTCTCCGTTTGGACAATGTGGTTGGTGCAGCGTGGCTCTGCGTCAGAGCCGGACCGCTCCACCGCAAGTGTCAAGAAAAGTAACCCGACGGCGGGGGATATCCAGCTATCCGCCGCGCGAACTGCCGGGGCGATCCTGGCACTGCCGCGGTCGCACACCGAGCCAGTCGAGGTCGTCGATCTGGAAATGCTCCCTTAGGAAACCACCTACCAGTCGCTGGTGCTGGGCCGGCTTCCACAGCCAGACCCGCAGCGCTTGGCAGGCGGCCTCGTCCAGTTGTTCGGGCGTTGGTGGCAGGTCTGTCAGGTTGGGCGGCTGGATCTGTGCCGAGACATACGACTGAAGCTGCGCCAGCGTGTCTCGCGCCAACCTCCGCTCGACCCGCTGCAACAGCGCCTGATCGTCCAGGGGAAAGACCAGCGGATCCTCGTCGATGCCATGCTCAGGGATGGCCGGGTGGGCGCTGTCGCGGGTATGGCTGGCTACAGACAGCTCGATGCGGCTGGTCTCACCGTCGAGGACGGACAGCGAGAGCAGGACTGTGCCCTGACAGGTGCGAATCCAGTCGGAGACCTCGTAGCGCAGGACATCGCCGTCCCCCTGTCGGGCCGACTCTTCCAGCGCAGCCAGCTCCTGTTCGGCCTGCAGCACGGCCTGCACCAGCTCGGCCTCCATCCAGCGCTGCGCCCGCCGGCTGGGCTCTGCGTCGTCCATGGCCTGCAGTGCGCCCCTCAGTCGCCTGCTCTCCTGCGCCGCCTCGACCAGGCGCTGCCGCGCCTGCTCCAGCTGGACCTGCGCTGCCTGGCGCTGCTCGGCCAAAGAGGGCTGGGCCACGCCCTGCTCCGCCACCCTGGCCACCGAGCGCTGCGAGCAGACCGGCTCGGTCGGCTCCAGGATCGCGCTGATCCGGGCGCCCTGGGCATCGCCGACCCAGGCCACCGCGCAGCCGGGCGGGAAGGCCTGGTCCATGGCCTCGTCCAGCTGCGGGAATAGCGGCGTCTCCCCAGCGGTCTGCTGCGAGATCGAGAGTCCGCAATGCCCCGAGAGCCGGCCTGCCAGGCGCTGGCGCTCCAGCAGATCGGCTCTCGCACGGCTCAGGCCCGCGACCAAGGCGGAGCGCACGAAGGCGCTGGCCAGGCGCCCTGCGGCCTCGTCTTCGTGCAGCGCCGCACGGTCCTGCGCGGCCCACTCCAGCTCCAGCTCCCGCAAGGCCTCGGCCAGGTCCAGCCGCGCCAGGAAGCGCGCCACATGCCCCCGCGCCACGGCGTAGTCGCCGGCAGCCGCCAGCTCGCCGGCCTCGCTCAGCACCACCTGCCCGATGCGCTCCTCCAGGGCTGCAAGACCCTCGGCCTCGGGTGCGCAGCGCTCGAGCCGGTTGGCGACCCGCAGGGCCTGCCCGGGCGCGTCCGGACCGGGGCCGTCCAACAGCGCCTGGGCCCGCTGCAGGATGCTGGCGCTCCCCTCGAGATCCACCTCTGCGCAGCTCGCGGGCCGACCCGGTCCCACGGGGGGGGCCGGATGGGAGCAGGCCGCTCCGAGTAGGAAGAGAGCGCCCACGGCGGCCAACCATCCGCACAGGACACGAGCCGTCCAGGCGCTCCATCCCAGCGAGGCGAGCCAGGCAATGCCTGAACAACACAGGAGGAGAGCTGTTTTTGCAGGAGATGTTTGAAATATGGAGCCGGGCATGGTCAGGACCTTTGGCGCCTAGTAACGCGACAGCGCGGCCCACCGGCGCCCGAGAGGGCCGCACGCAGGTCCCTTGACAGCGTGATATACTCCAGTCGCCCGCCCCCGAAAGAGTGCTCCTGTGTCGTGTTTTCATACTTTCAAATTGATCTTCTTCCTCCTCCCCATGGCGCTCGCTGCCTGCGACGAACCTGAGGACAAGCCTGACACGGGGCCGTTGGAGGAGACCGGCGCTCCCGACGCGGACGGCGACGGCTACTACGGCGACGACTGCGACGACAGCGACCCCAGCGTCAACCCCGGCGCCACCGAGATCTGCGACGGCATCGACAACGACTGCGACGGACAGATCGACGAAGAGGTCACCACCACCTACTACGGCGACGGCGACGGCGACGGCTTCGGCGACGAGGAGGACTGGGTCGAGGCCTGCGAGAAGCCCACGGGCTACGTGCCCACCGGCACCGACTGCGACGACGAGAACCCCGATGCCTACCCCGGCGGCAACGACGTCTGCGACGGTGCCGACAACGACTGCGACGGCGAGATCGACGAGGACCTCCTTTCCTGGTATTACGCCGACAGCGACCTCGACGGCTACGGCGATCCCGCCACCGCCATCGAGTCCTGCGTCGAGCTGAGCGGCTACGTGACGAACGACGAGGACTGCGACGACACCAATCCAGACGCCTTCCCGGGCAACCCCGAGGTCTGCGACGAGGCCGACAACGACTGCGACGGCACCTTCGACGACGACGACACCACCACCTACTGGATCGACTAGGACGGCGACACCTACGACAACAACGC
>CAYVQL010000074.1:0-38046 GCA_964454135.1 uncultured Enterobacterales bacterium | reverse complement strand
CATCGTCGCACCTCGCGGAGAAAGCGCCGGGCGGTCTGGCTGGGCCAGTCACGGGTGCCCCCCAGCCTGGCGGTGATGCGTCCATCGGCGACGACGAAGCTGTCGGGCAGGCTGGAGACCTGCCAGCGCTTTGCCGCCTCCCCGGAGCGGGAACGGACGACGGCGGCGGGGACCTTGTCGCCGAACCATGCCTGGACGGCGGGCCACGGCTCGTCGGTGACGGCGAGCAGGGGGATGCCCTCTGCCTCGGCGGCCTCCAGCAGGCCCGGCAGCTCCACCAGGCAGGGTGCGCACCAGGTGGCCCAGAAGTGGACGACATGCTGCTCACCGGGGATCGCCCGCGGGCGTCCGGCGTGCTCCACCTCCAGGGTCGGAGCGGCCTCGTCGAGCGCCTCCCAGGTGAAAGCGGCCGACTCCTCGCGGCTCGCCTCTACGCCCAGGTAGGCGGCGATCAGCAGGGCCTGGAGCGCGAGGAGCGCGGAGAGAACGCGGCCACCCGGCTTCATGTTCCCCTCCTCGTGATGGTGTAGAGCACCGGCAGCACCAACAGGGTCAGGGCCGTCGAAGACACGAGACCCCCGATGACCACCGTGGCCAGCGGCCGCTGCACCTCGGCGCCGATGCCCGTGTTCAGGGCCATGGGCACGAAGCCCAGGGCCGCCACCAGCCCGGTCATCAGCACCGGGCGCAGGCGCTCGACGGCGGCGCGCTCCACGGCCTCGCGTAGGGACAGGCCCGCGTCGAGGTGCCGTCGGATGGCCGAGACCAGCACCATGTCGGCCAGGACGGACACACCGGCCAGCGCCACGAAGCCGATGGCCGCCGAGACGCTGAAGGGCATACCGCGCAGCCACAGCGCTGCGACGCCACCCACCGCGGCGAAGGGCACGCCGGTGAAGATGCGCAGGGCGTCCAATACCCGGCCATAGGTGAAGTACAGCAGCAGCGCGATGAGCGAGAGCGCCAAGGGCACCACCACAAGCAGGCGGTCTCGCGCCCGCTCGTAGTGCTCGAACTGTCCACCGTAGCGGAGATACCAGCCGCTTGGCAAGCTCACCTCGGCCTCCACGCGCTCCTGCACCTCGGTCACGAAGCTTCCCAGATCCCGGCCACGCACGTTGGCCTGCACCACCAACCTGCGCCTGCCCCACTCCCGCTGTATGGTGCTGGGGCCCTCGGTTCGCTCGATGCGGGCCAGCGTGTCCAGGGGCAAGCGCGTGCCGTCGGGGCCGGTGACCAGCAGGCGCCCAACCTGCTCGGGATCGCGGCGGCTCTCCTCGGACAGGCGCAGCGCGATAGGGAAGCGACGCTCCCCCTCGAAGAGCTGGCCCACCTCGATGCCGCCGATGGCCTCCACGGCCTGCAGCACGGCACCGGCGGGCAGGCCGTGCCGGGCCAGCACGGCCCGGTCCAGCTCGGCGCGCAGCACGGGCACACCGGTGACCTGCTCGACGCTCACGTCGGCCGCGCCCTGGACCTCGTTCACGATGTCCTCGATCTGCAGGGCCAGCTCCCGCATTCGCTCCAGGTCGTCGCCGAAGAGCTTGATGCCGAGATCCGAGCGCACCCCCGCCACCATCTCGTTGACCCGCATCTCGATGGGCTGGGTGAAGATGGTGTTCATGCCGGGAAGCGGCGAGAGCGTCTCCTCCATGGCCGCGACCAGCTCGGCTTGGCTGCGGGCCCTGGTCCACTGGGAGCGAGGGGTCAGGGTGATGAAGATGTCCGACAGCTCGATGCCCATGGGGTCTGTGGCCACCTCGGCGCTGCCGGTGCGGGTCCAGAGGTGCTCGACCTCGTCGGGAAAGGCCTCCAAGAGGACCTGCTCGATGCGGGTGCCGTAGCGCAGCGACTCGTCGAGGGAGACGCTGCTCAAGCGCACCGTGTTGATCACCACCGCCCCCTCGGAGAGCCGGGGCACGAACTCCGTGCCCAGCCGGCTGGCCAAGAATGCGGCGTTCAGCACCAGCAGCAGGGCCGCGGCCAGGACCAGCGCGGGCGCGCTCAAGACGCGGTGCAGCACGGGCCGGTACAAGCGCTGAGCCAGCCGCACGATGGCCACCTCCCGGCGACCCTGGCGCACCCGGACGAACAGGCTGGTGAGCACAGGCACCAGGG
The DNA here is from genome assembly GCA_964454135.1 of uncultured Enterobacterales bacterium. Lineage (GTDB taxonomy): Bacteria > Myxococcota_A > UBA796 > UBA796 > JAFGLY01 > CAYVQL01. The sequence continues at coordinate 35,928 of CAYVQL010000074.1, read as the reverse complement.
TCAGCGACGCCAGCATGGAGCCCAGCAGGGCGAAGACGACGGTAAGCGCCATGGGGCGGAAGAGCTGACCCTCGGTGCCCTCCAGGGCCAGGATCGGCAGGTACACCACCAGGATGATCAGCTCTCCGTACATGGTCGGCTTGCGCACCTCGAGGGCGGCGTCGCCGACCACCTCCACGGGATCGTCGTCCGGGCGCAGCCCCAGGTGTCGCGCGGCGTTTTCCACCTGCACCACCGAGCTGTCCACCACGAGCCCGAAGTCGATGGCCCCCAGGCTCATCAGGCTGCCGGCGATGCCCAGCTGCAGCATGACGTTGGAGGCGAAGAGCATGGAGATGGGGATGACGAGGGCCACCACCAGGCCGGCCCGCCAGTTGCCCAGGAAGGCGAAGAGCACCGCGATGACCAGCAGGGCCCCCTCCGTCAGGTTCTCCCCCACGGTGTCGAGGACCTGCTCCACCAGCCAGGTGCGCTCGTAGACGGTCTGAACCTCCATCCCAGGCGGCAGCGATTCAGCGGCCTCGGCCAGGCGCAGCTCCAGGCGCTCGGTCACCTGGGCGCTGTTCTCGCCCATCAGCATGAAGCCCAGCCCCAGGACCACCTCCCCCTCCCCCTCCGCGGTCACCGCCCCGCGACGGATCTGTCGACCGTCCCGCACCTCGGCCACATCGCGGATGCGCACCGGCACGCCGCTTCGGGAAGCGAGCACCACGTCGCGCACGTCGTCAAGCGCCGTGAAGCGCCCCACGCCCTGGATCAGGGTGGTCTCGCCCGCCCGGTCGATGTTGCCGCCGCCGACGTTGCGGTTGTCCCCGGCCAGAGCGGCGGCGATCTCGTCCAGGCCGAGACCGAAGCGGACCAGGGCCTCTGGCGCGACGAGGATCTCGATGCGCCGCTCGTCGCCGCCCCAGGTGTTGACCTCGGCCACGCCAGGCAGCGCCCGCAGCTGCGGAGCGAGGACCCAGTCCTGGGCCGTCCGCAGCTCCGAGAGCGTGTGGTCCTCGCCGCGCAGCAGGTAGTGGAACACCTCGCCCAGGCCCGTGGCCACAGGCCCCAGCGCCGGGCGGTCCACACCCGCGGGCAGCGCCACTGCGCCGATGCGCTCCGAGACCAGCTGCCGGGCGCGCCAGATGTCCGCGCCTTCGTCGAAGACCAGGGTCACCTGAGACAGCCCGAAGCGGGACAAGGAGCGCAGCTCTGTCAGCTCGGGCAGGCCCGAGAGGGCCTGCTCCACGGGCCAGGTGATCTGCCGCTCGATCTCCTCTGGGGACAGGGACGGGACGGTGGTGTTGACCTGCACCTGTACCGGAGTCGTGTCGGGGAAGGCGTCCAGCGGCAGGCGCGAAAAAGCCAGCACGCCCGCTACGGCCACCAGCGCCCAGGCCATCAGCACCGTCCCGCGGTGACGCAGCGACCAGCGGATGACGAGATCGAAGAGCATCCTTACTCCACGTCGCAGCAGCCGGCGCCGATGCTGTCCTTCAGGATCTCGGTCTTGAGCAGGAAGCTGCCTGTGGTGACCACGGAATCACCCGGCTGCACGCCCCCCGAGATCCGCACGCGATCCCCCTGGCGGGCGAGGACGCGCACGCGACGCGCCAGGTAGCTGTCCGCCTGCTCGCGCACGAAGACCAGCTGCGCGTCGTCGGCCCGCTGCACCGCCCCAGCTGGGACCACCACCACGGCGGAGGAGGTCTCCCCCCGGATGGTCGCCGAGCCGTAGAGGTTGGCCCGCAACAGGCCGTCCGGGTTGTCCAGCTCGACCCGCGCCAGCGCCGTGCGGGTGTCCGGATCCACCGCTGGCGCCAGGTTGACGATCTGCCCTTCAAAGACCTCGCCGGGCAGCGCGTCGAGGCGCAAGCGCACCTGCTGGCCCGTTGCCACGTTGGCCAGCTCACGCTCGGGCACGTCCAACTCAGCCCACATGCGTGAAGGATCCGCCAGCTCGAAGAGGGGCTGCAGACCGTCCGCCACCTGGCCGACGCGGGCATGGCGGGCGATGACGACTCCAGCCAACGGGGCGGTCAGGATGGCGCCGTCACCCTCGCCTGCGCCCACCAGATCCAGCACTGCGCGGACGGCGCCCAGCTCGGCCTCAGCGCCGGCCAGGGAGCGCTCCGCGTCCAGCAGGTCCCGCTGGGAGGTCACACCTCCGGTGAGCAACTCCCGCTTGCGCGCCACCTCGGCGGCGGCCACGTCCCTGGCCCGGGCGGCCGCAGTGGCGCGGGCGCGGTCCCCGGCGAGCTGGGCGCTGCGAAGCTCGGCCAGAGCCTGACCGCGCGCCACCGGGTCGCCCACCTCGGCGCGGATCGCGCTGACCAACCCCGGGGTTCGTGCGCTGACCGCGGCTACGCGGGTGGCGTCCCAGGTGATCCGGGCCACCACCTCAATGCCCTCCACCCAGTCGGACCGCTCGGTGACGGCCACCTCGATGCCGGCCTGCGCGGCGGCGGCGCGGGTGCGGAAGCGGACCCGCGTGCCGTCGGCGGGCGCGCCATCGGCGGCGCTGGGCTCCACGGCAGGCCGCCCGCCCCGCTCAGGCGCGCAGATCGGACAGAAGGACTCGGGGAGGCCGTGCTCGGCGCACCAGTCCCCCTTGGCCTGGAACACTGCGGCCAGGGCGGGATTGCACTTTGGGCAGACAGACGCGAGCACGCCGTGCTCGGCGCACAGATCGGGATCGGATGCCGAGTTGGCCACGGGCGCCCCCTCCTGGACGGAGGTGGCCTCGCCCGCGCAGCCGATCAACAGCCCGATCCCCAGGAGGCAGAGCCCCAGGAGACGCGGCGGCATGTCAGCCCTCCTTGGGCGGTCGCTCGATCTTCAGATCCGGGTTGCACTGCAGGCACTGCGACATGGGCAGGCCGTGCTCGGCGCACCAGTCGCCCGTCGCCTGGAAGGCAGGGATGAGCGACGGGTTGCACCGGGTGCACTGGGACTCGGGCACGCCGTGGCCGACGCACCAGTCCTCGTGGGAGCCAGGGACGTATCCGGCGGCTGCGTGGGCACAATCGGTGGCGGACACCGCGGTGGTCGGAGCGGGCTCGACGGCAGGGGCAGGAACGGGCTGATCGGCAGTGCCGCCACCACAGGCGGCCAGGGCCAGGAACGGAAGGACGAAGCGATTCATCGGGTTCTCCATGCAAGAGGGTGCGAGCGCTTCACAACGAAGCGCGGCGAAGCAGGGAGATCAACCGATGGGGGGCGGTGTGGGGGGTGGCCCCGTGTCCAGGTCGCAGAAGCGATCCATGGGGAGGTTCACCCGGGGGTCGCTCGCCACCGCCGGTAGCCGGACCGCGTAGGCCGGCGCCAAAGGCGGCGCAGCCAAGCCCGGGGCGCAGCAAGGATGCCCGCAATCGGGATCGCAACAGCCGCCATCATCTTCGGCTGGACCGCTGCTGTGGGAGCAGCAGTCGTCGGCGGCCTCTGCCGCCTGCCCGGAGGCGCCCGCCACGGCCAGCGAGCGCGCGACCTCACCCCCCGCCGAGAGCAGGAAGGCCAACACCAGTAGCAGGAGGCTGCGCAACACGCCCAGACGCTAGCCTCCACCGCTGCGATCGTCAAGGCCGGGATGCCGTTGTCCCCTTGTCCAACTACGAACTTCGAAGTTCCTCGAGCGCCAGGCAGCTCGCCTGGGATCGCGCGCAGTCAGCCGCAGGCCTCCAAAAACCTCCGCATGCGCTGGTACGCGTAGGGCAGGAAGCGGATCCGCTGGACGGGCTCCAGGGCCAGGGGCAGGGCCGCCAGCGCGTACATATAGTCGGACAGGGGCAGCATGCGGCGCGTCTGGCGCACCAGGCTGCGCAGCTGCGCGTCGCGGTCCTCGGCACAGGGGAAGGAGCCGCAGTCCAGGTAGGCCCCGACGAGCGTGGCGATATCCGCGTCTGTGAAGCGCGGCGCCTCGATGCGGAAGTGGGGCGGCTCGTCCAGGCCGTGCACCATCACCGTCTCGGCAAAGAGGTTGGCGAAGTCGAAGGCCCGGTGGTTCAGGCAGGAGAACTCGAAGTCCAGCAGACGGATCTCGCCGCTGTCCAGCCGCATCACGTTGCCGTGGTAGGTGTCGTTGTGGCAGAAGCGCAGCGGGCCCGAGGGCAGCATGGCGGCCACCCTGCGCCGCGTCCGCTCGCTGTAGAGCTCGCTGAGCGGCTCGCAGAGCACTCGCTCCTGGGGGGGGAAGGCGGCCCGGCGGTCCTCCAACACCTGGCGGGCGAGCCCACCCCAGCGGTGGTGCAGCAGCTCGAAGAAGGAACGCTCCGGCAGGGGTGGGGGCTCCATTTGGTGGAAGCGGTACAGTTGCTCGGCGATCCCCCGCAGGCTGGCCGCATCGAACACGTCCTCGGCCCCCAGCGTGGACCCGCTGTAGAAGGCCTCGAGCCGAAATCCGCGCTGGTAGTGGTAGCAGCGGGGTGCGATGCCCGCTTCGGCCAGCGCCAGGAACACGGCTCGCTCGGCTTCTGCGTCCAGGATGGCATTATCCTTGCCGGCCAGGCGTCGGTAGAGCACCGCTGGAGGAACCACGGGAACCCTGGCTCGCACAGCCATCGTAAACGTGGAGAAGCCCTTGGGCGGTGCAAAGTCGAAGTCCGCCGTTCCCATGCCCCGCCAGCCGGGCAGCCCGGCCTGGCACTCGGCGAGGACGCGCTCGATCATGGGACGAGCTTTCATCGCTGGCTCCGCGCCCTCATCAGCTCTTGTGCGGGCAATCCCAGGGCTCCACGGTGTGGTTGCCCCAGGTGGCCTGGTAGTCGGCGTCCGGGCAGCAGGGCATGGCCTTGCACATGATCATGAGCTGCCCGGTGGTGGTGAACACCTCGTTGGGCCAGGGATTCAGATCCACGCCCTGAGCCATCATGGTGTAGCTGTAGTCGCGCCCGCCATAGTAGCGGCACCAGATGTTCTGGATGGCGATGTAGCCCCCCACGATCTCGAAGTAGCCGCTCGTCCCCTCACCTACGATGATCTCCTCGCAGTACTGCCCGCTGGCCAGGCACTCCTCTTCGGTCCAGTAGACGGCGTTCTCGCCGCCCGAGCTGCCCACCCACTCCGTCAGATCCGACAAGAACTCGATCCGCACCAGCTCCGGGAGGTAGGTGGGCGGCCCGACGACCTCGGCGCCGACCTGCAGCGCGAACTGCCCGTTGGATCCCACCGAGTTCTCGCAGGTGTACAGGGTGCTGCCGGTCTCCTGAAAGAGGTCGTTGACATTGAGCAGGCCGCTCCGCAGCTCCAGGCTGTGCTCGAGCTCGCTCTCCAGGCCGCTGTCCACGGGCCTGCCCTGGGGAGGACGGTCGTTGGAGTCGGCGTCCGGATCCTCGGAACTGCCCGCCAGGCAACCAGCGACGAACGCCAGCAGGACGACCAGCCCGGGGCCAGCCTGTGCATGGATGAGCGAGAGCCCGGGGTGTTTCATGGAGAGTCCTTTCCGAAGCGGCTGCAACATCACCCCTACCTCTTGCGAAACACCCTCGTCGCGCTCACCTCGTGCTCATCCGCCGTGGTCACCGTGATGGCGTTGCGCATGGTCCGCCCATCCGGATCCAGGCTGCGCACCGCGGTCATGGTTCCGGGCTTGCCGTCGTCCAAGATCAGGTTGGTGACCGTGACCAGCGTGCCGTCATCCTCCCAGCGATGGCGCACCTGCACCTCGTCTCCCTTGGGCGTGGTCTCGCTGCGGGGCACATCGTCGGGGAAGATGGTGACGGTCTCGCTGGTGATGCCAGAGAGGGTCGCCAAGCTCAGGCTCTCGGCATTCTGGGCGATCACCAGGGTGACCGACAAGGAGCGCGCCAGACGGCGCTGGGCCCAGGAGACGCCCCGCAGCTTGAGCAGCTCGTCCAGGGGCTGCGAGGCCTCCAGGTCCAGCTCCCAGGTACCCGTGAAGTCCGTGGCGCGGGCAAGACCCGGTGCCAACGCCAACAGCGTGCTGAGGAGAAATGCTGCCAGACGATGGCCCATGTTCCGCTCCCGGGCGGGGTCGGTTTCTTCCTAACACGTGATAGGGATCCCTCGGCTTGCGGCGACGACTCAGGGTGCGCTCTTCGAAGCGCTCAGAATGGCCCTCATGGACGCCTCCCCCACGTAGTGGGTCCCGGCCAGCGACTCGATGTCCGTGTAGGGACGCAGCTGCATGATGTAGGGCACGCCGCGGGAGTAGACGCCGGCAGCCTTCAGCTCGCTCTCGCTGGCCTTGTTGACGTAGCGCAGGGCACGGGCCGCCTCTTCGGCTGTGAACATGACACCGTCGACGGTGACGCCCCCCGCCTGGGGCGCAGCGGACACAGGCTGCTCCGTCGCGGTCTGCTCCTCAGGCTCTGCCTGCGTACTCGCTGCGCCTGCCCCTCCCTCCCCGGAGGGAGCTTCGATCACCAGGCCCAGGCCCGCAGGCACCTCGGCCGCGGCGCGCTCCGGCTCCGACGGGCTCTCGGTCGGAGCCGGAAAGCTGCTGGTCTCTTCCACCACCAGGCCCAGCTCTTTTTCCGAGGGCTCGGGCGCCGGGGCAGCCCTCTCTCTCACGGCGGGAGCCGCCGCCACCGCTGCCTCCTGCTCCAGCTGCGGTTCCGGTTCCGCCACGACCTCGGTCTCCGGAGGCTCCGCCAGCGGCTCGGCCTGGGCGACAGCGCCCTGCTCCGCGTGGGACGGCGCAGCGGGATCTTCTCCGCCCAGCCAGCTGCGCCCTGCAGCGCCCAGCCCCACCAACAGCGCCACCCCCAACACCGCCAGCATGGCGACGCCGCCCAGCAGCGCCAGGGGCAACATGAGCAACCAGCGCCGACGCCTGGGAGGGAGTGGCTCGTCCGAGACGCTGCCGGCATCGTCGACGGGCTCAGATTCGATGGGCTCGGGAGCCAGGGTGGGACTGGATACCGCCGGCGTGGCATCCCCGGCAGCTGCGGGCGGGCTCATCTGCGCCACGGGGATGTCCAGCGACAGTTCTTCGGGAGCGGGCAACACGTCGGGCCCGAAGACGAAGCGCACAGCCTCCCGCAGATCCTGCAGAAAAGCGCCGCCGTCGGCCTGCCGCCGCTCGGGATCCTTGTCCATGGCGCGCCGACAGACCGCCTCCAGCCGGGCTGGGATCCCATGGTCGGGCGCGCGCTCGCTCATGGGCGGGTAGGGCTGATGCACGTGCGCATAGGCCACGCCGGCCATGTTCTCCGCCTTGAAGGGCAGCGTGCCGCAGAGCGCGCGGTAGAACATCACGCCCGTGGCGTAGACATCGGAGCGCGCGTCGGTCTGAGCGCCGCGTGCCTGCTCGGGGGCCATGTAGTGGGGGGTGCCCAGGAAGCTGCCCACCTCGGTGACGGCGCTCTCGCCGTCCAAGGCCCGCACCAGGCCGAAGTCTAGGATCTTGGGATGCCACTCGCCCTCGTCGCCCGACACCAGGAAGATGTTGCTGGGCTTGATGTCTCGGTGCACCATGCCCTTGCTGTGGGCGTGGCGCAGCCCCTGGGCCACCTGATCGAAGATGCGCACCGCGTCGCGCGCCGGCAGCGCCCCGGCCCGCAGCAGCTGAGCCAGGGTCAAGCCCTCCAGCAGCTCCATCACCAGGTAGCAGGAGCCATCCCTGGTGCGCCCGAAGTCGTGGATGGTCACCACGTTGGGATGCTGCAGCGAACCCGCCAGGGCAGCCTCGCGCACGAAGCGGGCCTCGAAGGTCCGCTGCTCCGCCTCCTCCAGGTCGCTGCGCAGCAGCTTGAGGGCCACCGGACGCCCCATGGGCTCCTGGCTGGCCCGGAACACGCGCCCCCCGCCCCCGGCACCCAGCAGCGCCTCGATGCGATATCGGCCGGCCACGACGGTTCCTTCTTTGACGCTCGACAAAGCTGCGCCTCGCTGCCGGTCACACCGGCGTGTTGGGGCTCACTGTGCAAGGTAGAACGCCCAGGCTTTGGCAGCAAGCACGCTCAACAGGCGAGCTGCGAGCAGCTATGGTCAAGGACAACCCCCGGAGGCCCCATGACTCCCCTGCTGCTGCTAGCCGTCCCCCTGCTGCGGGCCGAGCTGCCCCTGCCCGTATATGAGTACTGCGGCGCCCAGGACGATCCTGCCCAGTGCCCGCCAGATCTGGAAGAGCGCTGGAACCTGATCTCGTACGTGGCGCAGGAATACCGGGACACGGTTCGCGAAGAGGAACACGCCCTTGGATCAGGCCTGTGGACCGACCAGGCCTGGCGCACCACCACTGGCCGCATCGACGTGATCGTGGCGGTGCTGGACTCGGGCATCGAGTGGGACGAGGAAGGCCTGCTGCGCAAGCACTGGCTCAACGAGGATGAGCTTCCCCTGCCCTACTGGGACGGTGCCGAGGCGCAGGACCACGACGCCAACGGCGATGGCATCTTCAACATCGACGACTGGATGGAAGACGAGCGGGTGGCGATGGATGCGGGCGTGGACGCCTCGGACCACCTGCTGGATCCCTCCGACCTCATCCGGACCTTCTCCGATGGCATTGACGACGACGAGAACGGCTTCGTGGACGACATCGCCGGCTGGGATTTCATGTGGAACGACAACGATCCCTACGACGACACCCGCTACGGCCACGGCACGGGCGAGGCTGAAGACTCTGTGGAAGAGGGGGGTGACGACGGAGGTATCGGCACCTGCCCAAACTGCATGCTGCTCAACCTGCGCGTCAGCGACTCCTACCTGGCCGACGCCTCCAGCTTCGGATCCGCCGTTCTCTACGCCGTGGACATGGGCGCGTTGGTGGTGCAGGAAGCCTTGGGGAGCATGAACAACGGCGCCTATGTGCGCCAGGCCATCGACTACGCCTGGGATGCGGGCGTCACCGTCATCGCCTCGGCGGCGGACGAGACGGCCTACCACCAGAACTACCCTGGCGTGAATCCCCACACCGTCTACGTGCACGCCATCCGCTACGACACCGACTCCCGTGACGACGCCACCAGCTTTCTGGCCTACAGCAACTGCACCAACCACGGCGCCAGGCTGGATCTTTCCGCGCCCTCGGTCAGCTGCTCCTCGGGGGCGGTGGGCGTGTCCGCCGGCGTGGCCGGCCTGCTCTACTCGGCGGCCCTGGACGCGGGTGTGGACCTGAGCGCCAACGAGGCCCGGCAGCTGCTGACGACGACGGCCGACGACATCTGGATCCCGGAGAACGACAGCGCAGAGGATTTCTACCCCTCGCGCGAGGGCTGGGACCGCTACTTCGGCCACGGCCGTGTCAACGCCGCCCGGGCCGTCGAGGCGGTGGCAGCGCTGGAGATCCCGCCGGAGGCCGACATCCTGCAGCCCGAGTGGTTCGCGATCCTGGATCCCTACCAGAGCCCGGAGGTGGAGGTGCACGGCCTGGTGGCCGCCGATCGCGACAGCGTAGCCAGCTGGGTGCTGGAGGCCGCCGCGGGCCTGGAACCGGACGAAGCCGACTACCAGCAGGTGGCCTCAGGCAGCGGCGCCGTCGATGGCTTGCTGGGCAGCTGGGATCTGGCAGCCATGGATCTGGATCCTACCGCCATCGTCGCGGACTACGAGCTGGGCTGGGACCAGGTCGACCGCGAGGACGCCGTCAACATCCACACCTGCAGCCTACGCCTGAGCGTCGAGGACGGCCAGGGAAGACTGGGACGGGCGCGCCGCGTGGTCTACCTGCACCACGACCCGCAGTGGCACGAGGGCTGGCCCCGCAGCTTCGGCAGCTCCCTGGAAGCCTCCCCTACCCTGGCCGATCTGGACGGTGACGGCACCCTGGACATCGTGCAGGCCGACGCCGATGGCTGGCTGCACGCGCTGCACCACGACGGGAGCGAGCTGGACGGCTGGCCCGTGGCCACGGATCCCCTGGAGGAGCTGGACCCGATCCGCAGCGGACATCACCTGCAATCCCCGGGCTTCGCCCAGATGGACCCCGTACCGGGCGCCTCCATCGTAGCCACGCCCGCCGTGGCCGACCTGGACGGCGACGGGCAGCTGGAGGTGGTCTCGGCCACCATCCGCGGCCAAGTCTACCTGCACGGGGCCGACGGCGTCCTGGCCGATGGCTTTCCGCTGGAGCAGGATCCCGTGGACAGCACCGATCCCGACCATGTGCAAGACGAGGGCTTCTTCTCCTCCCCCGCCCTGGCCGATCTGGACGGCGACGGTGACCTGGAGATCGTGATCGGGGGCATGGACCAGCAGGTCTACGCCTGGCACCACGACGGCAGCGAACTGGACGGCTGGCCTGTGCTGGTCTCGCATCCCGACTGGTCCGAGCAATCCGCGCGCATCATCACGACGCCAGCCCTGGGCGACCTGGACGGCGACGGGCGGGCCGACGTGGTCATCGCCACCAACGAGGTGGCCGAGGGCACCTCGGCTTTCCTCTACGCCATCGGCTCGGACGGCCAGTACCTGGACGGCTGGCCCGTCGACCTGTTCTGCCCCGAGAACCAGATCCTGCCCTACGTGGGTGAGGGCATGCCCATCTCCTCGGCCCTGGCCGACATGGACGGCGACGGCGACCTGGAGATCGCGACCCACTCCATGCTTGGCTACGAGACCGTGCTGCAGGCCGATGGCAGCGAGATGTACGTCAGCGACAAGACCATCTCGAACTACGGCTCGGGCAGCAACGTCTCGGACTCCATCGTCTTCCCCTTCATCAACGCCCCCTCGCTGGGAGACCTGAACGGAGACGGCACCCCCGACATCGTCTCGGGTGGCGGCGGCATGGGCTACCTGATGGGCATGGATGACGATGGGCACCGGGTGGCCTTCGACCACGCCCTGGGCGCCTGGGATGGCACGGACGGTGAGTTCCTGGATGGCTGGCCGCGGCAGATGGAGGACCTGCAGTTCTTCATGAATCCCGCCATCGCCGACCTGGACAACGATGGCGCCATGGAGGCCATCGCCGGCTCAGGCGGCTTCTTGCTGCACGCCTGGAACGAGGCTGGAGAAGAGCCCGTGGGCTGGCCCAAGTTCACCGGCCAATGGATCCTGGCCAGCCCTGCGGTGGGGGACATCGACGGCGACGGCTACCTGGAGGTGGTGGTGGGCACGCGGGCTGGCTGGCTCTTCGTCTGGGACACGGGCAGCCCCCTTGGCGCCCCGGTCGCCTGGCCCAGCTTCGCGCACGACGCCGCCAACACGGCCAACCACGAGACCCCCCTGCCCGACTACGCGGGCCCGGCCGCGGGCGCCGACCAGGGCTGCGGCTGCAGCGGCACCGTGCGACGGAGCGTTGTCTGGAGCCTGCTCCTCCTGCTGCTGCCGCTGCTGCGTCGGGTCAAGCGGGACAGGGCCGCCCTGGCTAGTTCTCCGTTCCCGCCGGTTTCTCGATCTCCTTCACCGCGTCGACCGGATCCATCGAGGAGAAGGCGACCTTCATCAGCCCCGGCAGGTAGCGATTCATGGTGACGACCGAGGTGTAGACGATGTTCTTGAGGAAGAGATCGTTGAGCTCGAGCCCCTCCACGTCCGCGCTGCACTTGAAGCGCATCTCCCCGTCGTCCATGTCGATCTCGAAGTTGCCCAGCACCATGCCGTAGTTGGCCCGGGCCATGAACTCCGCGACGCTCTGCCTGCGCCCCTCTGGAACGTTGACAGGTGAACGGCAGTAGAACATGAACTGCTCCTCCCTCTGCCTCACCTGGAACCAGCAATCAAAAGTGCCATTGCTCCCCTGATAGCGGCTGCGGAGCATCGCCAGCGGCCCCTCTTCTACACGCTCGCAGGGCCACTCATCTCTCTCGAAGAATCCAGCACAGGCCTCCATGATATCCACCATCACCAATCTCCTGTCTTACTGTGCACGCTCTAGCCCTATCATGAAACAGCTGGGTGAGGGGCTACCACCTCTTCGGGACGCTCAGTCCAAGCGCTGAGCCCACTGCGCGACGCGCGCGGCGAAGCGCCGCGGGGCTTCCTCCTGCAGGTTGTGTCCGCAGTCCTCGAAGACCTGTAGCTGGGAAGGCCCGGCCAGGTCGGCGCAGAGCCTCTCGCCCAGCTGCACGCCACGCACACGGTCCGCACCACCCCACAGGGTGAGCACGGGCTGCGCCACACGTGCCAGCAGCGCCTCGTCCGGCACACCGGCCATGGCGGCCACCCCGATGCGCTGCGCCGCCATCCAACCTCCTGGGGCGTCCAGGTGAGCCAACAGGCGCTGAGCTCGGCGGCGCGGATGCTGGCCGTGCACGTCGCAGCTGGCGCGCTGCAGCAGGCGCGCCACGGCCAAGCGGCCCAGGGGGCTGGCGAATGCGCGGCGGGCCAGCGAAGGCCAGCGCTCAGCCAGACGCAGCCCTGGGGGCGGCTTCTGCGGATAGACGAATGGGGTCACCAGGGCCAGCCCAGCCACCAGCTCGGGGTGCTTCGCCGCGCAGAACAAGGCCACGGCGCCACCGAGGGAGTGCCCCACCAGCACCACGCGCGGCACGCCCATGGCCTGGCAGAGGGGAGGGATCAGCTCCGCCATGGCCTCGGGAGCGGCGGGAGCTTCCGCACGACGATCCGAGTAGCCGCAGCCGGGCAGGTCGAGGGCGACAGCGCCGCCATGGGCTCCCAGAACAGGCAGCACCTCGTGGTAGGTCGAGGTGTTGGAGAGGTAGCCGTGCAGCAGCAGGAAGCGCTGTGGCGCGGGACCGGCGGACTGCAGGTGCAGTGTCAGTCCATCCACCTGCAGAAAGCGCCCCGGCGCCGGCGGACGGGGCTCGGCCCCAAACAGCCTGATCAAGAGCCTCCCCGGGCCGCTCGCAACTCCTCGATGCGGCCGTAACGCACAGGCAGCGACTCTCCTTGAGGCAAGAGGTCCACCGTGTTGCGGCGAAATGCGGGATCCTGCATGCGGCAGTCGCCGAAGCGCTCACTCCATTCGGGACTGGCCCGCATGCGCCGCCACAAATCCGCCAGGGGTTCCTCGCGCACGTTGCCGAAGGAGATGGGGGTGAAGTCGCAGGGCGTCATCTCACCTGATGCGGTCAGGTAGAACTGGTAGAAGCCGGCAAAGCAGCCGCAACCCTCGCCAGAGTTGATCCAGGACTGCCCCATGATGCCCGGGCCGTAAGGCAGGCCGTTGTAGGCCTTCACCCAGTCGCGCAGCCGGGCGCGATCAGCCGGGCGCAGCACCCACTCCCTGTCGCGCAGCAAGGCCCCAGTGGGCACGGTGTCGAAGAGGAAGAGTTGATGCACCCCCGCGTCCTCTGCCAGCCTGGTGATCTGTTGAAACCCGCCGGACAGCAGCGCGGGCCGCGTCATATACGAGCTCATGCCCACGAGCATTCCCGCCTCGCGAACCGTCTCCATCGCCTTCAACGCGGTCGCATAGGCGCCGTCGGCGCGCCGCCTCTCGTCGTGGATCGCCTCTTCGGGGTCATCGATGCTCACCAACATCGAGAACATGCCGGCGGAGCGCAGCTCCTCCACATAGCCGCGCTCCAGCCGCGATCCATTGGTGAACATGGTGGCGACGGCCCTGTCGGCGGGCACACGGGCCACCAGGTCCAACAAACGCGGATGGAGGGTCGGCTCGCCACCGGAGAAGACCATCGAGACACCACCCAGCTCCACGAACTGGTCGATGACGTCACAGAGCTCCTCGTAGGAGAGCGATCTTTCGCCGCTCTTGACGTAGGACTCGGCTGAGCAGTGGGCACAGCGCATATTGCAGGCCCCGGTGGTCATCAGCACGAGCGTCAAGGGACGCGCTTCACGACGCAGCACCAAGAAGCCGAAGGCCGTGCGCATGATGCGCGTGAAAGGCCGGGAGCCGACAGGAGGCTGGGTCAGATCGTAGACCGGCATCCCGTTGACCAAGGCCAGCGGCTTGAGCGGCTTCAGACGCCTGGTGAAGATCGAGGCGAAGCGGTTCAGCGCCCTGGCGCGTACTCCCCGGTCGCGCGCCAGGTGCGGATGCTCGAGTCGCTGAAGATCGCTCCGCTCAAGCTGCTCGTAGAAATCCATTCTTCACCTCGGAGTTCTGCCATAGTCTGACATCAAAGGGCCGCGTCGGCCTCATTCCATCCTGGCAGATGGGCCACCGTCTCTATAAAGCCTGTTTCCAATGCCACGCCCGAAGGAACAATCTTCTGTCAAGTCTGCCACTGGAGGCGCTGCATCGCGCGCGCGCATGATCCAGGCTCTCTCCGCCCGATCCGCAAACGCGGCGCTGCGCACCCTGTTGGCAGCAGCGTCCTGCGCCCCCTGCTGGCTGTTCCTGGCCTGCAACGAGCCACCCGCCCCAGCTCCCGCCAGCGCTGTACGCCTGACGGTGCTGGTGACTCTGGACACCACGCGCGCCGACCGCATCGGCTGCTACGGCTACGCGAGCGCCGAGACCCCCCATCTGGATGCCCTGGCGCGGCGCGGCACGCGCTTCGCGCGAGCCTACGCACCCGTTCCGCTCACCGTCCCTTCCCACGCCACCCTCTTCACGGGGCTGCTGCCACCCCGTCACGGCGTGCGCGTCAACGGCGACCAGCGGCTCTCGGGCGAAGCCCTGACCCTGGCCGAGCAGCTGCAGCAGGCGGGCTGGCGCACCCATGCGGCGGTGTCGGCCTTCGTCACGCAGGGCCACTGGGGCTTCGACCAGGGCTTCGACGGCTACGACGACAGCCTGGGCGTGCCTTCCGACCGGCTCTCCTGGCGGGCCGAGCGCAGCGCCACGGCCACGACGGACGACGCCCTGGCCGCTCTCGAGGCCGGCGCGCAGTTTCTCTGGGTCCACTACTTCGAGCCCCACGCACCCTACCGCCCGCCCGAACCCTTCGCGGAACGCCACGAGCAGCCCTACGACGCTGAGATCGCCGCCATGGACGCCCAGCTGGGCCGTCTGCTCTCCGCCCTGCCGAAGGAGGCGTTGATCGTGGTGGTCGGCGACCACGGCGAAGCGCTGGGCGAAGGAGGCGAGCAGCAGCACGGCCTGCTCTTGAACGACGCCACCCTGCACGTCCCGCTGATCATGGCGGGACCTGACGTGCCGCCAGGCGTGGTGGAGCGACCCGTCAGCCTGGCGGACATCACGCCCACCCTGCTGGGGATGCTGGGGCTGCGGGGCGCCGAGAACCTCGATGGGAGCGATCTCTTCGCGCCCGCCGCGCGAGCCGGCGTCTACGCCGAGAGCCGGTATGGCCTGCACCACTACGGCTGGGCACCCTTGAGCGCCCTGATCGGCGCGCGTGGGCGCCTGGTGCGAGGCGCCCGTGACGAGTTGGAAGGCCAGCCGCCAGAACACGCGCTCGAGGAGCTGGAGCGCCTGGCCGCGGGCACGCCCAGCTGGGAGGCCGCGCCCCTGACCCTGGATCTGGCCCAGGTGGAGCAGCTGCAGAGCCTGGGCTACCTGGCCTCCCCCGAGCCAGCGGCTGTGTCGGGCGATCAGATCGATCCCCGGGACGGCATCCACGACATGCAGCGCCTGGGCGAGCTGCAGGCCTTGCCGCCAGGCGAACAGGAGGCGGCCCTGCGCGAGCTGCTGGATGAGCTGCCGCAGCTACGAGATGCCCGCTTCCGCCTGGGCCTGCTGCTGGCCCAGCGCGGCCGGCTGCAGGAGGCCTTGGCCCAAATCGCCTCGGCCTACGATCACGCCCCGGACAGCACTACGGCCGCCACCATGGGAGAGCTCTGGTTGCAGGCCGATGATCCAGCGGAGTCCCTGCACTGGTTCCGGGAAGCCGCAGCTCTGGATTCGCGTTCCCTCACCGCCCACGCCGGCGCCGTGGAGGCCCTTGTCAACCTGGGGCGGCTCGACGAGGCGCTCGCCGAGGCCGACGCAGCCCTGGAAGACGCTCCCGACCACGGACGCCTGCTGGCGGTCCGCGCCTTGCTGGGCCTGGCCCAGGGGCAGCCCCCGGATCCCTGGCTGGAGCCCGTGACGCGCATCGCCAGGCAGCGCCCCTATGAGCCGCGCCTGCTGCTGGTGGCGGCCCGCCTGCAGGCTGAAGCCGGTGACGTGGAGGAAGCCATCAGCCTCTACCGTCAGGAGCTGCGCTGGCGGCCTCAGAACACCTTGGCCCGCCTGGAGCTCTACGGCCTGTTCCGGCAGCTGCGACGCCTGGTGGACGCGCTCAAGACCCTGCGCCCCCTGCTGGCGTTGCATCCCGCAGAAGCCCGCTGGCAAGGCCTGGCCGCCGAGTGCTATCTGGCCATGGACCGACCCGATCTGGCCGCTCCGCACCTAGAGCGCTGCGCCGGCCACCCGCTCTGCCCGGAAGGCGGCTCCTCTTCGCCATGAGACGATTCCCCCTCGCTCGAGTCCTGCTCTTGGTGGCCTTGGCAGCCCTGGCCCTGTCTCTGGTCGCCGCGTTCGGCTTCCGGCTGCGCATCGACCGCGTGCGGGACGACGACATGCACCCGTCGTTGCGCCGGGGAGAGTGGCTGCTCTGCGGCCCCGGCGAGCCGAGCTTCGGCGACGTGGTGCGACTCTGGGACCCGCTGGATCCCCAGCGCAGCGCCCTGCGCCGCGTGCTGGGCCTGCCCGGCGACAGCGTGGCCTTTGCCGGGCACGCCGCCATCGTCAACGACAAGCGCCTGCGGCCCCAGGCCATGGGCCACCTGGGCCAGGACGCCATCTTGATGGAGGCCGACCGCTACCTGGTGGCCGTACCCCGGCAGCCCTCGCACTTCTCCCAAGCTCCCAGCGCCGTACCTCCCGACCAGCTCTGGCTGGCAGCCGACAACCGCGCCGTGGCGCTTGACTCCCGCTCCTGGGGCCCCGTGCGCCGACAAGCCATCCGCGACCGCGTCCTGCTGCGCCTAGGCCCCTCCGACGCCTGGCGGTCTTTGCTGGGCGCGCCCTGAAGCGACGCTTCACTCCCCCTCGATCTGCCGGCGCGTGAAGCCGAAGCGCACCTTGAGCGTGACGTTGTCACGGTCCACGTCCAGCGCCAGGTTGTCCACGCCCATCTCCAGCTTCAGCGGTCCGCCCGCCGGCTTGACCAGCTGCTCCACCTGCTCGCGCGTCAGGATGGTGAGCGGATTGACGCGGAAGAGCTGCTTTTCCAGGGCGAACTCAAGGGCCTGGCTGGCCAGTTGCAGGGTCAGGTGCTCGCCCAGGTCCACCACGGGGCGCCCCACCTCGCCGATCACGGCTCGGCGAGCGTGATCGTAGCGGATCTCACCCAGCTCCAGGGAAGCCGCCAGGAACTTCTTGAGCTCAAAGGGCCGCACCAAGCCGTCGCGCACCAGGTGCGCCTTGCCCTCGGCGGACAGCCGCACCCGCGCCTCGATGCCCACGCGCTGCGAGCCATAGCGGAAGGCGCTGCCGTCTTGCTCGATGTGCAGCTTCCAGTCCCCCTCGACCCGCAACAGCTCGTTGACGCGCTGGTGCACCAGCTCGCGGCGTTCGCGGTAGATGGTGACGGCTCGCTCGCGCGCCCGGTTGACCACCTCGGGTGGATGGCGCTCCTCCAGCAGGCCGCGTACGCGCTGCCGCACCTCGAGCCGTGCGATGGCGCCGCGCATATCGCGCAGCAGGTGGAAGCGGCCCTCCCCCACCTTGATGGGCAGCAGGGCCGCCAGGATCTGGTCCCAGAGGTCCTTGTGGATGCTCAGGGTGAGGTGCCACTGGTCCGCGATCTGCTTGGGCTCCGCCATCCGACCTCCGCTCCAGGGCCCAGCTGGGGCCACGCCCCAGTCTATCCTGGACGGATCACGGTTGAATGCTCACCCGACCGTTGCCACCAGCAGAAGGGGTTCAATCCGCGAAGAAGAGCCGTTGCAGCGCCGCCGAGGAGCGCGCATCCAGACCCTCGGTGGCGTCGAAGAGGCTCTCGCCCAGCGCGTCGCTGTGGGGATTGTCCAGCGCCTGCTCAGGCTGGACGCCCACCCGTCGCAGCCACTGCGCCTGCCGCGCCTGCTCGAGTTGGAAGGGCACGCTGTCCGTGCGGGACAGGAAGTTGTGCAGCTCGAAGAGGCCCTCGAAAGGCCCCGCCGAGAGGTGGGCGCAGTTGTTGGCGATGCCCACCGGCGGCAGGCCGAAGTCGGCGTGGGCGTCGCAGAGGGTGCGCCGGAAAGAACCGGGGGCGGCCCGCTCGGGGAAGGTGTCGCCCAGCATGCTATCGCGCAGAACCGACCAGGGCGTGTCGGAGTGCAGCAGCAAGATGGCGATACGGCGCCCGGGATCCGTGAAGTGGGCCAGCTGCGCTGGGTGGAAGGCGTTGGCCAGCACGCAGGCCTGGCCCGCCACCTGGTACTGCTCCACGTAGAGCCCGCTGCGGATCTTGATGGACTTTCTGGTGAGCCAGAGCTCGTCCAGGCTCGAGGGATCGAAGTCCTTGTGCTGCGCCAGGAACTGGTGCCCCCCCAGTACGGGGGTGGCCGCCTCGGCGCCCGTGGCCTGGCGCACCTCGCGCAGATCCTCGGGCTGCAAGACGGCGTCCAGCTCTCGGGAGACCCGGTTGATGAAGCCGTAGTGGCGATCCATGATCTCCAGCTGCCCCAGCCGCGGACCGGAGAGCAGCAGCGTCCCGGCCACCTCGACGCCGTAGCGCTGGAAAAGCTCCAGGGCCAGTTCCACGATGGCGCGCTGCCGCTGCGCCCCCTCCACCAGGAAGCACTCGGGCTTGAAGAAGAAGAGCAGCTGGTTCTGGCGATCCGTGTCGAAGTCGAAGGGCTGCACCAGCAGCTCCTCGTCCAGCTCGGCCGCCGACCGCACGATGAGAGAAGAGAGATCGTCCACGTTTCGCTCCTTCACGGCTGCGCCACCCAGGGCGCGCCGAGCGTGTTCGCACTTTGAGAGCCGGAGCTCAGCGCCCCAGCACCTCGACCATCTTGCGGCCCATCTCGTGGGGGCTGCGCACCACGTGCACCCCAGCGGCTTGCAGGGCCTGGAACTTGTCTTCGGCCGTACCCTGACCGCCGGAGATGATCGCCCCGGCATGTCCCATGCGCCTGCCTGGAGGCGCCGTGGCGCCCGCGATGAAGGCCACCACGGGCTTGGACATGTTCTCCTTCATCCAGGCAGCCGCCTCTTCCTCAGCGCTGCCGCCGATTTCGCCGATCATGATGGCCGCGTCGGTGCCGGGATCGTCCTCGAACATGCCCAGCACGTCGATGAAGCTCAAGCCCACGATGGGATCCCCGCCCAAGCCGACACAGGACGACTGGCCCAGACCCGCTTCGGTCAGCTGCCCCACGGCTTCGTAGGTCAGCGTGCCGGAGCGCGAGAGCACGCCGATGCGCCCCTCGCGATGCACATGGGCGGGCATGATGCCTATCTTGCACTTGCCCGGCGAGATGACGCCCGGACAGTTGGGGCCCACCAGGGTGACGCCACGGGCCTTGACGTAGGTCCAGGCCTTCAACATGTCGTTGATGGGGATCCCCTCGGTGATGGTGACGACCAGGCGCACGCCGGCATCCGCCGCCTCCATGATGGCGTCCGCCGCAAAGGGCGGCGGCACGAAGATGACGCTGGCGTCGGCGCCCGTTGCCTGCACGGCCTGCTGGACCGTGTCGAAGATGGGGACCTGCTCGTCGAAGCGTTGCCCCCCCTTGCCCGGCGTGACCCCGGCCACCAACTCAGTGCCGTAGGCCAGCATCTGCCTGCTGTGGAAGCTTCCAGCGCCGCCCGTGATGCCCTGACAGAGGACGCGAGTGTTCTCATCAACCAGAATGGCCATAGTTCAATCTCCCGCCGCAGCAGCGACGATCTTCTGGGCAGCGTCGTCCATGGAACGGGCTGTGACGACCTCAAGCCCGCTGTCGGCGATCAGCTGACGGCCACGTTCCACGTTGGTGCCCTCCAGGCGCACCACCAGGGGCACCTGAAGGCCTACCTCCTGGACAGCGGCCAGCACGCCCTCGGCGATCACATCGCACTTCATGATGCCGCCGAAGATATTGACCAGGATGCCCTGCACATTCGGATCGGAGGTGATGATCTTGAACCCTGCGGTGACGTTCTCTTTTGTCGCGCCCCCACCTACATCCAGGAAGTTGGCGGGCTCTCCGCCGTAGAGCTTGATGATGTCCATGGTGGCCATGGCCAGGCCGGCGCCGTTGACCATGCAGCCGATGTCGCCGTCGAGCTTGATGTAGTTCAGGTCGAACTTGCCAGCTTCCACCTCGGCCGGATCCTCCTCCGCCAGGTCTCGCAGCGCGGCGATGTCCTTGTGCCTGAAGAGCGCGTTGCCGTCGAAGCTCATCTTGGCGTCCAGCGCCAGGCAGAGGCCGGCGCCTGTGACCACCAGCGGATTGATCTCCACCATCGAGGCGTCGCACTCCATGAAGGCTCTGTACAGCCCGCTCACAAGCTTCACGAAGGAGCGCACCGTGACGCCAGACAGCCCCAGACCGAAAGCCAGCTGCCGGGCCTGCCAGGCGCCCAGGCCGACCATGGGGTCCACCCAGACCTTGAGGATCTTCTCGGGCTCGCGCGCAGCCACCTCTTCGATCTCGGTGCCACCTTCGGCCGAGACCATCACGACGACCTTGTGGGCGGCGCGGTCTAGGAGCACGGCGGCATAGAGCTCGCGCGCAATGTCGCAGCCCTGCTCCACGTAGACCCTGCGGACCAGGACGCCATCGCCGCCGGTCTGCTTGGTAACCAGCGTGCCGCCGATGATGGCCGCTGCCGCAGCCTCCACCTCGGACAGGCTGCGAGCCAGACGGACACCGCCAGCGCCGGGGAGCCCGTCGGCCCCTGCCAACACCTGCTGCAGCACCTCGGCAGAGGCCTCTCCCTGGAAGCGCCCCTTGCCACGCCCGCCAGCGTGCACCTGGCTCTTGACCACCCACAGATCTCCGCCGATGGCCTGGGCTGCGGCCACGGCCTCTGCAGCGGTCGTGGCTACGCGACCTTCAGCCAGCGGCACGCCGAAGCCCCGCAGGATCTCCTTGGCCTGGTACTCGTGCACCTTCATGATCTCTCCCTTGCTCGCCGAAGCGGAACGAGCGCCTGCTCCCGAGACAACCGCAGCAGGCTCCGGATGGCGCCCGGAGGCGGCGCGGCGTGCGCCGCGCTAGCCCAGGTAGCTGCGGATCGCGTCGACGCGATCCAGGCGCTCCCAGGTGAACTCGTCGAGCTCGCGGCCGAAGTGGCCGTAGGCGGCGGTCTTGCGGTAGATGGGCCGCCGGAGGTCCAGCTGGTCGATGATGTCTGCGGGTTTGGTGGGGAAGACCTCGCGCACGCACTCGGCCAGGCGCTCGTCCGAGACCTTGCCCGTGTCGAAGCTGTCCACCATCACGCTGACGGGCTCGGCCACGCCGATGGCGTAGGCCAGCTGCACCAGGCAGCGATCGGCGTAGCCGGCCGCCACCAGGTTCTTGGCCATGTAGCGGCCGAGGTAGGCCGCGGAGCGGTCCACCTTGGAGGGATCCTTGCCCGAGAAAGCGCCGCCGCCATGGGCGCCGTGGCCACCGTAGGTGTCTACGATGATCTTGCGGCCGGTGAGTCCGGCATCAGCGTAGGGGCCACCCAGGACGAAGATGCCCGTGGGGTTGATATGGTAGATGGTGTCGCCGTCGAGCAGCTCGGCGGGGATGACCTTCTTGATCACGTTTTCAACCAGGAAGGCCTCGATCTCTTTGCGGCCGATGCTCGGGGCGTGCTGGGTCGAGATGACCACGGTGTGCACGCGCGCCGGCCTGCCGTCGCGGTACTCCACGGTGACCTGGCTCTTGCTGTCGGGGCGCATCCAGTCCGCCTGGCCGGCCTTGCGAACCTCGGCCATGTACTCGACGAGCCGGTGGGAGTAGTGGATGCTCATGGGCATCAGCTCGTCCGTCTCGTTGACGGCGTAGCCGAACATCATGCCCTGGTCGCCGGCTCCCTGCTCATCGTGGTGCCCCTCTCCCTCGCTGACGCCCTGGGAGATGTCGGGAGACTGGGGCTCGATGGCCACCTGCACCGAGCAGGTGGTGCCGTCGAAGCCCTTGTCCGTGTGGTCGAAGCCGATGTCCAGCACGACCTGGCGCACGATGGAGCCGACGTCGACCCGCTTTTCGCTGGTGATCTCGCCGGCCACCACCACGACGCCCGTCTTGGTGAGCGCCTCGCAGGCCACGCGGCTCTTGGGATCGACGGCCAGGTAGGCATCCAGAACGGCGTCGGAGATCTGGTCGCACATCTTGTCGGGATGGCCTTCGGAGACGGATTCGGAAGTGAAGAGGTAGTCGCGGCCTGGCATTGAAATTCCTCGTTGAAAGCGGAATATTGTGTTTTTCGCCCGTAGTGGGAGCGATCAGGACGCGGTCAATTAACCGCTCAGCAGCCCGAAGCAAGCGCGCTCACTCACGCCAGCAGCGAAACAGACGCATTTCTGCAAGCCCGGGCGAACCTCGGTTGCAGTCCACCCACCCTCCCCAGGGGGAGGGTGGGTCCGTTCGTGGCGCCAGCTCCTGGCGCGCCTAGCGCTCTACCTCTTCCGTGACCTGCGGCTCGCCCCAGTCCCCCTCTTCCTCGATGGTGGCCATGGCGTCTGCCAGGGTGAAACCATCCGCTTGTTGTTCCCGTGACTGCTGCCAGCGATCCTGAAGCCGCTCCTTCTGCCGTCTGGCCACCCGCTCCAGCTTGTGCATCACGCGGTCGATGGTCCGGTACATGTCGTCTGTCTCTTCCTGGACCTTGAGCGTGTCGCGACCGGAGGTGACGCTGATCTCTGCATGGTGGCGGTGTTTCTCGACCTGGACCACCATGTGGGCCTCCACCGGCTCGCGCAGGTGTTTCACCACTTTGAGGAACTTGCGCTCCGCCCGCTCGCGCAGCGCGTCGGTGGTCTGGGTGTTCCGAAACGTGATCTCAAAACGCATCGAGACTCCTTTGAGGATGTTCACACGCTGGGTCGGACCCGCGGTGCGGGTGACCACATGGTTCGCAACATCACGGCGCGACCTCCCCGGTCGCCGTGTAGCGATGCCTCTTCAAAACATGCTCTTTCTCTTGGAGGATGGCAGGATACCCTGCTCGTCCCTGTACTTGGCGACCGTCCGACGGGCGACCTTGATTCCCTCGCTGCGAAGGATGTTCACGAGGGCCTGGTCGGACAGAGGAGACTTCTGGTCTTCCTTGCCGATCAGCTGCCGGATGCGGTTCTTCACCATCTCCGAGGCCACGTCTCCCCCGCCGATACGGGGGATCGCGGCGTTGAAGAAGTACTTCAGCTCGAACACACCCTGCGGGCACTGGACGTACTTGTGAGTGGTGGCGCGTGACACGGTGGATTCGTGCACGCCGATGTCGTCGGCCACGTCCCGCAGCACCATCGGCTTGAGGTAGTCGATCCCGTTCTCGAAGAAGTCGATCTGCTTCTCGAGGATCGACTTCATCACCTTGTAGATGGTCCTCTGGCGCCGATGGATCGACTGGATCAGGAACGCCGCCGACTGCAGGCGGTCCTTCAAGTAGTCCCTGTCCTTCTTGGTTCCAGCCTTTTCCCGCAGCATCTTGCCGTAGAAGGGGCTGACCCGCAGCTTGGGCAGGCCGTCCTCGTTCTGGAGGATGTGCCACTCTCCTGCCAGCTTGAACAGGGTGATATCAGGCGTGATGTACTGGTTTCCGGTCTCGAAGAAGTTGCGCCCCGGGATGGGCTCCATCTTCTGGATCATGCGGTGGTACTCCACCGCATCTTCCAGCTCGATGCCCAGGGCCCGCGCGATGGCACTGTAGGCCCGCTTCTCGAGATGGTGCAGGTGCTTGTCGATGATCCTGGGCAGGTAGGGATCCTCCGGTGCGACGATCTTGGCCTGCACCTGCAGGCACTCGGACAGATCGCAGCAGCCGCAGCCCGGCGGATCGAGGGAGAGCACGATCTCCTGCGCCCCCTCGGCTGCGTCCCGATCCACCTGGGCCGCCTCCGCGACGGCGTCGAGATCGATGGTCAGGTAGCCACGCTGGTCCAGGTTGTGGATGATGGTGCGGGCGGCGGCCAGCTCGGCGTCGGTGGCGGACTGCAGCTGCAGTTGCCACATCAAGTGGTCAGCCAGCGACGGCGCGCGGACGTAGTTGGCCTCGATGGGTGGCAGTTCGTCGAAGTTGGCAGCAGCGGAGCCAGGGCGGCTGTTGCTGGTATGTCCTGCCAGCAGTCGCTCGATGTCGATGCGATCCCCACCGTCATCACCGGGCTCCTGCCCTTCGGAGCGGTCCTTGCTCTCGGCCGGAGCGCTGTCAAAAGACTGATCGGGCGAGGTGCCGGGAATCTCCTCGAGGGTGGGATTTTCCACCATCTCCTGCTGAACCTCGGCGACCAGCTCCATGTGGTTCAGCTGCAGCAGGCGGATGGCCTGCTGGATCTGCTGCGTGATGACCAGCTGCTGCTGTAGCTTCAGGCTCTGCTGGAGCTCAAGCCGCATGGTTATGCGCCCTCCGTGGTTGTTTTGGCAGTGCAGGAACCGACACGGCGCGGGGCTTCTCTTCGGCTGCGGCCCGCTGGTTGGCTACGGTTCCGATGTGCTTCATGTTCGAAGGACTCCTGGGCACCCGAATATTGTAGTCCATCGCAAGCAAAAAAGGGATGATGCAGGCAGGGCTGGATCTATTTTCTGTGTTCTTTGCCGCCTGCGACGCACCTCAGGACCAGCGGAAGTCCTCGCCGAGGTAGCGCGCCCGCACCAAGGGATCCTGCGCGATTTGCTGCGGAGAGCCGGCGCGCTGCACCGAGCCACCGTCGAGGACGAGCACGCGATCGCAGATCCCGAGAGCCTCGCGCACGGCGTGATCGGTCAGCAGGACCGCCTTTCCCGAGGCCGCCAGCGCGCGCACGCGGCGCTGAAGATCCTCCACCGCCACCGGATCCACCCCTGCAAAGGGCTCGTCCAGCAGCAGCACGCGGTGTTCCATGGCCAGGCAGCGGGCGATCTCCAGTCTGCGCCTCTCCCCGCCCGAGAGCCGCTCCACCGCTGCGCCGGCCAGGTGCGCCAGGCCGGCATCAGCCAGAAAACGCTCGGCCTCGGCCAGGGGCTTGCCACAGAGCTCGAGCACGACCTCCATATTCCCGCGCACCGTCAAGCCGCGAAAGACCGTGGGAACCTGGGCAAGGTAGCCCAGTCCGCGCTGCGCTCGCCGAAACAGGGGCAGCGCGGACACGTCTTCTCCCTTCAGCAGCACCTGCCCCTGGTCGGGGCGCAGCAGCCCTGTGAGCATGCGAAAGACCGTGGTCTTGCCAGCGCCGTTGGGCCCCAGCAGCCCAACCACCTCGGCCTCCCTCACCGCGATGTCCACCCCTTGGACCACGGCGCGACCGCCGTAGCGCTTCACCAGGCCGCGTCCCTGAAGGACTGGCTCCCTCAGGCCGCGTCCCTCCGGGACAGGGGCTTCAGGGGGCATTGCCTGCGGGGACCGGCGCGGCTGGGGCTGACTTGGGGGGAAGCACCAGAGAGCAGGCCTCGCACTCCAGGCGTTCGTCGTCCAGAAAGAGCACGATGCGCTCTCCTCGCATGTGCCGCCCTCCCTCCTGGACCTGCGGGTCGCCAGTCAGCTCCAGTCGCCCGGAGGACACGTCCAGCGTGGCGCGCTCGCCACGTGCCACGCGGTCGGCCGCGCCGTCCCGGCCAGCCTGGCGCACCAGCACGTCGCCCTCGGCCACGGCGTGTTCCAGCGTCTCGGGGTCCGAGAAGCTCACCTGCAGGCTCTGGCAGCTCAGGGAGATCTCTCCCCGAACCGCCTGCACCTCTCCCTCGAAGACGACGCTGCCCGCCTTCATGTCCCAGCTGGCCAGCTTGGAGCTGACCTCCAGGCCAGGTTGGGTGCTCGTGGAGGCCTGCAGGCCCTGCGCGAGTCCCCGCTGATCCGCCGCCAGCTCCACGTGATCGGCCCGCGCCCTGAAAGCCGCATCGCGGTCTGGAAGGCGCAGCTGTACGCCCTCCATGCTGATGGCGGAGCGCGGCTGCTCATCCACCCCCTCTTCCAGCGCCCCCAGCGGGGCGCCGGCGCAGCAGGCGAAGAGCAGCAGGGCGCCGGGCAAGGGATCAGTCCTCCTTGGGAGGCACGCCTGCCCGCGAGACGGGCTTGCGCGCCTGTCGGCGCGCCGCCGAAGCCGCGATGAAGGCCTGGAAGATGGGGTGGGATTGCAGCGGGCGGCTCTTGAACTCCGGGTGGAACTGGCAGGCCAGGAAGAAGAGATGATCCGTCAGCTCCACGATCTCCACCAGCCGCCCGTCGGGGCTGGTGCCGGACAGCTGCAGTCCCCCCTCTTGCAGACGGGCATGGAACTCGGGATTGACCTCGAAGCGATGGCGGTGTCGCTCTGAGATCTGCTCACTGCCGTAGATTCGACGTGCCAGGCTGCCCTCTTTCAGCTGACAGGGCCAGGCCCCCAGGCGCATGGTCCCGCCCTTCTCGGTGATGTCCTTCTGCGTCTCCATCAGGTCGATCACGTGGTTGCGCGAGTTGGGAGAGAACTCCCGCGAGTGGGCATCGGCGATGCCCAGCACGTTGCGCGCGAACTCGATGACCGCCACCTGCAGCCCCAGGCAGATCCCCAGGTAGGGCACGCCAGACTCGCGCGCGTGGGTGATGGCCATGATCTTGCCCTCGGAGCCGCGATCGCCGAAACCACCGGGGACCAGGATGCCATCGGCCTGGGCCAGGCGCTGCCCGAGCCCGTCGGGCGTCAGCTCCTCCGCATCCACGAAGTCGAGCTCCAAGCGGGCCTCGTTGGCTACGGCGCCATGGTAGAGCGCCTCGTTGAGGGACTTGTAGGAGTCCGTCAGGTGCACGTACTTGCCCACCATGGCGATACGCACCGGCTTGACGGCTCCCCTGGCGCGGGCGGTGAAGGCTGCCCAGGACTCCAGGCGCGGCTTGACCGCCCAGATGCCCAGCTTCTCGAGGACGCGGTCGTCGAAGCTCTGCTCCAGAAAGACCTGGGGCAGGGCATAGATATCGTCCACATCGGGGGCCGAGATCACCGCGTTCAGATCCACGTTGCAGAAGTGGGCGATCTTCTCTCGGATGCCCTTGGGCAGGTCGCGGTCGGAGCGACAGAGCAGCAGGTCCGGCTGGATCCCGGCCTGCTGCAGCATCTTGACCGAGTGCTGCGTGGGCTTGGTCTTCAGCTCGCCCGAGGTGGGGATGAAGGGCACCAGGGTCAGGTGCAGACAGAGCACGTTCTCCCTGCCCGCGTCGGTCCTGAACTGCCGGATGGCCTCGAGGAAGGGCAGCGACTCGATATCACCGACGGTGCCTCCCACCTCGACGATGGCCAGCTCCGCTCCCTCCGCTCCGGCCCAGATACGACGCTTGATCTCGTCGGTGACGTGCGGAATCACCTGCACGGTGCGTCCCAGGTATCCACCGCGCCGCTCCTCCTCGATGACGGACTGGTAGATGCCGCCTGAGGTGAAGTTGTTGCGCTGCGCCATGGTGCACGAGGTGAAGCGCTCGTAGTGCCCCAGGTCCAGGTCGGTCTCCGCGCCATCGTCGGTGACGAACACCTCGCCGTGCTGGTAGGGGCTCATGGTGCCTGGATCCACGTTGATGTAGGGATCCATCTTGATCACGGTCAGGCTGATCCCGCGCGCCTCCAACAAGGTTCCCAGGGCGGCTGCAGAGAGCCCCTTCCCGAGGGAAGAGAGCACCCCGCCGGTCACGAAGATGAATTTCTGGCGCATGCTGGCTCCCGAACCGCGGCTCTGACGAGACGATGGGTAAGGGATCGCAGGGCCTTTCGCAACGGCTCCTGGCGCACGTCAAACCGGTCGAGAAGCGAGACGCCGGCGCGCGGCGGCCAGATCCTGAGGCGTGTCGATGGACAGCGGCACTTCGTCAGTTTCCACGACGCAGATGCCTATGCCAGCGTCCAGCAACCGCAGCTGCTCCAGGCGGGCCCTGCGCTCGCGCGAGCTGGGCGGCAGCGCCACGAACGCAGCCAGCGCCCGCTTGCGATAGGCGTAGATGCCGACGTGGTGCAGCACGCGGCCCGGCAGGGCCTCGCGGGCGAAATCCAAGGCCATCCCCGTGTCGTCCACAGCCACGCGCACCACCGAAGCCGGCGCCTGCGGATCCAGCAAGGGAGCACCGGCGGTGGCCACGGGGGCGTCGCTGCGGGTCGCACGCGCCACCCGCTCCAGCAGGCCGGGAGAAAGAAAGGGCTCATCGCCCTGTACGTTGACCACCACGTCCGCCGGCAGCTCGGCCACCGCCTCCCAGATCCTGTCGCTGCCCGACGCGCAGTCCGCGCGCGTCATCACGGCGCGAGCCCCGTCAGCGCGTACCACCTCCGCGATGCGCGCGTGGTCGGTGGCAACAAGGACCTCGTCGGCGACGCTGGCCTGCCGCACGCGATCGAGCACGCGCAGGATCATGGGACGGCCGCAGAGGTCCGCCAGGGGCTTTCCCGGTAGGCGGGTGGAGCCCATGCGCGCCGGAATCGCGACGATAGTCTTCATCGCGATAGAGGGCTTCACCGCAGCAGCGGACAGTCAGTCCTGCGTGCAAGCAGGCGTCGGGAAGAAGGCCGCCAACGGCGGCCGGTTCGTGCCGTAGCGAGGGCCTGCAGGCGCGTAGCGAAGCGCGTTCTGCTCAGGGGTGCCGGATGAAGGCGTGTTTTCAACACGTCGAATTCGGCGCCACAAGCAGGGCGCGCTGCAGTAGCGACTGCTGGGCCGAAGAATCGGAGCGAAGCGGAGATGGGCGAAAGCCGTCGGCGCAGCCGAAGGACCGTCCGGTAGGCACGAGCTTTCCGATGCCTGCTAGCGCTTGCTGAACTGGTAGCGCTTGCGGGCGCCGGGCTGTCCGTACTTCTTGCGCTCGACCATGCGGGCGTCACGCGTGAGGAAGCCAGCCTTCTTGAGGACCGGCCGCAGGTCGGGATTGGCCTGCACCAGGGCACGCGACAGGCCATGCCGGATGGCGCCGGCCTGACCGGATTTCCCACCGCCTCGCACCGTGACGTAGGCGTCGAAGTGCTCGAGGGTCTCCGTCATCACCAAGGGCGTGCGTAGGATCATCTTGGAGGTCTCGCGCTCGAAGTAGATCTCGACATCGCGACCGTTGACGATCATGCGACCTGTGCCGCCTGGCCGCAGGAAAACACGTGCCGAGGCGGTCTTCCGGCGTCCGGTGGCGTAGAACTGGACGGGTTGCTGGGCCATGGAAGCTCCTATACGGTTTCCTGCAGGGGCTCGGGCTGCTGAGCCTGGTGTGGATGCTCAGGCCCTGCATAGACCTTCAACTTCTTGATGATCTGGCGAGAGAGGCGGTTCTTGGGAAGCATGCCCTTGACCGCGTGACGAATGACGCGATCGGGATCCTCCTCGAGCACCCGTGAAGCCGGCTGCGAGTTGAGCCCGCCCGGGTAGCCGCTATAGCGATGATAGAGCTTCTGCTCGAGTTTCTTGCCGGTGAGCGCCACCTTGTCGGCGTTGATGACGATGACGAAATCGCCGGTGTCGACATGTGGCGTGTACTGCGGCTTATGCTTTCCGCGCAGAACGGTGGCGATGCGGGTGGCCAACCTGCCGAGCACCTGCCCCTCGGCATCCACCACGTACCACCGCTGGGGCACCTCGCCCGGCCTAGCGGAGTAGGTCTTCATTTCATCCATCCTGAGGACGTAGAGATTGCCGCCAGCAGACGCTGGCAGCGAGCCCCCCCCTCCTACTGAGTCACGGGGGGGGTGTCAAGCAAGGATTGCCCTTCACAGCCATCAAGCGCCCGCTCGAGCGCAGGGCCGCTCAGTTCTCCCGTCGACGATCCGCGCTATCGCGACCCAGCGTGGACCCGCTGGACCGCAGGGAACCGGCCGCCGCAAGGAATTTTCCGTATCGCCGCTTTCCGCTCTTGACTGCCGCGTCGAAGAGACTAGTATGCGCCCGTTGCAGGGCCAACCTCGATCCGGAATCCTGCATCCATGCGACAACGAGACTGGTCGACTCTTCACCAGAAATGAACCCACTAGCCAGGGGTGGTTTGCATGACTCCCGCCAGACGCTCGCTTGGCACACGCCGTAAGTGCCATAACTGCAGCACCAAGTTCTACGATTTCAACCGGACCACTGCCAGCTGCCCTCGTTGCGGCACAGAGCTGGACGCAGCGGCCATGACGGATCCGCGCAAGGCCGCTATGGAGCTGATGAAGTCGCGCAGCACCGCCGTTGCACCTTCCCGAGCGCCGCTGCTGGATCCCGACGAGGATCCGGACACCATCGATGAGGAAGATGGCTTCGGTGGATTCGGCGATTTCACCGACGAAGCCCCGGGAGAGGACTACGGCGCGCTATAGCGGTCCAAGCCTTCAACCGGCTCCATCGTCGTAGAAGACGGTCAGCAAGCAGAGACCGCAGGCAGGCGCGGTCTTGCCGGCGCGGCTGCGGTCCCGCGCCGCCAGGACATCCGTCATCTGCTCGGGTGGCCAACGGCCCCTGCCCACATCAACCAGGCTCCCGGTGATGATGCGTATCATATGCCGCAGGAAGCCAACCCCGCGGACGTCGATGCGCAGCTCGTCCTCGCACCGTTGAACGGCGATGCTGCGCAGCAGGCGCGTCGAGGAGGCGGCGCTGGATCCGCGCGCGCGGAAGCTGGTGAAATCGTGTTCGCCCTCCAGGTAGGCAGCGGCGGCCCTCATGGCGTCTTCATCCAACGCGGGGCGCACCTGCCACAAGAACCTGGCCCGCAGGGCGGCCCGCCGGCCGCCATCGAGGATGCGGTAGCGGTAGTGCTTGCCCCGCGCCCGTCGCAGGGCGTCAAAGCCGTCCTCCACCCGTGCCGCAGCTCGACAGACGATGTCCCTCGGCAGCAAGCTGTTCAGCCCCATGCGCAGGGCGCTCGGATCGCGGACGGTGTCGCTGGAGAAGCTGGCCACCTGCCCCAGGGCGTGTACCCCCGAGTCCGTGCGCCCGGCAGCGCGCAGCGCGACGGATGGCTCATCCATCACCTCGGCCAGCGCTCGCTCCAGCATGCCCTGGATGCTGCTTCCCACGGGCTGCCGCTGCCAGCCCACGTACTCGGTGCCATCGTATTCCAGCACCAAGCGGTAGGTGGGCATGGACTGCGCCCCTGGCCACTACATGTCCAGCTTGAAGCCGATGGTGACCATGGAGGCGTCGAAGAGGCTCGCCCCGTCGTCTCCCCACTGGCCGACGGTCTGCTTGCGCCACTCCGCCACGATGTAGGTGTCGTCGATGCCGGTGCGCGCCGACAGCTTGCTCGCCCTGCCGGGTTCCAGCCAGTCCAGCAGCAGGTTGAGCCCAAAGCCGTAGTGGTAGCCCGCCTCGCCGCCGGAGATGAGCCCCTCTTCCGAAGAGACGTCGTCGTTGACGTACCAGTTCTCTTTCCACAGCCAGTAGTCCACGCCCACCAGGGCCACGGGCACCAGCGGCTGCTCCTTGAAGAAATCCAGACGCAGGGCCAGACCCGCCGTGAAGGGGAACGCGGTGAGCATGGTGTGCTCGGAGGAGGGCGCCTGGTCATCCACCGCCACGGTGGTGCCCAGCTCCTGGTAGAAGCCGAAGCCCAGGTCCAGCTCGAAGAAGCGGGTGAGCTTGGGGCCGCCCTCGAGCCAGAGCATGCCGTGGCCCGTCTCGCCGTAGACCGTGGTCACCGCGTCGTTGCCGGGAAAAAAGGGCCCGTAGCGCAGCTCCACGTTGGCGTAGGTCTTGGCGTCTTCGGCCCCCAGGGCGGCCGGTGCGCAGACCAGGGCGCCCAGCAGCACCAGGGATCTACGCCGCCGCAGGCCGGCCAGTCCGGCC
Source organism: uncultured Enterobacterales bacterium (assembly GCA_964454135.1). GTDB lineage: Bacteria > Myxococcota_A > UBA796 > UBA796 > JAFGLY01 > CAYVQL01. The sequence goes on along the minus strand of CAYVQL010000074.1, from coordinate 4,362 downwards.
AGCAGCAGCGCGGCCAGCCCTGCACCTGCACGCGTGCCGCAATAGCCGCCGGTCTCCCCCGCCAGCTCGGCAGCGCCCACCGTCTCGCGGGGCGTCGCGCTATGCACATCGCTCATGGCACCCTCCTGGCCGCCTTCGTCCACGGCACGTACGGCCACATAATACGTCACGTCGTTGGTGAGCGGCGAGATGGTGGCGATGACGTCCTCTCCGGGATCCTGCGTCACGCTCACCGGTGAGCTGATATCGTCGTCGCCGTCGAACTCGGGGCCGCCCGTCACGCCCTCGGGCCAGTCGTCGGGATCGAACTCGCTCTGCATCACGTAGATCTCGTAGCTGGCCAGGTCCTCGTCCTCGATGCCTTCGAAGCTGACCGTGATCTGGCTGTTGCCGAAGCCGACGCCCGAGGCCGTCAGCTGCACCTTGCTGGGCGGGTTGTCCACGGTCACGGTCCCCACGTCGTGCCCGGTCAGGTCGCCGGACTCCACCAACACCCATAGGGCGTTGTCGCCCTCGGCGAAGCTGCCGTCCACGGTGAAGCTGGCCTGGGCGGTCTCGCCGGCCGAGATCTCCCCCGACGCCAGCTGGTCTCCGTCGCCGTCCCAGCCGCCCCCCAGGTACAGGCTCCAATCGCCGTCGCTGTCCGAGCTGAAGCTGATGGTCACCTCGTCTTCCGAGATGGCCGAAGAGGGCTCCACGGAGCTGACCTCCACCCAGGGCTTGTCCGTCATCACCTGCAGGCCGCCCGTGGCGCCGCCACCGAAGAGGTAGCCGTCGCCCACCACCAGCTCGACGATGTCTTCGGCCTCGAAGCGCTGGTCCTCGGTGTCGTTCACGCTGGGCCCGCCCGTGTTGAAGCCGAAGACCACCACCTCGCCGGGCCCCGCATCGTAGACCGCCAGGTAGGGCTCGCTGGCCAGCGAGTCGATGGCCAGGGCCTGGTTGGACTCCAGGCCATCGTCGTCGTCCAGCATGATCTCGAAATCGTTGTTGCCCCCCGCCACGTTGTACTTGATGACACCGCCGTCGGTGTCGGCCAGAAAGGCATAGCTGGAGTTGTAGGCGTACAGGTCCACCATGTCCCGGCCGCCCAGGTTCTCGCTGGTGTTGGAGATGGAGCCCGTGGACAGGTCCACTTTGCTGACCTCGTCGCCGCCATGGGTGACGAAGAGGTAGTTGTCTTCCAGCTCCGTGTCCTCCAGGCCGCTCATGCCAAAGGAGGAGGGGTAGCCATCGACGGTGTCGAGCCAGGTGCCGCTCTCGGCGGTTGGATCCTGCTCGTAGTCCACGGTGTGGACCTGCGGGTTCCCTCCATCGGCGTCCTCGGCCACCAGGTAGACCAGCTCCTGGTTGGCCTCCACCGCCAGCAGGGTCAAGCCCGTCTCGTAGGCGTTGTCGCCCCAATCCACGTTGCCGTTGTCGTCCGCCACGGCCCAGGCCAAGGCGCCGTCGGAGCACGCCAACCAGACGATATAGGCCGCCTCGCCGTCGTCGTCCGTGCCCTCGGAAAACGCGATGCCCGCGGCGCTGCCGCTGCATGACTTGTCGCCCGTGACCTCCCAGCTGCGCACGTCCAGCAGGCGCCCCTGGGCCGTGCTGTCTTCCACGAAGCCTACCCAGTACCCGTCGGAGGTCACCGCCAGGTCCGAGATGCTTGTGCCTTCGGAAGAGACGAAGGCCACGCGGTCGGGATCGGCCTGCGCCGGGGACGTCAAGAGCGCGGCCAGGGCCAGACAACCCAGCGCTGTTCTCAGCTGCCTGCCTCGCGAGCTGCCTGCAAAGGACATGGAATCGCCTCCGGCCTGTGGCGGAACGCTGTCCGCCTAACCCGTTGCAGCCCTGCATACTGCAAGTTCCAGGCCAGCCACATGCGGGCGCCAGGAGCGGTATTCGGTCAGGCTCGTGACAAGCTGTCACGAGCGCCATGCACACGCGAGACAAGCGGACAGCCTGTCAGGACGGCCTCCCCCACCCCCAGCATCAGAGCAGGTCGTCCTCCAGCAACGCAGCCAGGATCCCCACCGCGTTGCCCGCCGCACAGCAGCGCAGCTCGTCGGCCACGGCCCAGACATGGGCGCCGTAGCCGGCGGGGTCGTCCCGCAGGCGCCCCACCTGCAGGCTGAGCTTGCCATCGGCGCCCCGCGGACGCGGCAGATCTGCCAGCGCGAAGCTCTCGCTCAGGTCGATGCCCGGCGCTGCGCGCAGCATGCCTGTCAGCTCTCCCGCCCGCAGGGGGCGGTCGGCCACCAGGTGCAGCGACAAGCAGAGCCCGTTGAACCAGGGGGCGATGATGGCGTTCAGCGCCAGCTGGGACGGCTGCAGGCCCAGGATGGCGGCGCTCTGCATCGCGCAGCGGTCCTCGTGCCAGGCCCATCCGCTGGGCCCGGCCTCACCCACCAGCGGCTCTACGTCGAAGGCCAGGCCCTGGGGGAAGACGAGGCGCTCGGGCGTGCGACTGTTGAAGAGGGAGACCACCTGCTTGGAGAGCTCTTCGATGCCGGCCCTGCCGCGCAGCGAGGCGGAGTGCAGCACCGTGCCCCGGCAGGTCAGGCCTCCCACTTGCGCCCGGATGGGCGCCAGCAGCGTGCACAGGGCCACGACCTCCGGCCTGGGCGATCCCACCGTCAGGATCTCGGGAAAGGCCTGCAGCTCGGAGCGGTTGACAGGAAGCACGACCTGGGGCACATCGCGCTCCGGCCCCATGACCCCGGTCAGGTCGATGATGGCCACACCCAGGTCCTGGGCCACCGTCAGCCAGCGCTCGCCCACCTCGGCCGGTACGGCGAAGAACACGACGTCGCAGGACTCCAGGCTGTCGGCGTGCAGGTTCTCGACCCGCCGAGCGCGGTTGCGGAAATCCACGGAGTGCACGTTGCAAGCTGGGGAGGCCATCGGGATCAGCTCGCCGACAGGAAGGGGCATGCGCTCGAGCAAGCGCAGGATCTCCTTGCCCACCGCACCGGTCGCTCCTGCCAGGCCGACACGTAGTTTTCTCTCAGACACGCGCACCTCTGCCCTCAATCATGGAACCCGGCTGACTATTCCGGCCATGCTCCCATGGCCAGCCCAGCGCTTCGAAACTCAGTGCCCCGAAAGCCGCCTCACACGCGCAGCTGCGCACCTCGATGTTCCACCAGTATGCGGTGGATACGGTCCTTGCCGCGCAGCTTCTTCTTCTTGATCCTTGCCATCTCCATGCGCTCGATGTCTGACAGGAAGCGGCGCTTGCTCATTTTTTCCAGTTGGTCCTCGTAGGCGCGATGCCTGTCCACCAGCTCTCGAAGTTCGTCGTGTCTTGGGACCAGCTCGTCGATGAGCGCACGTTCTGCCTGGTTCATTCGACCTCCTCGGAAGATGGTTCGAGCGCTTCGGGTGCTGCGCTGGCCGGTCTGGTGAGCGTCCGGCATGGTGCGCATAAGAAAAGCCTAGGTAGCTCCAAGCCGATTGTCAATACCCAGTTTCGTAAGGGGCAGGACGCCGGCCGCCGCCTCGCCCCGCTGTCGCCGCTGCTGGTGGGCAAGAGCGAGGCAGGATCCTGCCAGGCCATCACCCGCGTTGACGGGCCACCAGGTCGCGGGGCGGCTTGGCGTCAGGTGGCCGGATGTAGCTGAGCCGCAGCTCCTCGGCGCTGCTGACCTCGCCCGCCTCGAAACGGGCCAGCCCGATGCGCGTCAAGGCATCGGTGGGGCAGCGATCAGGCCAGGGCGCGATGCTGCAGCCAGCGGCGCCGAGCTCGTCGCCAGCCACGAAGACGCCTTCGCCGATGGCCAGCACAGGTCCCTCTGGCAGCGCCTGCGCTGCGACGAGGTCAGCCTCGCCGCCCAGCAGGACGGGCACCGTGGGCCTGGTGTCGTACAGGCCGGCGTAGACGCGGCTCTTGCGCGCGTCGAGCAGGGCCAGCACCTGGTCTTTGCCGGGTACGAGGGCGGCGCGCGCCTGCAGCGAGGAGACCCCCACCAGCGGGCAGCCGGCGGCGCTCGCCAGGCCCAGGGCGGTGGCCAAGCCGACACGCAGGCCGGTGAAGGCGCCGGGCCCGATGGAAACCACCACGCAGTCCGGACTCTGTCCTTGCAGCAGTTCCTGCACGGCCGGGATGAGCCGACGCTCGGTGCCGCGCACCACGCGAGCCGACCAGCTGCCCAGGGATTGCTCCCCCCGCGCGACAGCGGCACCGACCACGGGGCCAGCCGTGTCCAGGGCCAACAGCAAGGGCCTCACCCCGGCCCCCCGAACAAGCGGTTGACATCGACCACCAGCACGAAGAGCATCAGCGCCACCAGGAGCATGACACCGATGATCTGGGCGCGCTCGCGCACCACGACGGACACGGGCCGCCCCCGGATGGCCTCCAGGGTGTAGAAG
>CAYVQL010000073.1:0-38067 GCA_964454135.1 uncultured Enterobacterales bacterium | reverse complement strand
CCCCCCCCCCCCCCCCCCCCCCCCCCCCCCCCCCCCCCCCCGGGGGGGGGGGGGCCGGTTGGGGGCTGGGGGTCGGCGTCGTCGAGGTGCCCAGGAACTGGAAACTGGCTTGTTCAGCGGGCTCCTCTTCTTCCTCGCCTATCAAGGCCAGCAGTGAGGCGGGCATCTGCGGTGGTACGCGACGCGGCGCAGGTTCCAGTTTGGGCGGGGTTGCTGCGGCCAGGGACTCTCTGGAGGCGGGCATCAGCGTGGGGTTCGTCCCGCTCTGCGCCGGCGGAGCTGGAGTCGGGCGCTCGTGGACCGCCGGGGGCGCCGGGGCGGCGCTGTCACCAATGGGAGCTGCGGTTGGCTGGGGCGTGCTGGGCGGCGCTGGCTTGGGGGCGGTCGGAGGCGATGCTGGTGGGGGAGCGGGGGGAGCGAGCTTGGCTCCATGGGGCGCGAGGGCCGGGGCGGCGGCCGGGGCAGGGGCTCGAGATTGGTCAGCCGCTTGCTCCGCTGCGGGGGGCAGGTAGCCGAGCGGCGCCTCGTCCTCTTCTTCCTCTGCGATGGCCATGTCCGCGGGAGGGAGGAATCCCAGCGTCGTGGGTTCCTCGGACTGCGCTTCGCCGGGGGCGGGGCTGGCGAAGTCGCTCGTCTCGTCCTGGCTCGGGGTCGCCGCTTCTTCGGGCTCGTCCAGCCCCTCATCGAAGCCAAAGGGATCCGAACCGGCCTCCTGATCATCGCCCCAATCCAGGGCGAAGGGATCCTCCTCCTGTTCGGATTCGGTGGGCTCAACCGAAAAGGCGTCGAAGATGGGCTCCTCGGCGGCCTCCGAGCTCTCCTCTTCGCCCTGTGTCGTGAACTCCTCCGCCATCGAGGCGAAATCCGTGGGGGCTGCCTTTTCGTCGGGATCCTCGTCGAGCACCAGGACGCCTTCCTCGCTGTCCATGACAGCCTCGCTGATATCGTCGAAGGGATCGTCCTCTTCCTGATCCTCATCCAGGGTGAAGTTGTCCGTGGCGAAGTTGGTGGCGGCGGTGTCGATCTCGAACTCGTATTCCTCGTCTTCGTCGTCCTCCTGATCGGCGAGATCGAACGCTGGCAGCTCTTCGCCCTCTGCGAAGGAGTCCTGGAAGGGATCGGCCGCTGCTGTCTGGGAAGGGGCTGGCGACTGGAAGCTCTCTCCAACGGGCGGCGGAGGGGGCGACTCGGGCATGGATCCCAGGGAGGGTTGGCAGGCGGCCGGATCCAGTCCCTTGTCCCGTTGGTGGAAATCCTGGAACTCCTCGGAGCTCATCTCCAGCAGCTCCACAGGAGTGCGGTCGTCTTGCGCGTGCAGTGGGAGCAGCACGCAGACGCTGCCGTCCGCCCGCTCCTGGGCGGCCGGTACGTGGTAGCCCTCGAAGGGCGCGTGCACGCCCGCGATGGGCGTCTCGCCCGGGGCGCGGAAGGGGCGGCCCAGGCTGCGGTGCTCTTCCCGGAGCGCCTCGATGAATGCAGGGGTGGCGACCATGCCGCGGGAGTACAGTCCGCCCACGGTCAGCTGCGCGTGGCGAATTCCGGCGGGATCGCCATCGCCGGAGACGGGCGTTCCCACGCCCGCCATGTGGAGGGCTTCGTCGATGGCCGGGCCGCAGATGGTGCTCCGCTGCCCGTCCGTGCCGCCGTAGATGGTCCCGGTGGCGATCCCAATTGAGAGCGAGATGCCCGCGGAGACGTCCAGGTCCGGCCCGAGGGGAGAGAGCTGCAGGCTCAAGGGGGAGGGCAGGGCCTTCAGCAGGTGCGTGGAGAAATCCTGAGCGGTGTGGGCAGTGGGCAGCAGAAAGAAGGCGTGGGTGCTGGTCTCGAAGCAGTGCGCTTTGCGCTCCGCGGCGCGGCGCACCACGCGTCGCCACTGGGCCTCGGCACCGGCGGGGCAAAGCCCCTCTCCGTTGCGGGCGGCGGCTTGGCTGGCGGCATTGCGCAGCTCGGTCAGCCGGATGGCGACCACGTTCGTGGTCGTCGTGCCCGTGTCGCCCCTGGGGACCAACACGTGGCGGAACGGGCCCTTCTTCCACCAGGTGACGCCGATGGCGTCTGCGGCCTGCAGCGACTGCTGCAGGCAGGAGAACAGGTCCCAGAGCTGCAGCGCTTTGAGCAGATCGCGCAGGTTGGCGGCCAGGGAGCGAGCGATCTGCGGATCGAGCAGCTGCTTCGCCTTGTCCTTGGACAGCCCTGAAGCCACGAGCTCCTTTGCGCTGGTGAAATCGGCGAGCCGCTGCAGGTAGGTCGCTGCCACTCCCGGGACATGAGCCCCGATTCGAGCGCGGCGCTGCTCGGAGAGGGGCACGGAGAAGCTGGGCGTGGTGCTGGCGTTGAAGTTCAGGTCCGCCTCGCTGGCCTTGCCCTCGCGTATGCGTTTCTCGATTCCCAGCAGCGCCTTCTCTGTCAGGTCCAGGATGATGTCCACGTCCGCGGGCTCGCCTGGCAGGCCCAGAGCGCCCATCACCATCGCTGTGTCGGGCTTGCCCTCTTGTTGCGGCCCGAGCATGAACGAGAGCTTGCTGCGCATCATCGCCTGGTAGAAGCGCGTGGGCTGGAGCGATGCATCCAGCTGGGACGCCAAACCCCAGGCCGCGCCGCAGCGCGCTGAGAGGGACCAGGCCACGTCAGCCAGGATCTTGCCCTGGCGATGGGGCTCGAGCTCACTCATGCGGCTGAGCTGCCGCTCGATGGCGAGCCCGGCGGCGCCCTTGCCTGTGCCTCTTGGCGCTCTGCCAGCGAGCAGACCGCAGGCCAGCCGGCTCACCTCGAGGAAGGGGATGGCGGAGGCCTGACGCGAGACCAGGTTGGCCTCGATGACCAGGCGGGCCAGCGCGGCGGCGAGCGGATCCGTGGCCCAGTCTTCGGGCGAGAGACCGGCGAAATCTTCGCGTTCACCTTCCCTGACGCCCTGGCGCAGGGCCTCGGCGACCGCGTCGGTGACCGGCTGCCCCAGAGCGGGCGTGCAGGCCACCGGGACCACGTGCTGTACGTCCTCTCCTTTCTCGCCTTCGATGCTCCAGAAAGGAGGGGCGTCGACGCAGACGTCCGGGACGAGCTGGATGATCTGCTCCGGCGAAGCGAGCAGGTGGCATCCCTTGAGGACGATGTTCAGCCAATCGGCAACTTCCATGGTGCCCCAGCTCCGACGAGAGGTGGATGGACGAGGGGAGTTTAGCAGAAACGAGCGCGGCTGCGCATGAGCGACCTGCCAGCGCAGGGGGCTGGCACGCGGATCCGGTCACCGGCGTGAGGGTGCGGAGGGCCAGAAAGAGAGGGGATCAGGGCTTGGGGTTCGTGGTGGATTCAGGTGCGGATGGGTCGAAGCCGAGCAGCTCGCGCAGCGCCAACCGGGCTTCAGGCGGCATGTCGAGAGGGAAGCGAAGAAACAGCGGGACCGAGGCCCGGGAGGCTCGCTGCACCGAGGGGTAGGCCTGCACCTTTCCCTGGGTCCGCAGCACGGTGTAGCTCCAGCGCTCCTGCTGGAGGTCATGGGCGGGAAAGTCGAGGGCACGGCCTGCCTGCTCCAGGCAGGAAGCCAGGCCTTCGGGCAGTGGCCGGTCCGCAGAGGCCGTGCTCGCGACCACGGCGCCGCTGGCGCCGATGGCGACATGCAGGCGGATGGGCTGCGGCGGAGCATCCACTGCCAGGGGGTGGAGAGAGAAGCAGTCGGCGAAGGCAGGCGAAGCCCCGTGGAAGACGGGCAGCACGACCTCTTCGTCGAGGTAGCGAGGCAAGGGCTCGGCGTCGAGCTGGGCGGATCCGGCCGCCGTGGCTGCCGACAGGCTGATCAGCATTGCGAAGATGGTCATGGCGCGCCCACCAGCGACAGCGTGCCCTGGCTCGCCTGACGCTGCAGCACGGCGGCCTCATCGCCGGTGAGGGCGCTGGCGGAGGAGCCCTTGAAGCGGGCTTCCACGTCCAGCGCCCACTGGAAGTGGTTTCGCGCCACCGCGTAGTCGGCCGAACGCAGCCAGAGCTCACCCTGTGCGCTGCCCGTGAAGTCGTAGAGCGCGATCCAGTCCGCAGCGCCGTCTTGACCCCGACCCGAGATGGCCCCCTGGTAGGAGAAATGATGGGCCCCGGTTCCGTCCTCCAGCTCGACCTCGCCCAGCAGGGTCCAGTCCAGATCCAGGACGAGCCGCGCCCCTCGATTCCTCTCGGGCTTGAAGGGCAGGTTCGCCCGCTGCGGCGAGGAGCGGCCGGGTTTCAGGGAGGGAATGACGGGTGAAATGGCGGCCCAGAGCGGCAGGAGCAGGTCCCCGCGGGCCTCTGCATCGGACAGGTGCTCCAGTAGCCCGATGTCCAGGATTTCACGTGAGGGAAAGCGCCGCAGCTCGGCTGAACGGCCGGAGAGGGGAGAGGGCTGCGCCGGCAGATCGCCCCCTGCAGCACCCTCGCGCACGACGACGTCTTGAAAACGCAGCAAGTGGCCCTCGGACCCATCCCGGAAGCGGCGCGCAGGCTTGCTGCTGATGGTCCCCGACCAGGACCGGTGCTCGGGCTGAACCCCGGGCAGGGGACTACGCTGGCCCTGGCTATCGCGCAGCTCGGTGCTGTACTGGCTCTCGAGCTGGAAGGCGTAGGCCAGCTGCGGTCCGGCCGGGGCTTCTGCCTGCCGGCGGCCGGCATCGGCCTGCCGCTGGGTGTGAGCGCAGGCCTGGCACAGCAGCAGCGCGCCCATGAGAGCGGCACGTGGCGCAAGGGTTCCTGCGGATCGGTGCATGCAGAGGCCGGTGGCTGGAGGAGAGGCTGCGGTCTGCGCCACCCGGGGGAATATTGGCCTTATCATGAAATCAGCTGGGGGAGGGGAGGACCCCTCCCCCATATCGCGCTCCGCGCTCCCCCTCCCCCGCGATGTTCCCCACCGTGACAGCGCCAGGCCGCCCCTGGCTTCATAATCCAGGGACGACCAGGCTGGCCGGCGGGGAACTATCAGGGGGCGGTAACATGACCCCGTCGGGGGGACGGAATAGAGGGCTGGCGGTCGATGGCGCCAGGAGGCAGGCGGTGCGGGTTGCTGAGGAGCTGTACACCTGGTGCCGTGCGTGCGAGGCGGGCTGCCATCTGGAGCAGCGCCGACAGGGGGACGGACTGGCGCTGGCAGAGGGGGCGCACGAGGCGGGCCGCTGCACGGTGGCCCAGCACCTGCAGGCGGCCACCACGGATGAACGGCGTCTGGTGGTCGCTCGGCGGCGAAGGAACGGGCGTCAGGAACGGCTGGAGGGGCAGCGAGTCCTCGATGAGCTGGCTGAACGGCTAGCCGTGATCCGGCGTGAATACGGATCCCAGGCCGTCGCCCCTGTTCCAGGGCGACGCCCACGTGCCGGACAGCCGTGCCGGGTCGAAGATCGCGGCCATGGCGGGCTCGGGGGCGCTCGGGACGGTCTTCTTCGATCCCTCGGAGGTCGCGGGCGGTCTGGAATGCGCCGCCCGGTGGACCCTCGGGCGTCCCGCGCCGCTGCGTTCCGACCTGCAACGGGCCCGGCATGTGCTTCTGCTGGGAGGAAACCAGCTCACCACGCACTGGGGGCCCTCGCACGCCGGGAGGCTGCCCGCCGCCAGCCTGGAGCGGCTCGTGGCCCAGAGGGGAATCACGGTGGCGGATCCCCGCACAACCGACCTGGCGCGGCGCGCGGCGACCCACGTCTCGCTGCGTCCCGGCACTGAGCTGCACCTGCTGCTGGGCATGTGTCATGCCATCGTTCGAGGCCGATGGTACGACGCCCAGTTCGTGAGGGACTGCTGCGCTGGCTTCGACGAACTCCAGGCCGTCCTGGAGCCCTGGACCCCTGCCAGGGCTGCCCAGGTCTGCGGGATCGAACCCGCGGAGATCATGGGCGAGGCGCTGCGCTTCGCCAGGGCTCCCATGGCCGTGGCGCACGGCAGCGCACAGGCCTACGGCACCTCCTGGAGCAGCCTGACCGGCTGGGCCATGATCGTCCTGCACGCCCTGACCGCGAACCTGCTGCGTCCGGGCGGCTGCTACGAGCATCCGGGCGCGCCCCGCGGTCAGGGCATGCTGGCCTCCATGGCCCGCAGGCTGGGCTCCGCGCTCTTCGGACCGCGCCCGTCGCGCAGGCGGCCGGCGACGCAGCTGGCGGACGCCATCACCCGGGGCCCTCTGCGGGCCCTGATCTGCCTGGAAGCCGATCCGCTCGGCAGCCTGCCGGGGCCCCAGGCGCTGGAGCGGGCCCTGCGGGGGCTGGACCTGTTGGTCTGCATCGATCGCTGCGAGACCCGCACCACGCCACTGGCCCACTACCTGCTGCCCGCCGCGCATTTTCTGGAGCGGCCCGACCTGGATCTGGCCCACGGAAGGCCCTGCGATCTACTGCTGCGTCGCACCCCCGCCCTGTGCCAGGCTCCCCCGGAGTGCCTGCCCAACGAGGCCATTCTGGCACAGCTGGCGCACGGTGCTCGCCTGCCACGCAGTGCGCGGCCGGCGCGAGGCCTGTCCGGCAGGTTGCGACGCGCCCTCTCACAGGCGGATGCCAAGCGGATCGAGCGCTGGCAGCTGGAGCTGGCCGCCCTGCGTGCGGGCCTGCCCGTCGGGCAGCTGCGCAGAGAACTGGGCCTGGCGAACGAATCCGCTCGGTTGCTACGCCTGGGCCAGTCGGACCGGGCGCGTTGGGCGTTGGACACGCCCGATGGGCGCGTCGCACTGGCACCGGAGCCGGCCCTGCGCATGCTGCGCTCTCACCAGGCGCCGCGGGGCGCCGCGAGTCATCCATTGCGCCTGATCACCAGCGCATACCGAGACTGCGCCCGTCGGCCTGTGGATCGCGATCCCCAGCTCCAGGAGCCCGGTGTCGGCCTGCACCCCGCGGCCGGCCTGGCCGAGGGCCAGGGCGTGCGGGTGCGCACGTCGGCCGGATCCGTGGAAGCCACGGTGCGCCTCGACAAGGGCTTGCGGATCGACACCGTGGACCTGCCAGCGCGCTGGGCGGCGGCGGTGAACCACTTGTTCGATCCAACCCAGCTGGACCCGCAGACCGGCTCGGCGTGGACGGATGGTCTCCCCTGCCGGGTAGAAGCCCTCTGATACGATTGAGCGAAGGGGTATTCCCATGCACCTGGCCCGACTCCTCGCGCTTCCCTGCACGCTGGTCATCCTGGCGGGATGCCCGGTCTCATCGGATCCACCGAACCTGGAGTTGAACATCCAGGATCCGGCGCACGACGCCAACCCTGGAAGCCCCATGGGCGGGCCGGGCGGACCGGGCGGCGCATTGAGCCTCGCCCAGGTGCAGGCCCGCTTCAGCCAGCAGGAGCTCGCGGCGCTGGAACACGTGACGATCTCGGGCGTCGTGAGCGGCGCGGCTTGCACGAAGACCGTACGCATCGACGCCATCGAGCGCGAGATCGACATGCCGCCCCAGCCCGAGAGAGAGGCCTCCGCGACTGAGGAGGAGGGCGCAGAGGGCGGGGAGATGCGCGGTCCGCTGACGGTCATCGAGCTGCAGGCGCCTGGCCCCTTCGAGGGCCTGCTGCCCAAGGGCCAGCAGGTGGTGCTCTCCGCACTCTGCGATCAAGACGGCGATGGCCGCGTCGCTCCGCCCCACGACCTGATAGCCCTCGAGATCCCCATCGGGCTGACCGAGGTGGACATCGAGGGTGTGGAGATCGTACTGGGCGCGTTCCCGGCGCCCACGGGCCAGGGGCCGGCCATGGCGCCTCCCGGGCCGGGAAGCGAACCCGGGCCGCCCGCAGCGGGCGATCAGCAGCCGTCAGGTCAGCCCGGGAGCCCCTAGCAGGGCTGGTCTTCCGCCTCGTAGAAGCCCTGGGCGAAGAGCTCGGCGTAGCGCCCACCCAGGGCCAGCAGGGCGTCGTGGGTCCCCTGCTCCACGATGCGGCCCTCCTCCATCACGGCGATGCGGTCTGCGGCGGTGATCGTGGACAGGCGGTGGGCCACCACGAGCACGGTCTTGCGCTCCATGATGCGGGCGATGGCGTCCTGGACGAGCCGTTCGGTCATGCTGTCCACGCTGGCTGTGGCCTCGTCCAGCACCACCACCGGCGCGTCATGGGCCAGCACGCGCGCGAAGCTGAGCAGCTGGCCCTGCCCCACGGACAAACCCTGCCCACGCAGATCAAGCTCCCTGTCATAGCCTCCGTCTTCCTCTTGGACGAAGTCAGCGGCGTGGACCAGCTGCGCGGCGCGACGCACCGTCGCGGCGTCGATGGCAGGGTTGCCGAGATTCACGTTGAAGAGGAGCGAGTCGGGAAACAGCTGCACCTCTTGCGGCACGGGGAGCAGCGCCTGGCGCAGGTCCCCCAGCCGCAGCTGGCTCAGCTCCTGGCCGTCGAAGAGGATGGACCCCCGGTAGCCGTCGTAGCTGCGGTTGAGCAGGCGGGTCAGCGTGGTCTTTCCACCGCCGGTAGAGCCCACCAGGGCCACCACCTCGCCTGGCAGGATCTCCAGGCTCGCACCCCGCAGGATGTCCGCACCCTGCGGATCGTAGCGGAACCAGACATCCCGTAGCTGCAGGTGGCCACGGGGGCTGGGCAGATCCTGCTGGCCCGGTTCCGGGATCCTGTCGCTGTCCAGCAGCGCCACCAGGCGCTCGGTGGCGGCCACGGCGCGTTGGATCACGGTGATCTTGTTGGAGATGTCCCGCAGGGGCTGAAAAAGCCGCTCAAGGTACTGGATGAAGGCTACCAGGACGCCGATGCTGACCTCGTGTCCGAAGCGCGAGGTGCCGAACCACAGCAAGAAGGCGATACACAGCGCGCTGGCACCGTCCACCAGGGCGAACATCAGAGCGTCCCAGATGTTGGCGCGGACCGTGGCGTCGCGGTAGCGCCGGTTCAGCACGTCGAAGCGAGCCAGAGCGTCGCCCTGCGCTCCGCAGAGCTGCACGGTCTCCAGTCCGTCGATGTGCTCGGCCATGAAGGCGTTCGAGGCCGCCAGGGCGGCGCGTACGCGCTGGTAGAGGGAGCGCAGCTGGCGCCGGAAGAGATCCAGCGGCAGCAGCAGCAAGGGTGCTGCCAGCAGCATGCCCAGGGTCAACCTCCAGTCCATGAGCAGCATGGCCAGCAGCGCTCCCGCCATCAGCAAGAGATCGAGACCGATGGTGACCACCCGCGAGGTGAGGGTCTCGGAGAGCGCCTCCACATCGCTGGTGAGGCGCGTCAGCAGCGAGCCGGCGGCCTCGCGATCGTGGTAGCTGCGACTGAGTCGCAGGGCGTGGGCGTACAGGCCGGAGCGTAGGCGCAGCACGGTACGCTGCCCGGCACTGGCCAGCAGCAGGGTCGTCCCCAGGTCGGCTGCCAGCCAGCCCACCACCGCTGCCAGGTAGGCCGCCATGAGAAGGTGCAGATCCTGGATCGCTCCGCCCAGGATGCACTCGTCGATGGCCCTGCGCACCAGGTGGGGCTGCAGCAGGGAGAGCAGCGCAGCCACGGGCGTGACCGCCAGGGCCAGCAGGTAGGAGAGGGCGCTGGGGCGGGCGTAAGGCGCCAGGCGCACCAGCTGCCGCCAGTCCCCGCTGAAGGGCAGGGGCTCGACGGACGCGCTCCGTCCGCCGTGCCGGCTCACGGCTCCTCCCCCTGGCCCTGCTGGACCAACCAGGCGTCGCGGTACGGGCCCTGTCGCTGCAGCAGATCCTGCGGGCGCCCCTGGTCCGCCAGCCGTCCCTTGTCGAGCACCAGCACCCAGTCTGCGCTGGCCAGGGCACCCAGGCGGCTGGTCACGAAGACCACGGTACTGGGCGTTCCGCCAGGGGGACGGGCCAGCTCCAGGATGCTGCGCACCAGGTGTCGCTCGGTGGCGTGGTCCACCGAGGCCAGGACGTCGTCCAGCAGCAGGACGTCGGCGCGGCGACCGAGGGCGCGCGCCAGGGCCACCCGCTGCCGCTGCCCGCCGGAGAGGATGACGCCGCGCTCGCCCACCAGTGTGTCCGCGGCCTGGGGCAGGCGTTCCAGGTCCGGATCCAGGCCGGCCGCGCTGGCCGCATGCAGGGCCTGGTCGCGGCTCATGCTGCGCCCCAGGGCGATGTTCTTCTCGACGCTGGCAGTGAAGAGGAAGGGCAGCTGTGGCACGTAGCTGATACGGCTGCGCAAGTGCTCCAGGTTCACACGGGCCAGGTCCGTCTCTTCGCCATCCTGGGACAGCAGCGACAGCTGACCCCGCGGCGGATCGTGCAGCCGGGCCAGCAGCTGCAGCAGCGTGCTCTTGCCTGAGCCCGTGCGGCCGAAGATGCCCACGAGCCGACCGGCGGGGATGTGGGCCCGCAGGCGCCGTAGCACGCCCACATCGGGTTTCTGCGGATAGGCGAAGTCCAGGCCAGCGAGCCGATAGCCCAGAGGACCGGGGCTGGGATCCGGTGCCGGGTCTTTCAGATCCGGTCGCGTAGGCTGCAGATCCAGGATGTCGAAGACGCGCTCCAGGCTGGCTCGGCCGCGCTGCACGATGGCCACCAGCCAGCCCAACATGCGCAGGTAGGGGATCAGCACCACCAGGTAGGCGGAGAGCGCCACCAGGTCGCCGATGGAGATCTCTCCGGCCGCCGCCATGCCGCCACCCTGCACGAGCAGCAGGTAGAGCGCCAGCGCGGATGAGAAGGCCAGGATGGGCTGCACACCGGAAGACAGCCGCACGATGCGCATGATGGAGGCCAGGTACTCGCCGTTGACCTGGTCCAGGCGCCGCTGGAAGGCCGGCGCCGCGCCGTAGGCCTGGATGGTGTCGATGCCGCGAAAGCTGGCCAGCACGAAGTTGGAGATGCCGGCCAGCTGCACCTGTAGGCGGCGGGTGAGGGGAAAGAGCGTGCGGATGGCCCAGGTGGTCCCCAGGCCCGCGATGGCGATGGGGAGCAGCGTGATCAAGGTCAGACGCGTATCCAGCTGCAGCATGCGCCAGACGGTCAGCGTCAGCGCGCTGAAGATGTTGACCACCTGCAATGTGCCGTAGCCCACCAGGGCACGGGTGAGAGAGATGTCATTGGCGGCCCTGCTGACCAGGTCGCCCGCGCCCCGCTCGGAGAGATCCCATGTCCTCAACCTGAAGACCTGGGCCATGATCTGGTTGCGCAGGTCGTACTCGATGTAGCGCCCTGGTGTGAACACCAGGGCCCGGGAGGCGGTGCGCACGGCGATGACGCAGACGCCCATCAGCGCGATCATCAGCGCGGCCTGGACGGTGGATGACTCGTCGCCGGCGCGCAGGGCGTCGGTGCCGGCCCCCAGCTCAAGGGGAATGCGCACCCAGAGCCAGTTGGTCAGCAGCAGGCAGAGAAAGCCTGGCAGATACCAGGCCCAATAGCGCAGGGCGTAGCAGCGGTAGAGCCGCAGCAGGGCGTTCAGGACGCGTCCTCTTGGTGCAGCAGGGCTACATCTGGGTGCTGCAGGGCTGCATCTTGGTGCTGCAGGGCGACATCGACCACGAAGCGACCGTGCAGGATGTCGCGCCCGATGACCAGCTGGGCGCGGTCGCCCGGGGGATGGACGGCCAGCTCCACCTCGATGCGCTGGCCCGCCAGGACCAGCTGGCTGCGGATCCGGCGATCCCCTGCGATGCAGCTGGGGGCGAGGCGCGCCTGGCGTTCCTCCAGCTGCAGGCTGACGACCCCTGCCTCGTCCGCGGCACTCCAGCTGGCGTGCAGGCGCGAGCTGGGGCTGCTGGTGTCGCAGCGTGCGTGCAAGCCCTGCCAACCGAGCTGGGGCAGGTGTGCCCGCTCCACCAGGCCCAGGACCCGCCTGCCGGCTGCCAGCTGGTCACGGAGGTCGCTGTCGGGCCATGGGACGGCCTCTGGTTCCCTCTCTTCGTCGAGCCAGGCCGCGTCGACGAGATCCTGCTCGCCGTCGCCCTCCTGCTCGGATGCCCAGCTGGGCTCGTCCTCGTCGGCTGTGATCTCGTCCGCTGCATCGAGCCGCAGGTCGTCCTCGTCGTCCTCGTCCTCCAGCTCCCAGTCCCCGTCGTCTTCGGGGGCGGGATCCTCATCCGAGGACCAGTCGTCCGCTTCTTCGTCGCCTGGCATCGCGAAGGACCTCGGCGCCTAGTGCAGCACGCCGTCGCGGATGGAGGAGAGCTCACGCAGGCGATTCAGCGCCTCGCGCTCGATCTGGCGCACGCGCTCGCGGGACAGGCCCATCTCCTTGCCCACCTCGGAAAGGGTGCGGAACTCGCCGTCGTCGAGACCATAACGGCGCACGAGCACGAAGCGCTGGCGCTCGGTGAGCACATCCTTGAAGGCCATGTGCATGCGGTCGAGCTCTTGCGACTGGATGGCCTCGCCGTCGGGCTGGGTGGCGTGCTCGTCGGAGAGGAAGCGCTCCAGGGGACGGGGGCGCGGGCCGTCGTCCACGGGCTGCTCGAGAGAGATGGTGTTGCCTTGGGACAGCAGCAGCTCGGCGCGCTCCTTGTCGATGCCCACCTCATCCGCCAGATCCGAGGTGGAATACTCGACCCCGGCCGCTTCGAAGCGCTTCATGGCCTTGCGCAGGTTGCGCGTCTGCTCCACGGCGCAGCCCGGCAGGCGCACGGGGCGCCCGGTGTGGTCGATGGCGCGGGTCATCTGAGCGCGCACCCACCAGCGGGCGTAGGTGCTGAAGCGGATGCCGCGATCCGGATCGAAGCGCTTGGCGGCGCGCAGCAGGCCGATGTAGCCCTCCTGGACAAGGTCTTCCTCGTCCATGAAGGGACCGGCCAGCTTGCGGGCCTCGCCATGGGCGATGCGGCGGCCGCTCATGGCCAGGCGCCAACGCAGATCCTCAGCGGCCTTCCAGGCTCCCACGGCCTTGCGCGCGTAGGGCTTGAGCGCGGGCTCGTTCCTGGAGGCTTCACCGACGGCTCTGACCGCTTCTTCGAGGCGATCCACGGCGCCGGCGCGGGTACGCTCGGCGCGCTCCGGCCTGCGGGAGAGGATGTCTTCCGCTTCGTCGATTCCGGCGATGGCTTCGCGAGCAGCTTGCTCGGCCTTGCGGATCTCCCGAGCGATGGCCTTCTCTTCTTCGGCCGTCAGCCGCTCTGAGCGGCCTTCGCTCTGTCGTAGGAGATCGAGACCGGTCCTGAACTGCATCATGCGCCTGGCTCCTTGGTTCGCGGAGAGGGTTGTCCCCTGAAACATGCAAGATCTCCATCGGCGCGTTATGTGTTTTCTGTCAAGGACAGGTTTGCTACGCGCTGAACGAGGAAAGGTTCGAGAGGCCGATAGGGAATCACTAGAGCCGAACCCCGACTACGTCGGTGTTCTTCCAGCTACGGCGCGCGATTAAACGCTAATTCCGCGGCGCTGTCAAGCGGTTGAAACCCCAGTCCTGTCACGCACCCTTGACAATGTAGCTTGCGCTACGGTTTTGGCCCTCTTGCCGCCGTCGGACAAGATGTCATCAATTGTATCGGGGTTGTCCATCAGCGTGTGGAAGCGTTCCGTTGGCTCTTCGAAGAAGCGATTCATCACCTCGAAGAGCTCTTGCTTGGCGTGACCGTACCCCAATCCGCCTGCGCGGTAGCGCGCCGCCAGGTCTTCGGCCTGGGCTTCGGCGGCGAACTGCTTGTAGAGCTGGAACACGGTGCAGCGCCCGGGGTCCTTGGGTTCCTCGAGGGGCGTGCTGTCGGTGACGATTCTCATGATCATCTTGCGCAGCCGCTTCGGGGATTCGAAGAGCGGGATGGTGTTGCCGTAGGACTTGGACATCTTCTGGCCATCCGTCCCGGGGATGGTGGCCACGTCGTCGCGAATGACGGGCTGCGGGACGACCAGGGTTCGGCCGAAGTGGTGGTTGAAAGCGATGGCCATGTCGCGGGCCATCTCCACGTGCTGCTTCTGATCGCTCCCCACGGGCACCATGGCCGAGTCATAGGCCAGGATGTCGGCCGCCATCAACACCGGGTAGAAGAACGTGCCCCCGTTGATCTCGACGCCTCGGGTCTCGGCGTCTTTCAGGGCGTGGGCGCGCCGCAGCATGCCCAGGGGCGCCACGCAGCCCAGGAACCAGGCCAGCTCGCAGACCTCGGGAACGTCCGACTGCCGGAAGAGGACGGTCTTGGCCGGGTCCAGGCCCAGCG
Organism: uncultured Enterobacterales bacterium; assembly: GCA_964454135.1. Taxonomy (GTDB): domain Bacteria; phylum Myxococcota_A; class UBA796; order UBA796; family JAFGLY01; genus CAYVQL01. The sequence continues at coordinate 24,056 of CAYVQL010000073.1, read as the reverse complement.
CCAGCCAGGTGGCGGTGACCTCGAGGGTGTAACGCCGCATGTCCTCGCGGGAGCGCATGGTGGTCAGGGCGTGGTAGTCGGCGATGAAGTAGAAGGCTTCGTGTTCCGCGGTGAGCGCCAGGGCGGGGCGGATCATGCCCAGGTAGTTGCCCACGTGGGGCATGCCCGTAGGCTTGATGCCGGTGAGCGAACGCCCTGGATCGGAGAGGGATGGCATGGCGGGCCTCGAGTGATGGGGAGGGAAAGCCCCGAGCTAATCTTCGTCCGCCGCAGGGGCAAGCCTGTCCGACGCCGGAGCGTGCGCCGGCAGTGCGCTGGTGGCCGTCGGGTCGCGCGAGGCGGACAGGCGTAGATGCGCAGGTGAACAGAACGCATGCCTCTGGACTTTCACTGCTGAAAAAGATGGATGTAAGATGAATAAACGCGACAGGGGGGCAGGGTGTCCGTTCGGCTGTCCCACTGCCCCGCTCCCCCAGCGCCACCTTCCGGGAGCTTTCCGATAATATGGGTGTATGTCTGTTCTCCTCCTGGTTCCGACCGCCGCCCACGCAGCAGGGGAAGGCGGAGCGCTGGGGCTCTTCGGGAGCGACTGGAGGACCGGGCTGCTGCTGGTGGTGGTGTTGCTGCTGCTGGCGCTGCTGGGCCGCGTACACCACAGAGAGTCCTACGGAGCGCAACGGCCCCCTGTCCGTCGCTCGCCGGTCAGCTACGACGAGCTGGGACGTACGGTCTTCGAGATGGCTGTGAACTGCGATCTCGACGGATACCGGGGGCTCTTCCTGGCAGGGGGAGAGGCGCGGCATGTTCTGGGCGCCCGCGCAGAGGAGTACATGAACTCCAGGGGCATGGATGTCCTTGAGGAGAGCCTGATCACCATCGGAGCGTACATCCCCGATGGGAGCGTCTACCACGGCGTGTCCATCACCGGTACCGACCGTCTGGCCATCCAGGTGAAGAGCCCCCTCGACGAGGTGGTGACCGTGGGGATCGGCACAGTGGCCAAGGTGGGCGCGGTGGTCCGCCTGCGGAAGCCGGCGTACGGCGACTGAGCTGCTGCGGCGCTTCAGCCAAGCTCGAGGCTGGCATGGCGCATCAGCGGGCGCAGCGCCTCGCGCCCCCCGTGGCAGCGTCCAAAGGGTGGTGCCTGCAGGCGGCCGGGTAGGCAGATGCGCTCGAAGCCCAGCTCCAGCAGCGGCGTTGGATCCGCCAGGTCAGTGGCGCAGGCGGCGAGCTCGTGCTGCCGCGGCCGCAGCAGCGCGGCGACCTGCTCCAGCGATGCGACCGGGTGTACGGGCAGCAGGCGCGGCAGCGCCGCTGGCTCGAAGGCATCCGCGGACAGCAGCGGAACCGCCCAACCCGGGCCCTGGCGCAGCTGCCCTCGTACGCGAGCCAGGCCCAGTCGCCGGCGACGCTCGGGACCCAGCAAGGGATCTGTGCGGCCCAGGGGCAGGCGGCGTTGCATGGCATCCATGGCATCGGCCAGCTCCCGCGCCAGCTGGTTCGCGCCTTCTTCCGCGCCCAGCACGAAGACCGCTGCGGGCGTGAAGCAGCCGCGGCCGTCGTAGAGCGCGGCATCCAGCGCCAGGTCTGGCGCCAGGCTGTGCTCGCCCGGTCTCACCACGGCCACGCTGAAGCGGTGACCGTGCAGCGAGAGCCTGGCCTGGGGCTGGGCCGCGGCCAAGGTCCCCATGGTCTGGTCGCTCCCCATGGCCACCAGGGCGTCCACAGCGGGCAGGGTGTGCCCAGCGCAGACAAGCACGGGCAGGCCCTCGGCGCGGAAGGCCTCGGTCAGGGCCAGGCAGAAGGCCGGGGCGCCGCCGGGCGCCTTGAGGTGCACCCTTGCGCCAACGGCGGCCAGCAGCGCCACCCACTCCAGCGGGGCGCTGAACACCCCGCGGGCGGCCACCACGGCGGCGTCGCGGGGAGGCCGCCCGGGAACGTCGATGACGCGGGGCAGGTCGGCGTCCAGGATCAGCCCGCTGGCCAGGCGCAGACAGTGCTCGGCCATGGGGGGTGAGAGCCCATCGGAGAGCGAGGCGGGGTCGGAGTGGCGGGCCAGGCGCTCCACGGCGCGCAGCACGGTCCCGACGTGCGCTGCTGCGCTCACGGTGCGGGGTCCTCGGCGAGGGGCAGCAGGGCTCGCGCCGCAGCGCGCCAGGCCAGCATGGTGCCCTTGCCGAAGAGCACGAAGCGGATCTCCTCGAGCGTGCCGCAGTGGGCGCGGCAGGTCTCCAGCGCCACCTCGGCCGCCTCGTCCAGGGGATAGCCGAAGACGCCGCAGGAGATGGCGGGGAAGGCCACGCTCTGCAGCCCATGCTCATTCGCCAGGGCCAGCGACGAGCGGTAGGCGGAGCTCAAGAGCGCTTCGGGGTCCTGCGCCCTGGCGTAGATGGGCCCCACGGTGTGAATGACGTGGCGGGCGGGTAGGCGGAATCCCGGCGTGATGCGCGCCTGCCCCGTGGGGCAGCGCAGGCCCCGCTCTGCGGGGACGCGGCGACAGGCCTCCAGCAGCTGTGGTCCGGCGGCTCGATGGATGGCGCCGTCCACGCCGCCACCACCCAGCATGCGCGCGTTGGCGGCGTTGACGATGGCGTCCGTGGCCACGCGCGTGATGTCGCCCTGCTGCAGCAGGAGCGTGCACTGCGGACCCAGGCGGTAGCGTTCCATGCGCTGCTCCTCGCGGACTCAGGGGAGCCAGAGCTCCTGGCGGTAGATCATGGTCTCGCCCTGCAGGGCCTGCTCCCAGCTGGGATCCTGGCCTTCGGGATCCGAGCTGTGGTTGTAGACCGTGAAGTGCCCGGAGCCCAGATCCACGGCCGAGGGCGAGCAGGTGTCTCCCTGGGAGTCCAGATCCAGGGTGTGCAGTACCACCAGGTCCTCCGGGAAGACCTGCCAGAGCGCGCAGCGCTTGGGCGTGCCCAGATAGGCGGCCCAGTACTGTTCGTACTTGTCCTGGTGGACGAGATCGGGCATCTGCAGGTCGTACTCGCCCGTCTCGCTCAGGTTTCGCCTGGCCAGCATCCAGTAGCGGCTGGCGTACTTGAAGAGCAAGGGAGCGTCGAAGAGCCGCGTGTCGCGCTTGCAGGTCCAGCTGCCCAGCGCCGTGTTGGCGGCCGTGCAGATCAGCGAGCCGAAGCCCTGGTCGTCTCCGGCGGCGTTGTTCACCACGGCCAGCAGGTCACCGGCGTCCTGGTAGACGAAGTCGGCCTGCGACACACCGCCGCTCTGCACGGTGGCCCGCCCCTCCTCCACCGGCTCCCAGGCCAGTCCGTCGCTGGAGCGTAGGAAGCGCAGCTCCAGCGCGGGCTGCTCGTCGCCCTGCAGCGCCTCCAGGCCGGCGGCGCCAGCCCAACCCAGCAGCTGGTACTCGCCGGTGCGTTCGCGCACACGCCAGATCAGCAGATCGTCGTCGAAGAGCGCCTGGGGATCGGTCCAGTTGCCGTCGCGCTGCAGCTGCGAGTACCAGGTGCCCTGGGGCTCGTATCGCTGCGGATCGCTGCCCAGCAGGGCGAAGTAGAGCAGCAGGCTCTCGTCGGTGGAGAGCAGGCGCGGCTGGCCCAGATCCGTGTCGAGCCCGAAGCTGGCCTCCAGGGACCAGCTCTGCTGATCCGCAGAGCGCAGCACGTGGATGACTGCTTGCGCGCTGGCGGTCGCGCTGGGCGCGCTGCGGAAGGTCAGGAACCACTCTTCTTCGTGCTGCACCAGGTCCAAGGCGTTGTTGGACAGCTCCACCTCCAGGCCCGCCGGCAGCGCGCTGGAGGGCACCACCTGCACCAGACCGTCCACGTAGGCCCAATCCGGCCCGCTGTCTTCGTCGCTGCCCTTGCAGCCGGCGAGCAGCAGGAGGGAGAGCGTGGCGAGATGGGGGAGGGGGGGCATGGGGGCTCCTGGGTTGCGAGGAATATAGCCGGATGGGCGCGGGGAGGGGGGGAGACACGGCTCGGCGCATATGAGAATTGGACAAAAAGCGTCAGAATGTATAAAACGTGCAGGACCCGTGTCGGAGCTGACATGCGCAAGAGTCCGGAAGACGAACAGGCCCCCTCAGGGGGGCTCTCCTGGCGCGGAAGACTCCTGGCGGCCTTGGTCCTGGCCCTGCTGGCCCTGGCCTTCGTCGTGCGCACGGGGGTGGCCCTCTACGGACGCCTGCTGCCTTCGGAGCAGGTCGAGGCGCCTCCCCGTCCCGTGGAGGTGATCCGGGTCGCACCGGTTCCCTTTGAGCGCACGGTGCGCGTGGCGGGCACGCTGGAGCCGGTGCACTCGGTGGATGTCTTTCCCAAGGTCGAGGGCAAGGTGATCGCCCTGCACGCGGGCCTGGGTCAGCGCGTGGCGGCTGGGGATCCGCTGGCGACCGTCGAGGCGGTGGAGTGGGGGTTGCAGGCGCGCCAGGCCCAGGTGGGCCTGGCCATGGCGGACCAGGCCGCGGACCTGGCCCAGCGCAGCCTCTCCCGCCTTGACCAGGTGAGGGAACAGGTGGGAGCTGGAGCCTTGAGCCAGCAAGACTACGAGCTGGCGCAGATCGAGGCCGAGGGCGCCACCACCCAGCGCGACGTGGCCCGGTTGCAGGCCCAGTTGGCGCAGCAGATGGTGAAGAACGCCACCATGCGCGCTCCGGTGGATGGCACCGTGTCGCGCGTCTACGCGCGCCTGGGAGGTATGGTGGGCAACCAGTACCCGGCCTTCCACGTGGACGACACCTCCTTGTTGGTGCTGCGCTGCCAGGTGGGCGACCTGGACCTGCCCCTGGTGCGAGTGGGCCAGGAAGTGCGGCTGCGCAGCGATGCCTTGCCAGGCCAGGAGCTGCTGGGGCATGTCACCGCCGTGGCGCCCACCCTGGACGGCATGACCCGTCGCGCGCCCGTGGAGATCGAGCTGGCCAACGAGGAGGACGCCGTGACCGGCAACCTCTTCGCCCGGGGCGAGATCGTGGTCGATTCCCAGCAGCGGGCCCTGGTGCTGCCGCTGGAGGCCGTGGCGCGGTACGGGAATGAGGCCCAGGTCCAGCTCGTACGCCAGGGCGCGGTGCAGCAACGGCAGGTCACCATCCTGGCCGAGTCGGACGAGACCCTGGCGCTCGAAGGCCTGGAGGAGGGGGAGCTGGTGATCCTGCCCGGTCCCGAGCACCTGGCCGAGGGTGAGCGCGTCACGCCTGTGGAGCGTGGGGGAGCATAGCCCTTGTTCCTCTCCCGCATCTCGGTCGCGCGGCCCGTGTTCACCACCATGGTGGTGGCGGTGCTCATGATCCTGGGCTTGATCGGCTTCCAGCGTCTGCCCGTGGACCTCTTCCCGGAGGTCTCGCTGCCTGTGATCACCGTGATCGTGCCCTATCCGGGCGCCAGCCCGGCGCAGGTGGAGGACGAGATCGTCAAGCCCATCGAGGACGCCGTGGCGGGCCTGCAGGGACTGGACGAGATCTACGCCACCGCTCGCGAGAACGTGGGCATCGTGGCGGTGATCTTCAAGATGGGCACGCCGGTGCAGGAGGTGAGCGCCGAGCTGCGCGATCGGGTCTTCGGCCTGCGAGCCTTCTTCCCCGAAGGGGTCGAGGATCCCATCCTGCGGCGCATCGATCCGGCGGCATCACCGGTGATGACCCTGGCCCTGGCCTCGGACATGGATCCCCTGCTGACCAAGCGCTTGGCCGAAGAGGACGTCAAGCCCCTGCTGGAGCGCATCGAGGGGGTGGGGGCGGTGGAGATCCAGGGGGGCGAGGAGCGCGAGATCCGCGTCGAGCTGGACCTGGCCAAGATGGCCGAGCTGCGCATCCCCATGATGCGGGTGGCCCAGCTGGTGGGCTACGACACCATCGACATCCCCGGGGGCCACGTAGAGCTGGGCTCGGCACGCATCAGCCTGCGCTCGCGCGGGCAGGTCCGGGACCTGGCCGAGCTGGGCGCCATCGTGGTGCAGGGCTTTCCCCAGCCCATCTACCTGCGTGACATCGCCCGCATCGAGGATGGCCGGGCCGAGCTGACCAGCATCTCGCGGGTGGACGGCGCGCGGGCCATCACGCTGGAGGTGATCAAAGAGAGCGGTGCCAACACGGTGGCGGTCTGCGAGCAGGTGCGCGCGGTGGTTGAGGGCCTGGACCTGCCCGGTGGCGCGAACCTGCAGCCGGTGGTGGACACCTCCACCATGGCCCGCGACATGCTGCACGAGATGCAGCGCGCCCTGGTCATCGGCGCCCTGATGGCCGTGCTGGTGGTCTACCTCTTCATGGTGGACTGGCGCTCCACCTTCATCTCGGCCACGGCCCTGCCCACCTCGGTGATCACCACCTTCTTCTTCATGTGGCTCTTCGGCTTCTCGCTCAACGCCCTGAGCTTGATAGCCATGGCCCTGGCCATCGGCGTGCTCATCGATGACGCCGTGGTGGTGCGCGAGGTGATCTACCGCCACCTGGAAGAGGGGGAAGAGCCCGTACGGGCCGCTCTGCGCGGCACCAAAGAGGTGGCACTGGCAGTGCTGGCCACCACCCTGTGCATCATGGCCGTCTTCGTGCCCGTGGGCTTCATGCGCGGCATGGTGGGCCAGTTCTTCGCCCAGTTCGGGCTCACGGTGGCCATCGCCGTGGCCGTCTCGCTCTTCATCGCCTTCACCGTGGACCCCATGCTCTCGGCGCGCATGAGCAAGGTGGTACGGCCCGAGGATCGCGGGCCCATGGGCCGCGCCCTGCTGAACCTCCTGGCCAGCGTCGATGCGCTCTACGCCCGCCTGCTGGCCTGGTCGCTGGACCACGGCAAGACCGTCGTCGCCCTGGCCCTGGCCATGTTCGTGGCCAGCCTGGGCATGGTGATGGTCACCGGATCCGAGTTCATCCCAGCCTATGACCGCGGCCAGTTCGTGGTGGAGCTGGACCTGGCGCCTTCCACCAGCCTGGAGCACGCCGAGCAGGTGGTGCGGCAGGTGGAGGGAGAGCTGGAGCAGGTGGAGGAAGTGCGGCACGTCTACGCCGTGCTGGGTCGCGACGGCGCCATCGACCACGTGGAGCTGCGCGTGATCACCTCTGACAAGGGCGATCGCGAGCGGGGCATCTACGAGATCCAGGACGAGGTGCGCCAGCGCCTGGCCCACATGGCGGGCGTCACCATCGGCGTGCGCGATCCGCCCATGCTCGAAGGCGCTCAGATGGGCTCGGACATCGACCTGGAGCTGCGAGGCGACGACATCGAGGCCCTGCAGGCGGCCGCCGAGCAGCTGCGCCTGGGCATGGCGCGCATCGATGGGGCCGTCAACCTGCGCAGCAGCTACCGCTCGGGCCGCCCCGAGCTGCGCCTGGACGTCGACAGGGACAAGGCCGGTGCCGCCGGCCTGTCCGTGGGCCAGGCGGGCATCACTCTGCGCATGGCCGTGGCCGGGCAGGTGGTGGGCGCCTTCCGCGAAGGCGGGCGGAGCCACGACATCCGTCTGCTGGCCCGTGAGGACGATCACACCCCCCGTGGTCTGCTGGCCAACCTGCTGTTGCTCAGCCCTCTGCCGCGCCTGGATGATCCCTGGGGCCGGGGCACGCCCGTGGCCCTGGGCGACGTGGCCCGGCTGTCCTGGGAGACCGCGCCGGCCATGATCAAGAGGCACGATCGGCAGCGCTTCCTGACCATCAGCTGCGGCGTGGCGGGTCGGCCCTTGAGCGACGTGGTGGCCGAGGTGCAGCAGCTGATCGACGAGACCGAGCTGCCCGCGGGCGTGCAGCCCGAGATCCTGGGCATGGCCGACGTGGCGGGCGACGCGCTGGCGGACCTGCTCTTCGCCCTGGGCCTGGCCATCATCTTCGTCTACGCGGTGCTGGCCAGCCAGTTCGAGAGCTTCATCCACCCCTTCACCATCATGCTCTCGCTGCCCCTGGCCGTGGTCGGGGCCTTCGCCACCGTCTTCCTGATGGGCTGGGCCATCGGCATCGTCACCATGCTGGGCATCATCCTGCTGATGGGCCTGGTGACCAAGAACGCCATCCTGCTGGTGGACAGGGCCAACCAGCTGCGTCAGGCCGGCGCGGCGGCCCGCGAGGCCATGCTCGAGGCGGGCACGGTCCGCTTGCGGCCCATCCTGATGACCTCGCTGGCCATGATCCTGGGCATGCTGCCGCCGGCCATCTCCCGGGGCTCGGGGAGCGAGATCTTCCAGCCCATGGCGGTGCCCGTCATCGGCGGCCTGGTGGCCTCCACGCTGCTGACCCTGGTGGTGGTGCCCGTGGTCTACCTGTGGGTGGAGGCGCTGCGGGAGCGTTTCCAGCCCGTTCGCTCCCTGGCCAGCGCCCAGAAGAAGGAGGCGGCCAAATGACGACCCGCGACGAGCGTCGTGCCCAGCTGCTGGAGGCGGCCCGCGACGTGCTGCTGCGCTTTGGTTACCGCAAGGCCACCCTGGAGGACATCGCCCGGGAAGCCGGCGTGAGCAGGGCCACGGTCTACAATTATTTTCCAAACAAGGAGGCGGTCTACAAGGGCATCATCGCCAAGGAGATCGCGCGCCTGAAGCGGGACGTGGCGGCCTCCATCGACCTGAGCGCCTCGCCCGAGCTGTTGCTGCTGCAGTTCGTGCGCGCCCGGCACCGTTGCCTGAAGCAGATCAAGGACCTGTACTCGGTGGCGCTGAACGTGGGACGCGACGTGCTGCCCATCGCCCAGGAAGAGATCCGCGCCCTGCAGACCGAGGAGCTGGCTTTCTTGCGGGCCCTGCTGCGCAGCGGCGTGAACCGCGGGGTGTTTCGGCCTGTGGACGAGGAGCTGCTGGCCGCCGCCCTGCTGTCGGCGCTGCGGGGTCTGGAAGAGGACTACGTCTTCGACGATCAGGAGTCGCTGGCGAATGGCGCTGAGTGCCTGGCGGAGACCTTGCTGCACGGGCTGCTGGCTCCTGCCCGGGAGGAGCCATGAACGCGCTGTTGCTGATGGGGGCCCTGGCGGCCGCCCAGCCGGACGGGGGTGACGCCCAGCTGCGCCAGGTCTCGCTGTTGGAGGCCCAGGATCTGGCCGCGCGCCAGAGCCCGCTGCTGGCCGTGGCGGGTGAGGCCCTGGCCGCAGCCAGCGCCCGGCGCAAGTCCGTGCGCGGCTACCTGCTGCCTTCGGTCAAGATGGAGGGCGCCGCCCTGTGGTGGAACGACGTCTCCGAAGTGCCCATGGAGGCCTTCTACGGCGATCTCTTCGCGGGCGATCCCTGCGCCGAGATGGAGGACTACCTGGTGCAGATGTGCACCGACTTCATGGACGGCTTCGCCGAGGGCATGGAGGAGTCCATGGGTGAGGCCATCCTGCTGCGGGAGCAGCGCACCCAGCAACTCAAGGCCACCGCCACCCAGCCGCTGACGGGCCTGTACGGCATCTCCCAGGGCCTGCGCGCCACCAGGGCCATGGAGCGGGCGGCTGCAGCCGAGCTGGACGGCACGCGCTCCCAGGTGGCCCTGGACGTGGTGGACGCCTGGTTCGGAGCGCTGGAAGTGGAGCGCCTGGAGCAGGTGGCGACCCAAGCTGTGCGCACCCTGGAGGCGCACCAGGAGCGGGCGCAGGCCTTCCACCAGGCGGGCATGCTGGGCCGCAACGAGCTGCTGCAGATCGAGGTGGCTTTGAGCGAGGCGCGCCTGGGCCAGCAGCGGGCCCAGGTGGGCAGGCAGCTCACACAGCGACGCCTGGCCCTGGTGACCGGCTCGGATGCCCGGCGGTTGGCGCCTCTGGACGTGGACCTGGATCCCCTGCCTGCGCTGCAGGTCGAGGCAGCGGCCCTGCGCACGCGGGTGCCGGGCACGCCTGCGGTGCGCGCCATGGAGGCCCAGGCCGAGGCGGCCCTGGCCGAGCGCAACCGCCTGCACGCCGAGCGGGTGCCCCAGCTGGCCGCGCTGGCCTCTTGGGAGCGCAACTGGGGTCTGGGCAGCCTGGCCGAGGAAGAGACCCTCTTCCTGGGCCTGGGCATGGAGTGGGAGCTGTGGGGCTGGGGCCGCAAGCACTACGAGGCCCAGGAGGCCGCGGCCCAGGCCCGCCAGGCCCAGCTGGGCCTGCGGGCCCTGCGACAGGGAGCCGAGCTGGAGGCCGAGGCCGTCCTGGCCGATGCGCGGCTGGCGCTGGCGGCCTACCACGCCAGCCAGACCACCACGACCCAGGCCGACGAGAACCAGCGCATCGTGGCGGCGCGCTTCGAGGCCCACAGCGCCACGGCCACCGACCTGTTGGAGGCCGAGACCCTGCGTACCAAGGCCAGGGGCGACGAGCTCGCCGCGGCCTTCGACTACATGATCGCGCTGGCCCGTGCGCAGGACGCCCTGGGGCTGCCCGTCTTGCCCCTGGAGGGTCTCGTGCTGCGCGTCGAGCCCTGAAGGAGGGATCAGGGATGCACCTCACCATCAGCCTGCTCCTGGCGAGCGCCTCGCTGGCCGGGGATCCACCGCCGGAGTCGCTGCGCCGGGCGGCCACCGGTCGCTTCCTGCTGGCCGAGAGCCCGACCCACTACAAGCCGCGCCTGGACACCACGGTGGAGAAGGCCATCGCCTCGCTGCACTGGGCCCTGCGGCCCCTGGCGCGCCTGCGCCTGCGGCCGGCGGTCTACGAGACCGTCTGCCATGACATCAGCTTCGTGGTCACCGAGGAGCTGTTCACGGTGCGATGCGCGGGGCAGGAGCCCTTCAGCCGCCGCCTGGACCGTCCCCCCGAGCCCCTGCTGGACGAAGAGGATGATGGCGAGCCTTACCAGGTGCGGCTGGACCTGGAAGAAGACGCCATCACCGTCACCTTCGACGGCCCCAAGGGCGGGCAGCGCAACCGCTACCGGTTTCCGGGGGATGGCAGCCTGCAGCTGTCCGGGACCATCTTCAGCAAGAGCCTTCCCGAGCCGGTGGTGTGGCAGCTGCCGTACAAGCGGGCCGACTAGCTCACCAAGCCCACCACCAGCAGCGCGATCGCCACCGCCGCGGCCACGGCACCGTAGACCAGCTTGGCGGCCGTGGTCAGCAACAAGCCCACGGCCTGGGCCAGGCCAGCGCGGGCGGCGCGCTCCAGGATCTGGCCCACGGTGGGGATGGGCCGGCCCTCGGCTTGCCTGCTGTCCATGGTGGAGAGCTCCCCCACCATGCCGCCGGCCAGGGGCCCGAAGAGCAGCAGCACGGCGCCGCCCAGAGTGCCAGCCACCACGCTCAGACCCACGGTGGCCAGGCTGTGGGCGGTGCTGCAGCCCCCCAGCTGCAGCGAGAAGAGCAGGGCGATGCCCAGGCCGTAATAGGAACCAACCATGGAGGCGCGGCTGGTGCGCCCCAGGCGCTTGCCGAGCAGGGGCGCCACGGCATCGATGATGGTCACCACCAGGCCAATGGCCAGGGCGCCGATCATCAGCACCCAGGTCCAGGTGGCCGTGGGCAGCTTCAGGGCGTAGACGCCCCCCTGCACCAGCAGCGGCGCCAGGGCGCTCAAGGGCGGGCCCGGCAGCACGGGGAGCAGGCTGCAGATGATCCCGGCCGCTGCGCTGATCAGACCGATGACGATCATGACGACGCCCAGCGTGGCGATCCAGTCCAGGGAAAGGAGCCCCTCCATGATCAGAGCACCCCCAGGCCGAACCCCAGGCGGGCCACGCAGGTCACGCCCAGCAGGATCCCACCCAGCAGACCGGCCAGGTAGGGACCGGGATGCTGCGGCTGCGGCGCGCTCTGGGACTGGACCAGGCCCACCAGCCCGAAGATGGTGGGCACCAGGCAGAGAGGGGCCACGGCCCAGTTGAGCCAGCCCAGACAGGGCACCATGGCCACCAGGGCCAGGTTGGCCGTGGCCAGAAGCGTCAGGCGTGTGGGCTGGACCAGGGAGGACATGGCTGCAACTGTAGTTCGGACGAACAGGGGCGAGTATTGCTTCGATTCGAGTTCGCGAAAAAGGCCCTAACGCCCCACCGCGGCTGGAACCGCTGCCCGGGTTCAGTCGAGCTGCAGCACAAGCGCATCCAGGTAGTCGGTCTGGGGCAGCTGAGGATGCACGGGGTGATCGGGACCGGCGCCGGATCGCTGCAGCAGGCGGCAGCGGCGACCAGCTGCGACCACACCCTTGCTCACCTCTTTCAGGAAGCGCTCACGCTTCATGTGATGGGAGCAGGAAGCGGCGAGCAGGAAGCCCCGGGCAGCCACCAGGCCGGCCGCGCCCTGGGCCAGCTTGCGGTAGGCTTTTGCGCCCTGGGCCAGCTGCCGCTTGGATGGCACGAAGGCGGGAGGATCGCAGATCACCACTTCGAAGAGGCGCTCTTCCGCAGCCAGCGCTTCCAGGGTGGCGAAGGCCTCCCCCCGCTGCACGGTCAGCTGCGCGCCGTTGCGCTGGGCCGCCTCGGCGGCCAGCTCCAGGGCCGCGGCCGAGCGATCCACGGCCAGGACATGGGCCGCGCCGCCCAGGGCGGCCTGGATGGCGAAGCCGCCCGTGTAGCAGAACAGGTCGAGCACGCGCGCGTCGCGACAGAGCCCGGCCGCAAAGGCGCGGTTCGGTCGCTGATCGTAGAACCAGCCCGTCTTCTGGCCGCCTGCCAGGTCCGCCAGGTAGCTGGCGCCGTTCTCTCGCAGCGTGATGGGCCCGTCCGGAGCGCCACGCAAGAGCTCCACGATCCGCGGCAGCCCCTCCAGCTGTCGGGCGGGGCTGTCCCCGCGCAGCAGCAGGATCCCGGGGGCCAGCAGCTCGTTCAGGGCCTCCAGCAGCGGAGCGCGCAAGGCCTCGGCGCCGGCCGTCTCCAGCTGCAACACCAGGGCGTCGCCGTAGCGGTCGATGATCACGCCCGGCAGCCCGTCGCCGTCGGCGTGCACCAGCCGGTAGCAGGGATCGGGGAAGAGCCGCTGCCGCAGGGCCAGGGCCCGCTCCAGCCGGCGAGCCAGGAAGGCGCTATCCACCACGGTGCCGGGCTGGGAATCCAGGGCGCGCAGAGCGATGGGGGCGCTGGGGTGGAAGCAGGCGGTGGCCACGCCGCGGCCCCAGGCGTCGAAGACATCCACCACGCTGCCAGGGGGGATGGCCCTTGCGCTGGCGTCCAGCTCCACCTCCCCGGTGAAGATCCAGGGATGCGCGGAGTCGGCGCGCCGGGCGCTGCGGCGCTTCAGGCGCACGCTGGGACGAGCGGCGCTCATCCGGCGCCCTGGCGGAATATCTCCCCGAAGAAACTCTCCACCGTCGGCAGCTCGATCCAGTTGCAGCCCGGAGCGCCCTCCAGGGCGCGGCGCGGCACCAGCAGGCCCCGGCTGTTGCTGTCGTCCCCCAGGGTGCTCACCGAACGGTACGAGCCTCGAGCGAGCAGGTCGCGCAGCGCGGGGACCGCCACCAGCAGGGCCTGCTGGCCCTCGCCCAGCACATGGACCCACCAGTCGGCGCTGGTGGACATCACTCCCGAGGGCTGACGTTGCCGGGTGTTCTCGACCTCGAAGTAGAGGTTGCCCGTCTCGGCGGCCCGCTTGTCCCACTTGACCTCCACCGAGAAGGGCGGCTTCTGCCTCGCCGGCGGGCCCAGGCGCGAGGCGGGGCGTACCTGGATGTCGTAGCGCCCCTGGTCGAAGCCGATACGGGTCATGCAGCCATTGAGCATGAAGAAGAGCGCCACGCGCAGCTCGTTGTAGTGCCCCTCCCTCAGCTGGGAGGCGAAGGCTTGGGGCGTGTTCTGGCGTAGGCTCGAGATGGTCGGCTCCGGCTGGGCGCTCTCGGCCGGTTCGTATGCCTGCCCGTGTTGCGCAGCAAGCTGGCTGACAGGTCGCAGGCCCCAGGTGCCGGCGTTATGCCTGCCCTCGCCTGCTGCCTCAGCGACGAGGTTCTCCGTGATGCGCCCACTGTCCGTCCTGATCCTCTGTCTTGGAGCTGCCCTGCCCGCCAGGGCCATGGCTGCGCAGCCAGCCTGCGACGCCCTGGCCGCGGCCGACGCGCAGCGCGCTGTTGCGCTGCAGGACCGGGTCTACATCCACGACTGCTGCGATCTGCGGCTGAGCGAGTGCCTGCAGCAGCAGCCCCGCTGCCTGCTGGCCGGCCGCATGGCAGAGAACATCTGCCGGCGGGTGGCTGCGGGGCAGGACGACGAGGCCATCGAGCAGGCCCTGAACCTGCGGGCTCGCACCATGATCCGCTTCGGTCCGCCGGCGCAGCTGGACCTGGCGGGGCTGGAGCTGGCGGGAGATCCGGAGGCGCCCATCACGCTGGTGGAGTTCGCCGCACCCCGCGGGCCCCACTGCGCACGCGTGGCTCCTCTGGTCTACCAAGCCGTCACCGAGGGCCCCCTGGCCGGCAAGGTGAAGCTCTTCATGAAGGTCTTCCCGCTGCGCAGCAATCCCCACAGCAAGGAGGGGGGGCTGGCCTTCCTGGCCGCGCACGAGCAGGGCGCCTTCTGGGATTTCGCGCTGCACGCCTACACAAACTTCGAGGATTTCAGCCTCGAGAACCAGCTGGCCTGGGCCGAGGCGCTGGGGCTGGACAGGGCTCTCTTCGAAGAGCGGCTGGCCGATCCGGCCCTCAAGCAGGTCCTGGTGGCCAGCAAGCGCCAGGGGCTGGAGAACGGCGTCAGCGCCACGCCCGCATTCTTCATCGACGGCCACGCCTACCGCGGAGAGCTGGAGAACGAAGAGCTGGTCGATACGCTGGAAGAGGCCTGGGAGCGGTCCCAGGGCCTGGTGCACGAGCCCTAGCCTGCGAGAGGGGAAGAAGATGCAGCTGGCGGTCGCTTTGGCTCTGGGCGTGGCGATGGGCTTCGTCCTGCAACGCGGCGGGTTCTGCGGGGCTTCCCTCTTCAGCCTGGTGGTGTTGGAGCGCGACTGGCGCGGCATGCGCGGCGTAGGGGTGGCCATCCTGGTGTCCATGCTGGGCTTCGCCCTGCTGGGGCACCTGGGCCTGGTCGTGCCCAATCCCAACCCCATGCGCTTGGCGTCGGCCCTGGTCGGGGGCACGGTCTTCGGCGTGGGCATGGTGCTGGCGGGGGGCTGCGTCACCGGCACGGTCTACAAGGCGGCCGAGGGCCGCCTGACCTCGATGATAGCCCTGCTGGGCATCGGGGTGGGTGGGGCCGCGTTCAACGACGGCGTGCTGGCGCCCGCCAAGATCGGCCTGGTCAAGCTCACGCGGGAGTACCGCTGGTCTGCGGGCCTGCACCAGCTGCTCGATCTGTCCTACGCTACCCTGGCGGCGAGCGTCGGGCTGCTGGGGCTGCTGCTGCTGGCTTGGTTGCTGTGGCGCAAGGCCGAGCTGAAGAGGCCGCAGCTGTCCTGGCTCAGGCTGCGCAAGGGCGCCTGGTCGCCCGCTGCGGCGGGCTTCGCGCTGGGCCTGCTCGCCTGCCTGGCCTACCTGTCCTCCTCGGCGGCTGGGCGCAACTACCCGCTGGGGGGCGTGTCGGGGGTGCGGGGCGCCTTCAGCTGGCTGGTGTCCGGGGAGCCTTCGGGATCCACCTGGGTGATCCTGCTGGTGGCCGGGCTGGCGGTCGGCTCGGCCATCTCTGCGGCGCTGCGCGGCAGCTGGAAGCTGCGCTCGGCCGATCCGGCCACGCTGCTGGTGGCTCTGCTGGGGGGCATCCTGGTGGGCGCGGGGGCCACCATCGGGCGTGGCTGCTTCTTTGGGAATATCGTGAGCGGCTTAGCCCTCTTGAGTATACACTCGGCCCTGTTCGCCCTCTGCGCAGTGCTGGCGAACTGGGCTGCCACGCTGCTCTACCTGCGAGGTCTGCGTTGACGCGATGAAGGCACTGGCCACGAGCATTGCAGGCATTGCCCTGGCCATGGCGCCCTGGCCCGGCGAGCCCCAGGACGGCGGCGACGGCTCCGCCCGCGCGCCCGCGGAGCGGGACGCCGCGCCGCTGTGCGACGGCACGCCGCCGGAGCTGGAGAACAAGGACGCCACGGCCTACGACTACGAGCTGGTCTGCGGCAAGAAACGCGAGAAGAAGACCATCGAAGCGGGCGCCAAGCAGGAGCTGGAAGGCTTCTCGGGCTGCAACCTGTTGCTGGGCGAGAACGAGCCCACGGTGCTGCACACCGAGATGGTGTGCACGGTCGAGGGGGGCAAGCTGGTCTGCGATCTGCTTTAACGGCCGCCAAGGGGAGCGAGGCCGGAGCTCGCGTTAGCATGGAGGAAGGACGCCGCTTTGGGAGGTGCCGCTTGCCCGTGCTCCTGCGCGTTTTTCTGCTCTTGGCCGTTTGCCTGATCGCTGGCAGGCCCCTGCGCGCCCAGGAGGCGACCCCATCGCCCAGCGCGCTCCACCTCGACCAGCTCAGCCTGCGCTATCAGGAGCTCTGGGCCATGGATCCCGAACAGGCCAGCGCCTTGATGGGTGAGCAGCTGGCTGTCCTGGCGGAGCAAGATCCCCGGGACAGGGAGGCGCAGCTCTGGCTGCGGCTGGCCGCGTTTCCGCCCACCGGGCTGGTCAGCGAGGAGCTCTTCGAGCAGACGCGGCGTGCGCTGGACGAGGCGGAGCAGGGATCCGCTGACGATCCGGCGCGCTTGCCGGCTCTGTTGATGGCCTGCGCCCTGGGCGAGACCTTCGACGAGGAGCTGGACGAGCGGGCGCGGCGCGCAGAGGCGGCGCTGGAGCTGGCGCTGCGGCAGTTCGGCGAGGGATCGGCCGAGCACGTGGTGGCGGCTCGCTTCGCCGCCTCCCTGGCCTTCGAGCAGGACGACTACCAGGGCTCGCTGGATCGCTGCGACCAGGCCATCGATCACCACGGGAAGCACCCGCAGCTGGGCACGGCCCAGCTGATCAACAGCCTCGAGCTGAAGGCCTTGAACCTGCGCTTCCTGGGTCGCTACGACGATGCGCGCGCAGCGGTGGATCGCGGCTTCGCGCTGCTGCCCGCGTCGGAGTGGCCGCAGGCCAGCCGCTCGACCATGCTGGGGGCGCTGTCCGAGCTGCAGTACGAGCTGGGCAGCTACGCCGAGAGCGTGCGGCTGGCCCGGGAGGCGCTGGAGCTGGCGCGCCTGGCCTGGGGGCCCCGCAGCTACGAGGTCAGCGTGGCGCTCAACAACCTGGCGGTCGGGGTCTGGGAGCTGGGCGAGCCGTCAGAGGCCCTGAAGCTGTACGAGGACGCGGTGGAGATCCGTTCCGAGCTCTTCGGGCCGCAGCACAGCCTGATGACCTCGCCCCGCCTGAACCTGGCGCTGGCCTACGCCAGGTGCGGTCGCTTCAGCCAGGCGGAGGTACTCTATCAAGAGGTGGAGAAGAGCCTGAGGGAGGCTGGGGAAGAGCGTTCTCAGGACATGGTCTACCTGCTGAACAACCGCTCCGACATGCTGCAGCGCCTGGGGGAGTACGGAGCGGCCCGCAGCGCCCTGGATCAGGCGCTGGAGATCAGCCGTGAGCTGCTGGGGCCCGAGCACTACCTGGTGGGCATCGCCCAGAACAACCTGGCCAGCCTGATGGGGCTGGTGGGCGACCTGGACCAGGCGCGTCACATGATGGGGCTGGCCTGCGAGAACTGGCGTGGCGCCTTTGGGCAAGACCATCCCTACGTCGCCATCTGCCTGTCCAACCTGGCGGCCTACGAGAATCGCCGGGGAGAACACGAGAGGGCCCTCGAGCTGCTGGAACAGGCCAGCGCCATCAGGGAGGGCGTGATGGAATCCCCACACACCGACCTGGCCTACTCCGCCACCCATCGGGGGCGCGCCCTGCTGGGCCTGGGGCGCGTCTTCGAGGCCCGCATGGAGCTGGAGCGGGCCGTAGTCGCCTTTGACGAGCTGCACGACTCGCCCGACAACGAGGACAGCGCCTGGGCGCGGATCTACCTGGGCGATGCGCTGCTGGCCGAGGGTGATCCCGGGCGCGCCGAGGAGGTCTACAAGGAATCGGTCATCGGCTTCGAGGTCGCGGTGGGTCTGGTCCATTTCCACACGGCCGAGGCCCAGGATCGCCTGGCGCGCGTGCGCCTGCGGCAGGGCGAGCTGGACCTGGCGCGTGAGCTGTTGGACCAGGTGCTGGAGGCGCAGCGCGCCACCATGGGCGCGGTGATCGAGGTCATCAGCGATCGGGAGCGCCTGGAGTTCGTGCACGCCCGCCGTCGCTTCCTGGACGCCTACCTGAACGCCTATGCCGGGCCCGATCACGCGGAGCGGGCGTGGCAGGCGGTGCTGGACTGGAAGGGGCTGGCGGGCGAAGCGCTGCGCGCCGACCGCCTGGCGCTGAGGGCGCAGCAGGATCCCCAGCTGGCAGAGCGCCTGGGTGAGCTGGAGCAGCTGCGCAGCCGGCAGGCGGAGCTGAGCTTCGCCCCGCTGGGGGACCAGGACCTCGCCGCACGCCAGGTGGAGCTGGCGGATCTGACCGCTCGCAAGGAGAGCCTGGAGCGGGAGCTGGTGGCGGCCGTCGGAACGGAGACAAGGGAGCGCTGGCGGACCATCACGCCGGCCGCCGTCTGCAAGGCCCTGCCACGCAAGACCGCTCTGGCGGACCTGCTGCGCTACGACCGCCTGGCGGAGGATGGCCAGGTTCAGTCTTCCTACGTCGCCTTCGTGGTGCGCTCCGGAGACTGCGGGCAGGTGCGCCGGGTGGAGCTGGGGGACGCCCAGGCCATCGACGCCCTCATCGAGCGCCAGCGCCTGCTGCTGGGACAGACGCAGACGCTTGGCCGCCGGCTGGACAAGGCCAGCGCGGCCCTGCGGGAGCGACTCTGGGATCCCATCGGGGCGCAGCTGGGACGGGAGAAGCGCGTACTCTTCGTGCCCGACGGCGCCACCTCGGCGGTCTCCCTGGCGGTGCTGCCCGACGCGGAGGGGCGATACCTGGTGGAGAGCTACCTCTTCGGCTACCACGAGAGCGCGCGGGATGTGCTGCGCTGGCAGGGCGCCCGCCGAGAGGTCATGCAGGGAGAGGCCCTGGTCCTGGCTGCGGCCAGCTTCGGCGACGAGCGCGTGGCGGCGGCTCGCAGCGGTTGCCTGGACGAACCATTCCTTGCGCTGCCGGCCACCGCCGCCGAGGCCGAGCTGGTGCGCGCCGCGCTGCATGCCCGCCTGGACGGGCGCGTGCGCCCCCTCTTCGGCGAAGAGGCCACCGAGCAGGCGCTGGAGGCGGCCATCGAGGGCTCGCCGGTGGTGCACCTGGCCACCCACGGCTTCTTCGCCACCGGGAAATGCCGTTCGGCCCTTAGTCCGGACAGCGAACGCGCCTACGGCTTCAACCCGATGGTGCTCTCCGGCCTGGCGCTGGCCGGGGCCAACGAGGGGAGCGGCGAGGGCGACGATGGGCTCTGGACCGCGGAAGAGGTCTCAGGCCTGGACCTGAGCCAGACGCAGCTGGTGGTGCTCTCGGCCTGCAACACCGGCCTGGGCGAGGTGCGCAGCGGCGAGGGCGTGCTTGGTCTGCGGCGCGCCTTCACCTCGGGCGGCGCCGGCACGGTGGTGATGAGCCTCTGGGCGGTCCCGGACGAAGAGACCATGAGCCTGATGCAGGATCTGTACAGGTACCTGGGTTCCGGCCGACGCTTGAGGCCCGGTGAAGCCCTGCGGCGCGCGCAGCTGGAGGCCCTGCGGCGCCAGCGGAGCGACACCGGCGAGGGGCGGCCCCAGGAATGGGGTGCCTTCGTGGCGGCGGGCGACTGGCGGTGAGCGCGGCGCTGGACTGCCGCGCCTGTGGGGCCTGCTGCGCCTACTCGGCGGACTGGCCGCGCCTGCTGGTTGCGCGGGACCGCGGGCCCGAAGGGCCACCGCCGGATCTGCGCACGGCCGACGGCTACCTGCGCTGCGAGGGGCGGCGCTGCCTGGCGCTGCGAGGAAGCGTGGGGGAGGGGACGAGCTGCGCCATCTACGCCCGCCGGCCCCAGAGCTGCAGGGACTGCGAGGCGGGGAGCGTGTCCTGTCTGGTGGCGCGGCGGTTCTACGGGCTGGCGGTGCCGGAGGCGGAGAGCGGGTTGGAGGGGTTGGGGGTAGGGGGCGCTGGAAAGTGGATTGAGCGGTTGGACTTCGGGGATCGGGTTCCTGGGACGGATGGTAGACTGTTGTCGGGCTCTGTCTGGGCCGTGGGAGTCGCCTCATGCTCCACACCATCCTGCTCCTCTGCACGTTGGCGAGCGCGAGGGGCCCCGCTCTCATCGCACGGGACCTGGGTTATTTCCAGGAGCGCCTGGGCGGCCCCGTACTGCTGGGCGTCTCCGCGGAGACCTCGCCGAACAGGATCAGGTCGCTGATACGGGAGCTGGAGGGACCGCAAGTGCCGCTGCGCTTGCTGGAGGACGGGGCCGATCTGCGGGTGGGTATGCTGGAGGCGCTGGACGAAGTGGGTCTGCCGTGCGGTCTGCTGCTGCGCTTCACCGAGCAAGGCATCGACTGGGCTCCGGTGGGAAATTGCTCCCATGGCGCAGCTGCGGGCGTGGCGCTTCGTGAAGAGGGATGGGCGCTTCAGGGGGAGCAGCGGGACGAAGCGGATCGCCTGGCGCACACAGCGGCAGGCGTCGCCGAAGATGACGGGGCCAGTCCCCCCTTGTGCAGGAGCATCCAGGGAATGGTGGATCTGGGAGGGGAACTGCGCAGCGACTTCGGGCTGTCCGGCGCCCTGAGGATCGCCCCCGCGGCGAACCTCGGGTTGACGACGGACAGGATCGACGCGGCGCTCTCCGCCGCTTCGTACTCCCATGTCTGGCTCGGCCACAGCACCAGGCCCTATGCGAACCATCGCCCCGATGGCGATGCGCAGCTCAGCCTGGACATGGGAGCGCCCGGCAAGCCAGGCCTGCGGCTCCTGGCCAGGACGGCGCTTGGGAGTGCCGACTTGGGATTCCTCGAGCAACCCGAAACCTGGCAGCCGCATGGCGTTCCCATGTTCTCCCGTGATTGGGGAACATACGGGCTCGGCGGCGACAACGACCTCTTCCTGGCGCTGCGACTCGGCTTTCCTGCTGGCACGACTCTGTTCCTCGGGGGAATGGGCGAGGCGGACGGTTCGCCCTCGAGCTCGTGGGCTTTCTCCGACGTCCGGCTGGCCGGGGGCGCGCGCGCCGATGTCCACTGGCCTCTCCGCGAGAGGCTGACCCTCCTCGCCCACAGCCAGCTGGCCTGGTACGAGCGGCAGGGACCGTCCTCGAGGTTCTCCGTGTATCGGGGGGGGCTCGCCTGGCGGACCTACGGCGATCTCGGGGTAGCTGTGGGCGCCATGATGCACCTCGGGTTGCTCGTGGGCTACAGCGCCCAGACCGCGCACAGGGAATCGTTGGTCCTCTATGGGAGCAAGGGCGCCGTGGATCTCGGGGGCGCGTGGGCGCAGGTTCTCTCCGTCACTCCGGATTGGTCGAAGGCCGCCGGGCCCGGCCTGCTGCTCGCGCTGCGGGCGCGGCTGGGCTCCGCCGAGGAGCGCGCATGGCATGCGGGCTACCGGCGCGGCGCGCTCGACATGCATAGCAGCGACGAAGTGCCGCTCCACTACTTCCACCTGGGCTACGACGAGGGCCGGCTTCAGCGGCTGGACCTGGCCTCGGAGGTGGGATTGCGCCTGGCGGACCGTTACTACCCGCCGCTCTGCCTGCGGGTGGCAGGCGAACTCGTGTTCTGGCCCGCGCGACGGATGGGGTTCAACACCAGGTTGGAGATGGAGCTCGAGCCGGACGCTGGGGCGCCTGTCAGCTGGGTGGCGCTGCTGGGCATGCGGCTCGCCGGGGATCGGGCGCAGGGCGACGGCGAAGAAGAACGCTGAGACGCCGCCGTCGGCCCGCCAGCACCAGGCCTGCCAGTGCGCCCACCCATCCCACCCCGCGACCCCCTACCGCCACGCAGCCCGTCTCCCCCCTGGGTACGACCAGCTCCGGCTCCCCCGGAATCTCCACCACCATGAACGAGCTGGTCTCGCTAGGTAGCCCCGCGCCCCAGAGGTCGCTGGCCTTGACCCACCACGAGACCTTCTCCCCAGCTGCCACCAGGCCCGTGATGTCCAGCGAGGTGTCCTCCAGCTCCTCTATGATGGCGTCGTCCGGATCGTCCCCCACCCACCAGCGCAGCTCGTAGCTCAACCAGTCGCCGTCGGCGTCTTCGGCCGCCTGCCACCGCAGCAGCACGCGGTCCGGGTAGGCCTGGCTCACAGGCGCGATGGGCTCGGGTTCTCCGGGCTCTTCGTTGGCCACCGCCAGCACGGCGGCTCCGGCGTCCACCCGCCCGCAGCCGTAGTAGGGGCTCCAGCCCTCCTCGTCGTACTGGGCCTCGTCGGTGGAGACGCGCTCGGCGGTCTGGCAGAGCACCTCGCGCGCATCCGCCGCGCTCAGGCGCGGGTTGGCGGCGAACATCAAGGCCAGCACGCCCGAGACCACCGGGGCGGCGCCGCTGGTGCCCGAGAAGTAGCCGTAGTAGTCGGGATCCGAGTCCCACTCGCCGTAGCCCTCTTCGCCCGAGAGATCGGTGGTCAGCAGGCTGGTGGGCGCGGCGATGTCCAGCAGATCGCCGTAGCAGGAGTAGGACACCCGCTCGTCGTTGCCGTCCAGGGCACCCACGCTGATCACCGAAGGATGGGCCTGGAAGCCGTCACCCGAGAAGTCGCAGCCGCCGTTGCCGGCGCTGGCCACCACGGCCGCCCCCAGGCCGCCGCGCCCCTCCTCCTCGACGTAGTCCAGGGCCTCCTGCATGGAGTGGTAGGTGTCGAAGCTGGGGCAGTCGTCGCCGAAGCCCCAGGAGTTGGACAGCACCCAGGCGCCGGCATCCGTGGCCTCGACGAAGGCCTGGTAGAGGTCCGCCAGGGTGGTGTCGCCGCCGATGAAACGGATAGCGTAGATGTCGGCGTCGTAGGCCACGCCGGCCACGCCGACGCCGTTGTCGCCGCTGGCCGCTGCCACGCCCGCGGCGCAGGTGCCGTGCGGGCCGCCGCTGTAGTCCGGATCGGGGAAGGAGTCCTTGTCGTCGTCGATGTAGTCCCAGCCCGAGGTGACGCGCAGGTCGGGATGGTCCGTGTCCACGCCCGTGTCGATCACGGCCACCAGGCCGCCGGCACCCGTGCTGATGGCCCAGGCAGTCTCGGCGTCGATGTCACTGCCGGAGGTGCCCTCGTTCTGGCCCGTGTTGGCCAGGTGCCACTGGTCCTCGACGTAGGGATCGTCGGGCAGGCTGTGGAGCGTGGGCTGCAGCGCCAGGTCGGGGTGGGCCCAGCGCACGTCCGGGCGCGCCCAGAGCTCACGGGACAGGGCCACCTCGTCGGCCCAGGAATGCACGCGGAGAAGCACGATCTGCCGACCGCCCGGCAGCAGCTCCACTTCCGCCACCTGGGGCAACAGAGCCAGCGCCTGGGGGGCCTCGACGCGCGCCAGCACGCCATCGGTTCGCCGTACGGGCATGCCGTCCACCGTGGAGTCCGCTGCGATCACGGCCCGCTCAGGACCGGGACCGGGATAGAACCAGACCTCTTGCGCGGAGGCCATGGAGACCAGGAGCCAGAACGCTTGCATGGGGACAAGGTAGCCTGCCCGCGCGCTGGGCGGGGAGGCTATAGTTGCTGGCGATGCGCTCTACCATCCTGCTGCTGCTCGCCCTGTTCGCCTGTGACGAGGAGCGCGTGGCCGACAGCACGATGCCCTGGGTCCTGCCGGGCTGCGGCAATGGCCTGCTGGAGGGGGACGAGGAATGCGACGAGGGTGCCGCCAACAGCGACAGCGAGCCCGATGCCTGCCGCAGCGCCTGCCTGCTGCCCAGCTGCGGTGACGGCGTGGCGGACAGCGGCGAGGACTGCGACGACGGCGACGCCTGGGGTGGCGATGGCTGCACGCCCCTGTGCGAGGCCGAGACGGGCCAGCTGGAGAGCGAGCCCAACGACAGCTGGAGCGAGGCCGAGGCTTGGCTTGGCGGGCTGGTGCACGGCGCCCTGACCGAGGCCGACGCGGACTGCTTCTCCTTCGAGCTGCCGGCCTGCGCCGCTCTGCAGGCGCGCCTGATCGGCAGCTGCCCCGCTCCGGCCACCTTGATCCTGCACAGCCCCGACGGCACGGCCCTGGCAGTGGGCGCACCGGCCGAGGATGGCTGCGCGGTGCTGGATCCCGAGCAGGCCCCGGGCGCGCGCTTCGTGGAGGAGGGCAGCTGGGCGCTCTGCGTCCGCGGGCTGCTGGACGGGGCCGTGCCCTGGTACGCCTTGGAGATCGAGGTCGTGGATCCGCAGGACGCCAGCTACGTGATCGAAGACGAGGATGATCCCGACGGCGATGG